>JBJTBD010000015.1:0-35452 GCA_046091195.1 Actinomycetota bacterium
CTGGTGATAGCGAGGTCCTGACCCACGAGGTTGGACCAGATCGACGCGCTCATCAGCGCGCGTCCAGTCGAGCGTCGACGGCAGCGCGCACCTGATCTGCCATCACCGAGGTGTCCTGGGTGGCATCGATGACGACGTATCTCGCGGGCTCCGCCGCTGCAAGGTCGAGGAACGCCTGTCGGACACGGCGGTGGTAGTCCAGTGGTTGCCCTTCGAGACGATCACGTGAATGCAGCCGAGACAGACCGATCTCCGGATCGATGTCGAGGACGATGGTGAGGTCGGGCAGGAGCGCGTTGGTCGCCCACAGGCTCAACTCGCGAACCGCGTCCATTCCGAGATTCCGGCCTGCGCCCTGGTACGCCACCGACGAGTCGATATAGCGGTCACACACCACCACCGCACCGCGCTCCAACGCGGGGCGGATGACCCGGGCGACGTGTTCGCCGCGCGATGCGGCGAAGAGAAGGGCTTCCGCCCGGTCATCAAGACCTTCGTACTCGGGGCTCAGGACGACTGCGCGGATCGCCTCCCCCGCGGGAGTACCACCGGGTTCGCGGGTGCGCACTACTTCATCGCCGCGCGCAGTGAGGTGATCGGCGAGCAGTGCCTCCTGGGTGGATTTGCCAGCACCCTCGCCGCCCTCGAACGCGATGAACATCGTCAGAGATTCGCGGGAACCGGGATCGACTTCTTCTTCGGTGCCTTCGTCGTCTTGCGCGGAGCCCGCTTGGCGACCTTGCGCGGGGCGGGTCCCTTCGCGCGTCGCTCGGCGATCAGGTCACTGGCCCGCTCGACGCTGACGGTCATCGGGTCATCGACCACGCGCAGGGACGCGTTGATCTCTCCATCGGTGACGTACGCACCGAAACGCCCCTCCCGCACCACGATCGTCTTGCCCGTCGATGGGTCGACACCCACCTCGCGCAATGGCGCCGCCGCCTGACCACGTCCCCGACGCTGCTTCGGCTGCGCGAGGAGGGCGAGGGCTTGGTCCAGGGTGACTTCGAAGATCTGCTCCTCGGACTCGAGAGACCGCGACTCCTTACCCTTGGTGATGTAGGGGCCGTAACGACCGTTCTGCACGGTGATCTCCTCACCGTCCGCGGGATCGACGCCGATCACACGCGGAAGAGACAGCAGTCGGAGGGCCTCCTCGAGGGTGACGGTGCTCGGCTTCATCGATGCGAACAGGGAGGCGGTGCGTGGCTTGGCGCTCGTCGGTGCATCCTCGGGAAGCACCTCGCTGACGTAGGGACCGTAGCGACCGGACTTCGAGACGATCATCAGGCCAGTGTCAGGGTCGGTGCCGAGCTCCCGGTCACCACTGGGTTCGAGCAGTAGCTCCTCCGCCAACTGCCCGGTGAGTTCATCCGGTGCAGTGCCGACGGGGATGTTGGCCCGCTCTTCACCGCGTTCCAGGTAGGCGCCGAAACGACCCACGCGCAACACCGCATCCGTTCCCGGAATGGCCATGGTGGCGATCCCCCGCGCGTCGATCGCACCAAGGTCTTCGGTGAGGTGCTTGATCCCACGGAAGTCCGCATTGAGCGAGTGACCACCATTCCAGAACGCGTCCAATTGCGGGAGGCGGTCGATCTCCCCGGCAGCGATGAGGTCGAGCACGTCCTCCATATTGGCGGTGAACTGGTAGTCGACGAGCTCAGAGAAGTGCTCTTCGAGCAGCCGGATCACAGCGAAAGCGGTGAAGCTCGGCACCCGGGCCGAGCCCTTGTTCCACACGTACCCGCGATCGAGGATCGTGGACATGATCGATGCGTAGGTCGACGGTCGTCCAATCCCCAACTCCTCGAGCTTTGCGACCAACGAGGCCTCGGTGTATCGGGCAGGTGGCTTGGTGGTGTGCCCCGCGGGGCGTAGCTCCTGTGCCGTGACGGTCTGTCCTTCGACGAGGCCGGGGAGTTCGCGCTCGTCGGAATCCTCCTCGGTGATGTCTTTCAGTGCAGCGAGGAAACCCGGGAAAGTGATGACGGTTCCCGTCGCAGTGAACTCCGCATCGCGACCGTCGCTAGCAGCCGCACCCAACTTGACCGTCGTGGTAGCGACCTTGGCGTTGGTCATCTGCGATGCGAGGGTGCGACGCCAGATGAGGTCGTAGAGCGCGAATTCATCGCCCACGAGTTCGCCAGCCAATTCACCGGGAGTCTTGAAGTGATCGCCGGCCGGACGAATCGCCTCGTGCGCTTCCTGCGCATTCTTGGACTTGTTCGGCCACACGCGAGGACTGGACTCGAGGTAGTCCGACCCGTAGAGCTCGCGGATCTGATTCCGCGCTGCATCGAGTGCCTGTGTTGACAACTGCACTGAGTCGGTGCGCATGTAGGTGATGTAGCCGTTCTCGTAGAGACTCTGCGCCACCCGCATCGTGCGTTGTGCACCCCAGCGGAGTCGACCCGAGGCCTCCTGCTGCAACGTCGAGGTCATGAACGGAGCCTTGGGCTTGCGCTGGCCGGGACGCTGCACCACCGAGCGCACGGTGAAGGATTTCGAGGCGAGACCATCCACGAGAGACCGCGCAGCGGTCTCGTCGAGGCGCAAGACATCTGCCCGCTTGAGTGAGCCATCGGAATCGAAGTCCGATCCACTGGCGATCGCCGTGCCGTCGACGGCCGTCAGTGTCGCGGCGAAGGGACCGGGCAGGAAATCTCCCTCGATATCCCAATAGCCCGACGCGGTGAAGGCGATGCGCTCACGTTCCTTGTCGACGACGAGACGCACGGCAACCGACTGCACACGCCCGGCCGACTTCGCCTCCCGCCCGATCTTCTTCCACAGCACCTCGGACACCGGGTAGCCGTAGAGGCGGTCCACCACGCGTCGGGTCTCCTGCGCCTCGACCAAGCGCATGTCCAATTCACGTGGATTCGACACGGCGTCGCGGATCGCCTCGGGCGTGATCTCGTTGAACACCATCCGCTTGACCGGGACCTTGGGCTTGAGCACCTCGAGCAGGTGCCAGGAGATCGCCTCACCCTCGCGGTCCTCGTCTGTGGCGAGCAACAATGCGTCGGCGTCCTTGAGCGCGGCCTTGAGCTCCTTGATTGTCTGCTTCTTGGACTCGTGGACGACGTAGTGGGGTTGGTAGGCATCATCGACGTTCACGGCGAGCTTGGCCCAGGGCTTTTTGCGATCCTCGGCCGGCAGGTCCGATGCCCGGGCCGCCAGATCCCGGACGTGGCCGACCGAGGCCAGGACGGTGTACCCGTTCCCCAGATAGCCCGCGATCTTCTTGGCCTTCGCCGGTGACTCGACGATCACCAATGTGCCCGACACTCGGTTTCCCCTCTACGGCTGATTGACGCGGCGGAGTCTGACGGTAGGCCACCGGCCCCTGTCAAACCGACGGCGGGTCCTCAGCGGGCGTTCCCCTGCCCACCCCCGAAGGGGGTGAAGGGAGATGCACAGCGTCCGATATTCGGATAAGGCGTGTGAGGGCCCAGTCTCCGCTCGACCGGGCCCTCACCTGACGTCCTACTACGCCTTGACGGCGTCCTGATCCCCCACGGCGATCGGGCGACGCTTGGAGATCACCACCGCGACGACAACGATGAGCGCCGCGACGAGTGCGATCGTCCAGCGCAGCACCGGGTTCTCGCCCTCTCCGACACTCATGACCACGACGGCCGGGGCGATCAACAGCGCCACGAGGTTCATCACCTTGATCAGCGGGTTGATAGCCGGGCCCGCGGTGTCCTTGAACGGATCGCCGACAGTGTCGCCGATGACCGTGGCCGCGTGAGCCTCCGACTTCTTCCCACCGAAGTGCCCGTCCTCGACGTACTTCTTCGCGTTGTCCCATGCTCCACCGGAGTTCGACAGGAACACGGCCATGAGCACGCCGGTGGCGATGGTGCCCGCCAGGTAGGCGCCGAGCGCTCCGACACCGAGGCCGAACCCAACCGCGATCGGGGTGAACACCGCGAGGATGCCCGGTGTGACGAGCTCGCGCAGGGAGTCGCGCGTAACGATGTCGACGACCTTGCCGTACTCGGGCTTCTCCGTGCCGGCCATGATCCCCGGATGCTCGCGGAACTGGCGCCTCACTTCGAAGATCACCGCTCCGGCCGCACGCGACACAGCGTTGATGGCGAGACCGGAGAAGAGGAATACCACCGCCGCACCGATGATCAGGCCGACGAGGTTTGCCGGGTTCGAGACATTGAGGATTCCGTCGTACTGGAAGGGATCCGCAATAGTGTCGAGTTCGCTATTGACACCCAACTCGGCGAATGCCCCGACGATCGCATCCCGATAGGCACCAAAGAGCGCGGTTGCGGCGAGCACCGCGGTGGCGATTGCGATTCCCTTGGTGATCGCCTTGGTCGAGTTGCCGACCGCATCGAGACGGGTGAGCACTGCGGCGCCCTCACCGTGGACATCGCCAGACATCTCCGCGATGCCCTGGGCGTTGTCGGAGACCGGGCCGAAGGTGTCCATGGACACGATCACGCCGACCGTGGTGAGCAGACCTGTGCCGGCCAGCGCGATCGCAAACAGCGACAACAGGATCGCGCCGCCGCCGAGCAGGAACGCCGCGTAGACCGCTCCACCGATGAGCAGAGCGGAGTAGACCGCAGACTCCAAGCCCAGCGAGATACCGGAAAGGATGACGGTGGCCGGTCCCGTGAGCGATGTCTTGGCGACATCGTCGACGGGGCGGCGGTTGGTTTCGGTGAAGTAGGCGGTGAGCAGCTGGATCAGGGCGGCCAGGACGATGCCGATGACCACCGCGATGATGACGAACCACTGCGGGTTCACCGTGCTGGCGCCGAGGATCTCTTCGAGTCCACCCAGGGAGACGAGCTCCTCCCAGGTGGGGGGAACGAAGTAGAACACTGCTGCCACGACGAGTGCCGCTGAGATCACGGCTGAGATGAAGAACCCGCGGTTGATCGAGCTCATGCCCGACCGGTCGGAGCTGCGCGGGGAGACGGCGAAGATGCCGATGACAGCGGTGATCACGCCGATGGCGGGGATGACCAGCGGGATGACCAGGCCGAGTTCGCCGAAGGCCGCCTTACCCAGAATGAGGGCGGCAACCAGGGTCACGGCGTAGGACTCAAAGAGGTCCGCTGCCATACCGGCGCAGTCGCCGACGTTGTCGCCGACGTTGTCCGCGATGGTCGCCGCATTGCGCGGGTCATCCTCGGGGATGCCCTGCTCGACCTTGCCGACGAGATCCGCTCCGACGTCGGCCGCTTTCGTGAAGATGCCGCCGCCGACACGCATGAACATGGCGAGCAGCGCCGCACCAAAGCCGAAGCCCTCGAGCACCTTGGGTGCCTCGCCCTGGTAGACGAGGACGACGAGTGCTGCACCGAACAAACCGAGACCCACGGTGAACATGCCGGCGACGCCGCCAGTCCGGAAGGCCAACTTCATGGCCGGCTTCTCGCCCTGCTCGTTCGCAGCCGCCGCGACGCGCACATTGCCGCGGACCGCGAGCCACATGCCCATATACCCGGTGATGGCCGAGAAGACCGCACCCACAAGGAAGAAAATGCTGCGACCGATGCGCTCGGAGTTCGTCTCCGCGGGAAGAAGGAACAGCACGAAGAAGACGATGACCGCGAAGATCGCCAGGGTCTTGAACTGACGGTTGAGGTATGCCGACGCACCCTCCTGGACGGCAGCGGCGATCTCCTTCATCTTGGCGGTGCCCTCACTGGCCGCGAGGACCTCGCGGACGAGAATGGCAGCGACGATGAGTGCCGCGAGTGCGATGACGGCAACGATGACGACGGTGGTCACGTTGCTACCGCTCAACTCGATCATGGGTCTCCTTATTGCGCGCAGAGGTGAAGACCCCCGCGACGTCGTGGTCGGTGGAGTCTATTCACGACCGAGTGCCCCCCGGGCCGGGGTTCCTGTGATCCATATCCTGTCTGACCACCGGGAATGCAAGCGTTGAGACCCCGTCACAGGGGCAGCCGACAATGGGGGCGTGACCGAGGTGCGCATCACCCAACCCGCGCGCGCCGCGCAGCACTCCCCGTGGCCGGACTGGGTGCCCGAGGAAGCCCGCCAGACCTGGGGCCACGAGCCCTGGGCCCACCAGGTGGCGGCGGCGCAGGCCGCCCACGCGGGTCACGCGACGGTGATCGCCACCGGCACCGCCTCGGGCAAGTCCCTCGCCTACGCCATGCCCGTCGCCACGGCGCTCGCGGACGGCGCGACCGCCCTCTACCTCTCGCCGACGAAGGCCTTAGCGGCGGACCAACTCGCCGCATGGGAGGGGTGGGCGCTCCCCGAGGTGCGGGCCGCCACCGTCGATGGTGACTCCCCGAGGGAGCACCGTGCCTGGGCACGCGCCCACGCGTCGCTGATTCTGACCAACCCGGACATGCTCCATTTCTCCCTGCTTCCCGATCACGCGGGCTGGTCGCGGTTCTGGCGGCGCCTGGCCTACGTCGTGGTCGATGAGGCGCACGTATATAGAGGCGTCTTCGGTGCCCACGTCGCGCATGTGCTGCGCCGGGTGCGCCGGGTGGCCGCCCACCACCGCAGCGATCCCACGTTCATCCTCGCGTCGGCGACCATGGGTGACCCCGGATCGTTTGCCCGTCGCCTGACCGGCGTGGACGCCGTCGTGGTCGATGAGGACACCTCACCCGCACCCGAGCGCACCATCGTGATGCGAACACCGCCCGAGGGACCCGACGGTGAGGAGATGTCCGCCGTCGCCTACGCCGCCGATCTTCTCGCCGATCAGGTCGATGCCGGTGTCAGCACCGTCGCGTTCGTGCGAAGCCGTCGTGGGGTCGAATATGCAGCGATGCGCGCGCAGCAGCGCACCGATGATCCCCGAATCGCCGCGTATCGGGGCGGCTATCTTCCCGAGGAACGGCGCGAACTGGAACGCCAACTCCGCAGCGGGGCGATCATCGGCATGGCCGCAACCTCCGCACTCGAGCTCGGCATCGACATCTCGGGACTCGATTCCGTGATCACCGCGGGCTGGCCAGGGACCCGGGCGTCGGTGTGGCAGCAGTTCGGTCGTGCGGGCCGGGCTAACACCCCCGCGCTTGTCCATTTCATCGCGCGCGATGATCCGCTGGACCGTTATGTGGTGCATCACCCCGAGACGCTGCTCGATGCACCCGTCGAGACTTCCGTTTTCGATCCGGCAAATCCCGCCGTGCTTGCACCGCATCTATGTTGCGCAGCAGCGGAGTTGCCGTTGACCGCTGCGGATCTCTCCGAGATCTTCCCCGAGGGGAGTGCAGAGGTGGTCGAGGAACTCGTCGAGCAGGGCCTGCTCCGTCGTCGACCCACGGGATGGTTCTGGACCCACCGGCACGCACCCCACCGCGATACGACATTGCGCGGAACCGGTGCACCGGAAGTCCGCGTCGTGGAGGTGGGCACCGGCCGGCTGCTCGGGACCGTGGATTCCGGGGCAGCACACAGCACCGTGCACTCCGGCGCGGTCTATGTCCATCAGGGAGTGACGCACGTCGTCACCGAGTTGGATCTCGTGGACTCGGTGGCCTTCGCGCGCGTCGAGGAGGTCGACTACACCACGATCGCCCGCGACATCAGCGATATCCGCATCGTGGATGTGCAGCGAGAACAGCACGTGAGTCCCGGCGTGACCATGTTCCTGGGACGGGTGGATGTCACGAACCAGGTCGTGTCCTTCCAGCGGCGGCGGATCAGTGGGGAGAATCTCGGGGAGGAAACGCTTGATCTCCCCGAGCGGATTCTGCGCACCCAGGCTGTGTGGTGGACGCTCCCGGAGGAATGGATCACCGATCCCGTAACCCCCGGCGCCGTGCATGGAGCCGAGCACGCCGCTATCGGCATGCTTCCGCTGTTCGCCACCTGCGATCGTTGGGATATCGGCGGTGTTTCCACCGCCGCGCACCCCGACACGGGGACCGCGACGATCTTCATCTACGACGGGCACCCCGGTGGCGCAGGCTTCGCCGCGCACGGATTCGAGGTCGCCTCCGGGTGGCTTGCGGCGACCCGGGACGCGATCCTCGACTGCGGATGTGACGACGGCTGTCCCGGCTGCATCCAGTCACCGAAGTGCGGCAATGGCAACGAACCGTTGGACAAGGGTGGGGCGATACGAACTCTCAGCACGATTCTGGCCGAACGTGGTTGAGGGGCAGCGTCCTTAGCCCTGGCGCCCCTTCATGCGGGGGTTCTTCCTATTGATGACGTAGATGCGCCCTCGGCGCTTAACGATCTGCGCCCCGGGTTGGCGCGCCAAAGACTTCAGGGATGCCCGCACCTTCATGTCCGCGCCCTCCTCATCGACCCGACGGAAAACGACCCGAATACGGGAGCAGTGCCATTTCTCGTGCATTCTTGACGGCCTTAGCCACGAGTCGTTGCTGGTGGACACTAAGTCCGGTGACAGCCCGCGAGCGAATCTTTCCGCGATCCGAGATGAAGTTCCTCAGCAACTCCACGTCCTTGTAGTCAATGTGGGTGACGTGGGGCGGGATGAGCGGGGCCTTGTCGCGTCGCTTGACCTCTGCTTCCTGTCGGCGCCTTCGTTGCATTCCAACCTCCTAGGTCAGTGTTTCAGGATCGATGTGACCAAGGCGCACAGCCTTGAGGAGTCGACGGGGGATGAGAAACTCGCGACCCCGAATCGTCACCGGAACGAGCGTCGGTGATTGCGTAGACCACTGAGCCCGGCGATGCCGAGTCCGACTACGCGACATCTTTCGTTTCGGAACTGGCATGGCGCGTCTCCCTCAAGCGGCCCGATGGATGTCGCCGAGCCATGGTTCAAGGCCGTCCTCGGCGAGGGTCCACGTACTGACATCGCTTGATGCCTCCTCGGTGGACAACAACATGGAGTTGAAGACCTCCGACAGCCCCATGGGAACATCCTCAACACCGGTCAGGACGAGTCGAGTCATGGGTGTCACGGATCCCCAGCGCGCGTGCTGGCCGATACTCACCTGTCCCGAGGTTCCCTCCCAGAGGTGTGCAAGACCCGGCCGAGTGGGAACCCAGAAAACACCGCGCGATCGAAACTTTCCACCTGCCAGATCCTCCATGTGCTCCATGAGGCGCTCCGGGTGGAATGCGCGCTGGGAACGCAGGTCGATTCGCCAGGCATGCCCGAGAGCACGTTCGGGAAGTTCCTCGGCCGTCATCGGCACACGCCAGGCTTGTGCCTCGCTGCTGATGTGTCGGGATCCCATCAGGGATTCGGCGATGAGATTCTCGGAGCCCTGAATGAGGTTTGCCCTCGGCCGAGCCAGAGCACCGAGGAAGTCCAGCGCCCGCTGATCCTCGGACGTGGTCACGATGACATCGGCGTACTCCACCTGGGCGCACGCGGTCTCCCCGACACCACGTTCGTCTCCGGGGCCCGTGTGCAGGTTGAGATCCGCGAGCAGGGTGGGCGAGAGGAGGGTCTCGAGGGTCTCCTCAGGTGTGACGGCCGCAAGCACGGATGCAAGGCGCACATGGCGACCTACTCGAGGATCACGGGAAATCGCGCGAGCCAGGTGATCCGCTTCCGCGGCAAGTGGTAAACCGGCGACCACGTAGGACCATTCCTGCTGCCGGGCGAGGCGGACGATGGTCGGAATGATGTCCTCGCGCAGAGCGCACCCCACACATGCGTGCTCAAGGTCGATCGACTCGGTTTCAAGCACACCCCCTGCCGAGCTGACGGTGCGCGTCAATACCTGGGCAGTCGGATCGATCGAATGTCGGATGGCAACCGCATTAGGTAGGTCGAGCATCAAAGACATCAACACGCCGTCCATCGCGAACGCGTCGACACCAGTAACGACGGCGAGAGGCTTCCTCATGAGCGCTTGCCGAATCGCCGCTCGAATGCCTGCACGCGACCCTCCGAATCGATAACCCGGGATTGCCCGGTCCAGCAGGGGTGGCTATCGCTGGTGATGACAACGTCGAAAACCGGGATGTCCTCACCGTCCACCGAGATGGTGCGCCCGCGAGGACGTGACACCAGCGTAGAGCGCGTCACAAAGACCGCTCCCGTGGCGATATCGCGGAACGCGACCGGCCCATAGTCCGGATGAATCCCCTTTTTCATGCCTACCCCACATTGCGCCTCAAAGCTCGATACGGTACCTTATTGGAAATGATTGTCGTTAGCAAGTAGCGAAACCAGGGTCAGAGGAGCAGACAGTGGCGCGCGTGTGTCAGGTAACGGGGGCAAAACCCGGCTTCGGCCACTCGATTTCTCATTCCCATCGCCGGACCAACCGCAGGTTCGATGTCAACATCCAGCGCAAGTCCTACTGGGTTCCAAGTCTTGGGAGGAAGGTCACGCTGACGGTGAGCGCCCGCGGAATCAAGACCATCGATCAACGTGGGATCGACGCCGTCGTGGCCGAGATTATTGCTAGGGAAGGGCACGTCTGATGACATCGAAGAGCAAGGATCTCCGGCCAATAATCAAGATGCGGTCAACACTGGGGACCGGCTACACCTATGTCACCCGTAAGAACCGACGCAATGACCCGGATCGCCTTGTCCTAAGAAAGTTTGACCCCATCGCACGCAAACATGCAGAATTCCGCGAGGATCGCTGATGGCCAAGAAATCAAAGATTGTCGCCAACGAGCGCAGAAAGATTGCGGCAGCCCGGCATAACGAGCGCCGCCTGGAACTCAAGCAGAATCTGAAGCGAGCGACGACTGAGTCGGAACGTCGCTCAGTTTTGGCAGCCATCGCGAGACTGCCCCGTGACGCAAGTCCTACTCGAATCCGTAACCGCGACGCCAAGGATGGTCGCCCACGTGGTCATTTACGCTTTTTCGGACTCTCGCGCATCAATGTTCGCGAGCTGGCTCATCGTGGGGAACTGCCCGGAGTAACGAAGTCGTCGTGGTGATAAAGGGCATGCTTCACGGCTGATTCATCAAGAGTGACGAGGCGGGGCCAGCGCGAGACCTGGTCCTAATCTCCGGTGCACGCTGTCCCAGCAGCGCTGCAATGCGAACCGCCAGGGTCGGAGCCGGCAGCCACACCTCGACCCAGTGATCCACGCCATCGAAATGACATGAGCTGAGCTGGACGCTGTTCGCGTGCGCGAAGTGGGCGGCGCCTGAGCATCCACGTCCCTGCGCAGCCGCCAGTGCAGCGAGATCCGCGGCGGAGGAGAGCCGCTGCCGCGCCAGGGTGACCTGCGCGACGGTCATCGCCAGGCAGCCGGTGACGAGCAGGACGGTGATGAGGGCCACCGTCCAGACCGTGGCGCTTCCATCCTCATCGCGGATCCTCATCCGGACCACTCCCGCGGCGCGGTGGCTTCCTGCACCACGGTCTGCCACCGATCACCGAGGACTGCGTTACGCACCCAGGCCACCGTCTCCACGCGAATACGCACCTCGGTATCGGTGACGCTCCAGTAGATGCGCGCGTCCGGAAGTGTCGACTGGAGGTGCCGGTGGACCACCCATTGATCGTCACCGCGGGCCACTGCCCTCGCCGCTTCCTGCACGGCATTCCCTGCGGTGAAGCCACCCCAGGCCCAGCCCAGGATTCCCAGGAACGCCGCCGCGATCGCCGTGAGTAAGGGGATGACGATTGCGGTCTCGAGCGTGGTGGAGCCGTCCTCTCGGAACAGCCATCGGCTGCCGCACCGGGGGCGGGTGCGGCAGCCGATGAGTCGATGGGTCACGGTCAGCCGAAGATCGAACTGAACGCAGACCGGACAACGCCCCAGATGAGATCCCGGGCGGCATCGCTCGTGAGCAACTTGATGAGCAGGCCACCGAGCCCGGCAACAGCGACGGTGCCAATCGCGTACTCCGCGGTGGTCAAACCGGAATCGTCGCGCAACCGACGCACGAGGGCGTGTGTGGTGCTGGGAAGTGTCGAATGGATCAGAACTGACATGGTCTCTCCTCACGGTCATCACTCCGGGTCGAAGTGATACACCGAGGATTTCCCGAATCGAGTGCTCCTCCCGAACCGGTTTTGAATCGCGGGATGAATACGCATCCTGTGGACGATCACGTCAGAATCCCACTCGCGAGCGATGCAACGATCGGAACGACGCCGATCACGAGGTAGGCCGGGAGAAAGCACAGGGCGAGTGGTGCCACGACGCGCACGCCGGCAGCACGCGCAGCAGCCTGCACAGCCGAACGGTGCTCCCGCCGCAGGTCCTCGACCGTGGTGTCGAGCACGTAGCCGAGTGGTGCACCGGATTCCTGCGAACGTCGGATCGCCCGCGCAATGGGCTGCAGAGCTGCCGGGACTCGCAACCACGCCTCCTCCGGTGACGCACCCAACTGCAATGCCGCGCGCACAGCGCCGAGGTGATCACTCGCCGGAGAGGACACCGCCGACGCCACGGCGTCCACGGCATGGACAGTCGATGCCCCAGCCCCCACGATGGCACCGAGGAGCTCGGCGACGACCGGGGCTTGACGCGTCAAGGCCAGGTCGGTGACCCGCGCGTCCCGTTGACCGTGACGCCGCGTCACCACGACGATCACCACCGCGACCGCGGTGCCGGTGAGGACACCCAACGCGCCGCCGAACACGATCGTGAGCAGGACCCCCACCGTCACGGCGAGCGCGATGATCTGCCGCGGCGAGAGGTGGTCGAGTCGCGGGCGGGTGCGCCACCGCGCACCGAGGGTCCGACGGAGCCGGGACACCGGATCCCTCGGGAACAACAGCCAGGCCGCGACCGCCGCACACGCCATCGCCAGGGCGATCACAGGGCGGACTCGACCTGCCCGGTGATCCGACGGGTCCACAGCACGCCCGCTCCGGTGAAGAGTGCACCGGCGATCAGCATCGGCGGCCCGAGTGGATCACGGAGGAACCAGGTGATCGGATCCGCGCCGAGAAGGTAGCCGAGTCCGACGCCGAGGAGCGGGAGGAATGCCAGCATCCGGGCCGTGGCCTTCGGTCCGGCCAGTGACGCGCGCAGTTCGACTCGAGCCTCTGCAGCGTCGCGCTCGGCGCGCGCGAGGTTCTCGATGATGTCGGCGAGACGTGCACCCGTCGTGGTACCCACCTGCCAACACGCGGCCAGATGGGCCGCAACGCGGTCGTTCTCTGCGCGTAAGGCACTGGTGACATCCCCGCCCCACGACGCCACCGCGCACGTGCGGGGCCAGACGTCATGAGCCACCACCTCGAGGGCGCGATCAGGGGTGCGCCCGGCACGGAGTTCCGCCGCCAATCCGGTGACCGCTGCCACGCGGGCATCCGATGTCTCCGCCGTGCGCAGGAAGCGACGAAGCCAGATCCGGGCATCGGCTCGACGATCATGACGACGCATGCGCTGCACGGATGACGGGTGCATCCAGAGTGACACTGCGAGGAACACGAATCCAGCCGACGCGATGATCAGGCGCACAATCGCTCCCACGCATCCGCGCGCGAAGACTCCCGACCGTCGTAGGTGAAGGCCGGCAGAGCCCGAACATGTCCATCGTCGTGGTGGGCGAGCACGTGCACACCACTCACGATGCGCCGTCCGTCCTTCAGACGTTGCACGTGCACAACGGCATCGACCGCCGATGCGAGGAGAGCATGCATCGCCTCCCGTGGGACTCCTGCGAGAAGTCCGAGCGCCTCAACCCGTGCCGGGAGATCCACGGCCGCATTCGCGTGGATGGTGGCCCAACTGCCCTCGTGACCGGTGTTCATCGCGGTGAGCAGGTCGATGATCTCGTTACCTCGCACCTCGCCGAGGATGATGCGATCCGGGCGCATGCGCAGGGTCTGGCGCACGAGATCACGCAAGGTGATCGCGCCCGCCCCCTCCACATTTGGCATCCGCGACTGCAAACGCACCACGTGTGGGTGTCGCGGAGCCAACTCGACGGAATCCTCGGCGATGACGATCCGCTCGTCGGTGGCCACCTCACCCAGCAGGGTGTTCAAGACCGTCGTCTTCCCCGATCCGGTCCCACCCGTCACGATGCAGGCGCGCCGTCCGTGCACGAGTGAGCGCAGGAGATCCGCACCGATGGCATCGATCGAACCGGAGGTGACCAGGGAATCCAGCGTCAATGCGTGGGCGCGTGGCAAGCGGAGGGAAATGCACGTGCCATCCGTCGCAATCGGTGCCAGCACACAGTGCAACCGGCCACCGGCGGGGAGCCGGGCATCGACATGGGGTGACGCATCATCGAGGCGCCGGCCCGCACGGGAGGCCAGGCGTTGGGCGAGTGCGCGGACCCGTTCCTCGCTCCCGAGGTCCACGTGCACCCGCTCCAAGCCCGCGCCCCGGTCGACGTAGACCTCGGTCGGGGAATTCACCAGTACATCGGTGACGCGTGCATCGGCGATCAGGTCCTCGAGTGGCCCGGCGCCGGCCAACTCCCGCCGCACGTCTTCAACGAGAACACCCAGCGCATGGTCAGCGAGGACGACGCCTTCAGCGCGCAACGCGGCCGCTACCTCGACGACGCCTGCCTGCTTCTGCTCCGCGATCAATCGTGTGCGCACTCGATCGAGAAGCGTCACGACAGCACCAATCGGCATTCACGCGCATAGGCCGACGTGATTACTGGCACATCTCCCTCATCAGCGCGGCCGGCCATCGACGGGATGAAGGGAATCGTGGCGCGCGCAGTGACACCGAGGGCGGCTGCGACTTCCTCGGTCGGAACTCCTTTGGCCCGCTCCGCGACCACAACGTCGGGATGCACCCCCAAACCGGCAAGGCGCTGCAGGACCCGCGCCGCCGCAGCAGCGCCACGCACATGCGCGCTCGCCATCACGATGACGCGGTCGGCAAGCGACACCCAGGTGGCGATGTGGGCATCACCCGGAGGAGGGCAATCGATGACGACCGTGTCGAATCCCCGTCGACCCGCATCGACAATTGACGCGACGACCGGGGCATCGGGCGGACGAGCAGAGTCCGCTGACAGCAGTGCCACGGCGCCGACGTGGGGTAGTGCTGCGTCCACCTGGGTGGGAGAGAGCCGTCCGGGCCCCGGATCGATCCCGGACCACCGAGCACCCGCCGCCTCCTCCACACCGAGCAGGAGGTCCAGGCCACCTCCGAGGGGATCGCCGTCGATGAGCAGTGACCGGCGTCCGTCCTGGGCTGCGGTGAGTGCGAGGTTCGCCGCGAACGTGGAGGCACCCACACCACCCGAACCCCCGATGACGGCCAGGACCGATCCGTCGCGCGGCGGGCCCTCCGCGCACTCCGCGAGGGCATCGGCCAACCACCGCTCCCCCTCCGGCAGACGCACCACATGTTCTGCCCGGAGACGCACGGCCTGCTCCCACACCACTCGGTCATCGGTCGAGGTGACCATGACAAGACGTCCACGAGTGGGCAATCCACGACTGATGACCTCGGCCGCACAATCGGCGCCAACGAGCACGAGCGGCGCCTGCATCCACGCGCCACGCACGGCCGCCTGCTCGGCGCACACCAACACCTCGCCCGCCCGGGCGGCGGCGATGCGCACAACCGTGTCGATCACCTCCGAGTCCTCTGTGATGAGAAGGGGGCGGGTCAGGGTTGCCATGCATCAAGCCTTCGGTGAAATGGGGAAGAACGGAAGTCCGTCATCGTGCATTGTGGATAAGGGTTGACGTACCGTTCTCCTGTGTCCACCGCGGCGTTTTTCGATCTTGACAAGACGATCCTGGCCACCTCCAGTTCCTTCGCCTTCGCTCGTCCCTTCCGCAAGGAAGGTCTCATCGGTGCCAGCGACGTGATTCGCAGCGCTTACGCGCAATTCATGTTCCGGGCATCGGGCGTAAGCCACGATCAGATGGAAGCGATGCGCGACTACATGTCATCCCTCATCCGCGGATGGGATGTTGCAACCGTCCAGCGCATCGTCAACGAGACACTCGATGACATCATCGATCCCGTCGTCTACTTCGAAGCCCTCGAGTTGATCGAATCCCACAAGGCTGCGGGACACGATGTCATCATCGTGTCGTCATCGGGAACCGATGTCGTCGAACCGATTGGCGCCCGTCTCGGTGCGGACCTGGCGATCGGTACCCAGGTGGGAATCGAGGATGGTCGCTACACGGGGGAAATCGTGTTCTACGCGTACGGCGAGGGGAAGGCCGACGCGATCCGCACCTTGGCCGAGGAGCGCGGATACAACCTGGACACGTGCTTCGCCTACACCGATTCCGTGACCGACCTCCCGATGCTGCAGCTCGTCGGGACTCCCACAGCGGTCAATCCCGACGACGAATTGCGCGCGGTTGCCCTCGATCAGGGGTGGCGGATCCATGACTTCGCGAAACCGGTAGCCCTGAAGCAGCGTGCGCAGCGCACCCAGGCGGTTGCGGCGGGCGCAGGGGTCGCGCTCGGTGCGGTGGCGCTAGGTCTGACCTGGTACGCCCGTCGACGCAGCCTGCGCGCCTGATCGCGTTCGCACGCGCACTCTCGCGAATCTCTCCACGACACGGAACGCGTCCTCCCCCACACCCTCGATCACCCAGTCGATGTGCGGCTCACCCTCGAATTCCCAGTCCGGCCAATCCCGCAGCAGAACGGTAAGGAAGACCCGCGCCTCGAATTCCGTGATGTTCATTCCCATGCAGGAGTGTCGCCCGAAGCCGAAGGCCAAGTGCGGTCGGCGCTCACGGTGGATATCGATCACATCGGGATCTGTCCAGATCGTCCGGTCGTGATTCGCGGACAGGTAATTGAGGAGCACGTAGTTTCCAGGATTCCGCTCCGGCACCGGCGTACCACGATCCTCGGGCAGGACACGCTCGATCGCGGGGAGTGGTGAGAGGAAGCGCACCATCTCGGAAATCGCCGCGTGGAACGCACTGGGATTCTCCATGAGGAAGCGCCGATCGGAGGGATTCGCGATGAGGTGCCAGGTAAGTCCGGTGATGAGCGTGATCACCGTGTCCCGCCCTCCCGCGAGGAGGACATTGGCGATACCGAACATCTCGTCACGCGTCAAGCGCCGACCATCGATCTCAAGTCCCGCGATCCAATCCCACACGTCTGTGCTTGCCAGATCGGCACCGGGAGTCGGGGTTGCCGCGGTGAAGACCCGGTCCAGGTAGCTTTCGAGTAGCGCTCCGCTCCGCAGTGCATGCGCATCGGATCCGTTATCGGTACCGAGCACCCCGGATTGGTGGGCCTCGGCCGTCCACACGTCCGGGCCCCAGGAAATCCATTCCTCCAGATCCTGCGGACGGTTGTAGATCACCGTCAGGCACGCCATGACATAGGGAAGTGCCAGGTCGCGGGCGATGTCACCTCCGCCTCGCGCGGTGATGTTGTCGATGAGTTCCCGAGCGATGCGTTCGAACTCCGGAGCCTTCGGTTCGATGTTCTGACTCATGAACATCGGACTCACCGCCTCGCGGAACCTGGTGTGGTCTGGCGGGTCGTACTCGAGGGGTACCTGCTTGTAGGTACGAGTGTCGCGATCACCGATCAGGTCACTGGAGTACGTCTCCGTGTCTTTGGCGGCCGCGCGCACAGCGTGGTATCCCCGGATTTCGCGCCGGTCGGTGGATTCACGCATCAGTCATCACAGTCATGGAGCGGTGGAAGACGTTCGCGTGACGGTATCAGGATCCGTATTCGATCCCACGCGGATCGACGTTGCAGTATGCGTTACAACGTCGTTAGATCTGCCGTGAAGCCAGCGCGGCTTTCGCACCCAGCGCGATCGACGCCGCAAACCAGCGCGCGTACGCGACCCCTCTCTCCGGGTCACCCGAGGCGTAGTCCCGGATCGCGGCCACGTAGGCCGGTCGCCCCTGTTCCTGCATCCCGAGTTCAGGGATGGTGAACAGCGAGGGATCGACTCCTCGCTCCGCGAGCACGATGCGCACGCAGGCGCGTGCGAGCACTCCCGTTCCCGACGCGAATGGCCGCATGTGCATCACCTCACCGTGGGTGATCGCCGCCACCGAGAGCGCGGGAAGTCCCTCACCGCGGGCGATCAACCGCGCCAACTCCTGCAACCGCGGACCCATGGTCGATGCCGGAGGTGCGCCGCCAATCCCGAGCGGGTCCTCGGCGGCATCGTCCGACCGTGGCCTGCCCGGCTCCCCCGTTCCCAGGTTCGCGACGACGATGGCATGGAGATGGGCCACCACCTGCAAGGGGGCGCGGGACCAGGTGGTGAGTTGTCCCGGTACGGCATCCGTTACCGCATGCGCGGCAGCGGCCACGCGACCCATGGGTGAGTCGTCGTCGAAGGCCAGGTCCGCACCCTCGATGACCGCCGAGTCCCGGGCTCCGCGGGCCCGCGAGGATGCCGCGACCTCCGCGGCGTTGGCGCGCACACCCCGATCCCAGAGGACCGCATCCACCTCCGCCCGTGCCGCATCGAACGCCTCGCGTACGTCGGTGCGCTCGCTCCAGTGGGACACGGCCTCACGCTAACCGCGAATCACCACTCGCCCCACATGGCCCGGTCGGGTGGGCCAGAATGTGCTGGCCGTCGAAGGGAGAGGTCATGTCGGATGAGGCGTTGAGCAATCTGCTGCGTGAGGATCGACTCTTCCCACCGCCGCCCGAGTTCGCGGCACGCGCGAATGCCACGGCCTTGCTGTACGACGAGGCTGCGACCGATCGTCTCGGCTTCTGGGCTGAGCAGGCACACCATCTCGAATGGGAGACGCCGTTCACCGAGGTACTCGACTGGTCGAATGCCCCTTTTGCGCAGTGGTTCGTCGGCGGGAAACTCAATGTCGCCTACAACTGCGTGGACCGGCATGTGGAGTCCGGTCACGGCGCCCAGGTCGCCCTGCGGTTCGAGGGTGAACCCGGTGATCGGCGCGATGTCACCTACGCGGAACTTATGAACGACGTCTGCAAGGCGGCGAACGCCCTGCTCGAACTCGGCGTGAAGGCCGGGGACCGGGTTGCGATCTACATGCCGATGATCCCGGAGGCAATCATCGCGATGCTCGCGTGCGCACGCATCGGCGCTCCCCACTCCGTGGTGTTTGCCGGATTCAGCGCCGAGGCTCTCCGCAGCCGCATCGAGGACGCCCAGGCCACGCTCGTCATCACCGCGGATGGTCAGAACCGTCGCGGGTCCGTCATGCCGCTCAAGCCGGCGGTCGACGAAGCGGTCGATGCATCACCGTCAGTGCAACGCGTACTCGTGGTTCGCCGGACCGGCAACGACGTGCCGTGGCACGAGCGTGACGTGTGGTGGCATGACATCGTCGATCGTCAGTCGAGTCACCACACTCCGGAAGCCTTCGATTCCGAACATCCGCTGTTCATCCTCTATACCTCCGGGACCACCGGGAAGCCGAAGGGGATCCTGCACACCTCCGGCGGGTACCTGACCCAGGCCTCGTTCACACACCGCGCCGTCTTCGACCTGAAACCCGACAGCGACATCTATTGGTGCACCGCGGACATAGGCTGGGTCACCGGTCACAGCTACATCGTGTACGGACCGCTCGCGAACCGCGTCACGCAGGTCGTCTACGAGGGAACACCCGACACTCCGGCGAAGGACCGCTTTTGGGACATCATCGAGCGGCACCGCGTCACGATCTTCTATACGGCACCCACCGCGATCCGTACGTTCATGAAGTGGGGTGACGAACTCCCGGGCGCACACGATCTGACGTCATTGCGCCTGCTCGGTTCGGTGGGCGAACCGATAAACCCCGAGGCCTGGATCTGGTACCGCGACACCATCGGTGGTGGCCACTGCCCCATCGTCGACACCTGGTGGCAGACCGAAACCGGTGCCATCATGATCTCGCCGCTTCCCGGAGTCACCGCGTGCAAACCGGGATCGGCAATGCGGCCGCTGCCCGGTATCGGCGCGGCCGTGGTCAACGACGCGGGTACTCCACTGGGCAACGGCAACGGTGGGTATCTCGTACTCACGGAACCGTGGCCGTCGATGCTGCGCGGGATTTGGGGTGACAACCAGCGCTACGTCGATACCTACTGGTCACGGTGGCCGCAGTACTACTTCGCCGGTGACGGCGCCAAGCTCGATGAGGATGGTGCGATCTGGGTGCTGGGTCGGGTCGACGACGTGATGAACGTCTCCGGGCATCGCATCTCGACCACCGAGGTGGAGTCGGCACTCGTGTCACATCCGAAGGTGGCCGAAGCCGCTGTCGTGGGGGCCAGTGATGAGATGACCGGTCAGGGCATAGTCGCGTTCGTCATCCTGCGCGGCGGCGTCGAGGATGGTGAGGGCCTGGCGAAGGAGTTTCGCGCCCACGTCGCCAAGGAGATCGGCCCGATTGCGAAGCCCCGACAGATCCTGATCGTCCACGAGCTTCCGAAGACGCGCTCGGGCAAGATCATGCGGAGACTGCTGCGCGATGTCGCCGAGCATCGCAACCTCGGCGATGTCACCACCCTTGCAGATCCCACCGTGATGAACATGATCGCTGGTGGAATGAGCACTGCACAGCCCGAGGACTGACGAGCGCATCTCCGACTCGCCTCGGTAGGGTCACAGCATGGAGCGGCGCGAGTTCCTCACCCGCCCCTCACTGCGTGAGCGCGGCTGGGTCCTGTCCTATCTCCGCGATGAGACCGTCGGCGGCCTGCTGCTCATCGCTGCAGCGATCATCGCGCTGATCTGGGCGAACTCCCCCGCGGGTGACGCGTACACATCCCTCGTCGACCTGCAGCTCGGACCGGCGTCACTCGGATTGAGCCTCTCCTTGGGGGTGTGGGCGGCGGATGCGCTGCTCGCGGTCTTCTTCTTTGTCGTCGGTCTTGAACTCAAGCACGAACTCGTCGTGGGCTCCTTGAGCAAGTTCTCCCAAGCTGTGGTGCCTGCCGCAGCAGCGCTCGGCGGGATGGTCGTTCCCGCGCTGATCTTTGTTGCGATCAACGCCTCGATGGAGCGCGGCGATCTGACTGGGTGGGGCATCCCCATGGCCACGGATATCGCGTTCGCACTCGCCGTCCTCGCAGTGTTTGGCCGCCAACTTCCGGTAGCACTCCGGGCCTTCCTTCTCACTCTGGCCGTGGTCGACGACCTCGGGGCCATCGC
The DNA here is from genome assembly GCA_046091195.1 of Actinomycetota bacterium. Lineage (GTDB taxonomy): Bacteria > Actinomycetota > Actinomycetes > S36-B12 > S36-B12 > VGCC01. Next base: position 20,952 of record JBJTBD010000015.1, read on the forward strand.
GGTGATCGCGATCTTCTACTCGGATAAGTTCAACGCGCCCTGGTTCCTCGCTGCCATCGCCACCTTCGCGATCTACGCCCTCGCGCAGGGCGCTCGGTGGACGTCGCCCTGGTTCTACGTCCCGCTGGCGATCCTGGCGTGGTACTTCACCTTCCGAAGTGGAGTGCACGCGACGGTCGCCGGAGTGATCCTCGGTCTGCTGACACGGGTACGCACCGATCCCGGTGAGGTGGAATCACCCGCCGATCGACTCTCGCATCGCATCCACCCGTGGAGTGCAGGGATTGCCGTGCCGATCTTCGCCTTCCTCGCCGCTGGGGTTGATTTGCGCGCGATCGGCGTTCTCGATGCATTCGCCGAGCCAGTGGCACTCGGCATCCTGGTGGGCCTGGTCATCGGCAAGCCGATCGGTGCATTGGGTGGTGCATGGCTCACTGCACGTTTCACGCGTGCTTCACTCGCCCCCGGTATCGCCTGGCGCGATGTTGCGGCCATCGGCGTGTTGGCCGGCATCGGCTTCACTGTCGCGTTGCTCATCGCCGAACTCGCGTACGAGGAGGATCCACTCCTCCTGGAACCCGCGAAGGGTGCGATCCTCGGTGCGTCGCTCGTCGCCACAGCGCTTGCTGCGATCGTGCTCACCTCGCGACGTCGGCACTACGACCGTGTCGCGACGGTTGAGGAGGCCGACGTGAATGCGGACGGGATCCCCGACGTCTACCAGCAACTTCCCGATTCCGACCCCCGCTAGCCTGGTCCCGTGGAGAACCAGACCAGTCTCGGGGCGCTGCTCGGCAGCACCGTGTCCCAGGCCAAGCGCCTGGCGAGCGCGCAGGCCGCACTCGTCAAGGCCGAACTGCAGCAGACTGGCCAGAATGTCGCCAAGGTTTCGATCTTCGGTCTCGTCGCGATCGGTGCTGTCAGCACCGCAGGACTATTCCTGCTCGTCGCTGCCGCACTGGGTCTCGTCGCTGCCGGACTCGCACCATGGCTGTCGTTCCTGATCGTCGCGGGCGGCCTGATCCTCGTCGCGGTGATCGCGGGGCTGATCGCCGCGAACAATGCGAAGAAGATCCGCGGACCGAGGATCGCTACCGAGGAACTCGAGAAGACCCAGCAGGCCATCGCGCAGAGCGTCAACAACCACTAGCGCGTGCCCATCAGCCCCGAGCAGGTGCTCCGCGCCGAAGGGCCGTGGCGGCATCGAGATCTCTCCGCGAACGGTTCCCTCTTCCACATCGTCGAGCAGGGCGAAGGTCCCCTGGTCGTCCTGCTGCACGGTTTCCCGCAGTTCTGGTGGACCTGGCGGCACGCCATCCCGGTGCTGGCCGACCAGGGTTTCCGGGTCGTCGCCGTCGACATGCGCGGGTACGGCGCCTCCGACCATCCCCCGCACGGGTATGACCCGACGACACTCGCCGACGACATCGCCGCCATCATCCGCAGCCTTGGTGAGGATCGAGCGACCGTGATCGGTCACGGATGGGGAGGCATCGTGGCCTGGACGCTGGGTGTGACGCATCCGGAGTTGACGGACGGAGTGGTCGTCGTCAATGCACCCCATCCCCGACGCATGCGTCACGCGATGGTCACCGATCGCGGCCAGCGCAAGGCAATGTCCTTTATCTGGGGTCTGCAGCTCCCCTTCTGGCCGGAACGGACTCTGCGTTCGTCCGGTGCCGCGCGCATCGAACACTTCCTTCGCACCTGGTCCGCCGATGACAGATGGCTGGACGCCGACACCCTCGAGCGGTACCGAACCGCCTTCCTGCGCTGGCCCACGGCCCATACCGCGATTGAGTCCTATCGGTGGGCGGTCCGATCGGTCTACCGTTCGGACGGAGTGCACTACATGTCGCGGATGGAAACACCGCTGGCCACAGATGTCCTGATGGTCACCGGATCGAGGAATCCGCTGGTCCGAGGTGAAACCTTCATCGAGTGCGCCGAGTACGTCACGGGGTCATATACCCGACGTGATCTGCCCGCGGGTCATTTCGTGCACGAAGAATCACCTCACGACTTCCATGAGGTGATACTCGAGTGGCTAACCACGCGATGACGAGCGCACCACTACTTCGCAGCTGCCATTGGGGACCGGCTCGGTGCCGGAGAGTGCACTCGCCTCGGCGATGACCTGACTGGTCAATGCGTAAGCGACATCCGGTTCATCCACGCCCGCGGCGAACACCATGCCCGCCACGCGCCCATCCTCAGTGAGTACCGGACCGCCGGAGATGCCCGGCTCCACCTCGCCACGAAGGACATAGACCTCGCGCCGCACGCCCGGGTCACCATAAATCGACTCACCCCGGGTGACCGCGACGTCCCGCACCCGTGCTGGCTTGGCGGTGAAACGGCTTCCGCCGGGGAATCCCGCGGTCACCACGGATGTTCCGCGCTCGAGCTCGGCGAGAACTAGATCCACCGGTGGCGCGTCCAGGTCCGGTGCACTCAGCAGCGCGATGTCGGTGTCCGGATCGAAGTAGATGACCGTGGCAGACACCGAGGAGATCCCGGAGCGCACCCTGACCCGTAGATCCGCAGCACCGGCTACAACGTGCGCATTCGTCGCGATCAGTCCCCGCTCCAATACGAAGCCGGATCCGGAGACCACCTGATCGCACTGTCGGGCGTCCCCCACGATCTTCACGATGGAGGATCGAGCCTGCTCCACCACGGGATCGACGACGGATGCATCGGGAGCCTCGACCTCTGGGGACAGCGCATCGCCGGCACCCACAACGATCCGCGGAACCGCGGTCTCGGCGAGAGTCCCCGTGACGTCGTAGAAGGCATCACGGGCCTGGCTGGGGACGGCGGAATCCAGCGTGGTCAATACACGTGATGCGCTGACCTGATCACTGACCACCGCAAATGGCGCATAGGCGAGCGCGGAAGCCAGAACCCACAGCATCACGGCCAGCGCGAGGACATTCAGGCCCGCACCGAGAGCGTGATCGACCACGCGAGCCGGCTTCCACACCACAACTGCGCGGATCCTGTGCCCCAGGATCGATAGCAGGACCTGCCCCAGGATCGCGCCGAGAATCACGGCGCCGATCAGCGCGATGAGGCGCAGAGTGGACGGCTGGATCCACTCCTCGATTCGCGCGGGGAGTAGCCAGACCACGAGCGCGCCGCCACCGAGGAACCCGACGAAGGAGAACACCCCGGCGATGAAGCCCTGGCGCCACCCGGTCCACGCAAAGATCACAAAGGCACCGATGAGCACCCAGTCGATGATGGCCATAGCGCTCCATCATGACCGTGGGATCAGTCAGAGAGCGTGATGACGCGCTCGGAGTTCCAGGGTTCCTCCCACCCCGCCTCGCGCAGCAGCCCATTCAGGATTCCCGCTGTGAATCCCCACACGAGCATCGAGGAGACCTCGAATCCCGGACTCACGAAACCGGACGGATGCCGGACAGAGCACCGGTTCTCTGCGGCAGCCAGGTCGCGAATCGCGACCCGGTGCACGGAGGAGATCTCATGCAGATCCTGCGCTGCCACCGCACGTGGTGTCCGCCAGAGTGCGAGAACGGGACTGACAACGAAGTCACTGACCGGGATCAGCAGATCGGGGAGGACCGCGAAGGGAGTGATCTCCTCGCGCGCGACCCCGATTTCCTCGTAGGTCTCGCGGAGGGCGGCATCGATGGGATCGGTGTCGGAGGACTCCACCACGCCACCGGGAAACGCCGGCTGGCCGGAGTGCAGTGCATCTCCCCCGGCCCGTTGCACGAGAACCACCTCGGGTCCTTCACCAAGGAGGATCAACACCGCCGCGTGGCGGCCCTCGCCCTCCGTGGGCGCGAAGCGAGTGAGCTGTGACACGTGCGTCGATGCGGCGAACTGCGAAACCGGGTGGATCCAGGAGGGAAGGGAATCCGTGGGCAGGAGCAACTCACCGGTGCTACGCCACGTCACGAGGGCAGATGCTCCGCGATCAGCGCGTCCAAGGTCTCGTCATCCGGGATTGCACCATCGAAGCGTCCCGTGATGACACCGTCGGCGTCGATGAAGAACGTGACCGGGGGACCGGTGATCAGCAGCGACCCGCGAATCGCACCGACGGGATCGACAACCGAGGGGAATCTCACTCCGAGGTCCTTCATGAGTTCGAGGGACGCGACGGGGTCATCCTGGATTGTCACACCCAGGAATTGGATGCCGTCGTACCTCTCATCGGCCGCAGCAAGGATCGGCATCTCATCGACGCAGGGCGGACACCAGGACGCCCAGATGTTCACCACGAGCGGCGTGCCCCGAAGCGCAGCCAGGTTCACCGCCGGCCCCCCTCCCAGACAGGGGAACTCCTCGTCGGGGAGTCCCGGTACCGCGGGTGCCCCAGGCTCGGTCGCGGGTGGACACGGCTCGAGATTCAGTTCGGCAGCAAGGTCCGCGACCACGTCGCCCTTCGTCGGTGCCACCTCCGCCACCGCGGGGGGTGACTCCTCGACACGGACACCGGCCGCGTCGCTCGCCTGCGCACACCCGGTCAACGCCACGGTGAACATCAGCGGAATCCACGGGCGCATCCCCCCAGGGTACGTCCGACCCCCCATGGACCGGCACGTCCTCATAGGCAACAATCGGGATGAGGGAGGAATCATGGACGAAGTGTTGAGCGCGAGCCCGCTCTTCGCTGCACTTGACGACGAAGGTGCACGTGCATTGCGCGAAACCCTCGTCGAGAAGCACGTCCTCAAAGGGCAGATCCTCTTCGAGGAGGGCGAACCCGGTGATCGGCTCTACGTCATCCTCGACGGGAAGGTGAAGCTCGGCCACTCCTCCCCCGACGGTCGGGAATCCCTGATGGCGGTTCTTGGACCGGGTGAGATGTTCGGTGAGTTGAGTCTCTTCGATCCGGGTAAGCGCGCTGCAACCGCAACCGCGTTGACCGATGCCTCCGTCCTCGAGTTGAGCAATGAACAGCTCATGCCCTGGCTCGCCGGACGGCCCGAGGTCGCCGCCGCACTGCTCCAGGCGTTGGCCCGGCGCATTCGGCGCACCAACGAGGCGATGGCCGATCTCGTCTTCTCCGACGTCCCCGGCCGCGTCGCCAAGGCGCTCATGGATCTCGGCGAGAAGTTCGGGACCGTCACCCCCGAGGGCCTGCTCGTCACCCATGACATGACGCAGGAGGAGATCGCGCAGCTCGTCGGCGCCTCGCGCGAGACGGTCAACAAGGCGCTCGCAGACTTCACCCAGCGCGGGTGGATCCGGCTCGAGTCACGCCAGGTCGTGATCTTGGACGTCGAGCGCCTACGGCGCCGAGCCCGCTAAGTACGCCACCTGCGCGCGCACCGTCAGGACAGCCGCGGCGCGCACGGCATCGGGAACATCCGCGTAGACGATGTCCACGATTTCCTCGACATCTGCGCCCCCGGACCACACAGCATGCACCTGCGCAAGTCGCATCGCCCGATGGTCCTGATACGCGGACACGACGCCAACGGGATCATCGAGCACTGGACCGTGCCCGGGAAGAAGGGAGGCCACGCCGTTATCGGCACAGAAGATCCGGAGTGCTTCCAGGCTCTCGAGGTACGCACCGAGATCCCCGTCCGGGTAGGCAACCACCGTTGTGCCCCGACCGAGCACGGTGTCCCCGGTGAGGACGCAATCCCCCACGACCAGGCACACACTGTCCGAGCTATGACCTGGCGTGGCGAGCACGGACAGTGTGCGACCCCCGATGTCGAAGACTTCACCGCTGCTCAGCACATCCGGGTTCCCTGCATGGGCGGGATCGAATGCGAAGCGCGGATCCCACGCGCGCACCGGCACCCCGAGACGTTCGGCAAGAGTGCGGGCACCTTCCGAATGATCGATATGCCCATGGGTCAACAGGATCATTCGCGGGTACTCACCCCGTTCTTCACACACCGCGAGGACGGATGCATGGTGATCGACATTTTCCGGACCCGGATCCACCACGACGCAGGCGCCGCTCTCCCCGATGATCCACGTGTTGGTCCCCTCGAGGGTCCACGGAGACGGATTGGGGGCGAGGACACACTGCGCGTACCCGCGCACGGTGCCACCCGTCCATGGGGTATCGGGACCCGGAAGGACCCTGCCACTCATCGGACCGCCACTCCTTCCACCTCCGCATAGCCGGGGCCGACGATGTCGTGCGCAAGTACATCGCCGGTGTCGGCATGCACGATGTCCCACAGCAACTCACCGTCGGCATCGCGTGGGCGTGGGAGTTTCGGAGTGATGGGCGGGACGGGTTCACCGGCGGCAATGCGCTCCATGAGTGCGAGCACCTCGACCGTCGGACGCAACATGGGGAGTCGTCCCCGGTCGTGCTCGGCCCGTGCCCGCGCGGGTGTCAGCCACACGACCTCATCCGCCTCCGTGGTCACGAGTTCCCCGGGAATGGACACCTCCGCGTGGAAGAAGCGCACGTCGAAGCGACGTGACTCGAATTCCGGGGTGATCCAGTGATCGATGAGCCGGGCTCCGTCGAGGACATCGATTCCCACCTCTTCCCGTGCTTCCCGGAGGGCACAGGCGAGGTAGGGATCCTCGGCAGCCAGATCGACGTCCTCCAACCGCCCACCGGGGAAGACGTACATCCGGGGAGCGAAGGCCATCGTTTCCACCCGCCGCATCATCAGCACCTCAGCACCACGCGACAACACGATCGTCGCCGCAGGAACCGGCTCGGGGGGAGTCCACGCACCATCCGCCCGTGCGATCGAGGACAGCCGGCTGCGCAGATCCACGAATCAGTCGACTACTTCGACGATCATCTCGACCTCGACGGGTGAGTCGAGGGGCAGCGACACAACGCCGACCGCGGAGCGGGCGTGCACTCCGCCTTCGCCGAAGGCGAGGACCAGCAGGTTGCTCGCCCCGTTGATCACGAGGGGCTGGGCGGTGAAGTGCTCGGCACTCGCCACAAAGCCGACGACCTTCACGACGCGCACGACCTTGTCGAGGTCATCGACCACACTGCGCACCGCCGCAATGGCGTTGAGTGCGGAGATCTGGGCGAGATCTGCTGCCTCTTCTGCCGTGAGATCACTCCCGACCTTGCCGTGACGGGGTAACTCGCCGTTCACGAACGGCAGTTGACCGGAGACGTAGACGTAGTTTCCGGTGCGGAGCGCAGGCGTGTACGAGGCGAGCGGAGTTGCGACCGTCGGGATGGTGAAGCCCTCGTGGGCGAGGCGCTCCTCGACGGACGACATCAGCCGACCGGCCGCTTGAGGTAGGCGACCATGTTCTCCGGATTGGGACCAGGGACCACCTGGACGAGCTCCCAGCCATCCTGACCCCAGGTATCGAGGATCTGCTTGGTGGCGTGGATGAGCAATGGCACGGTTGCGTATTCCCAGCGAGTCATGTCACAACAGTAGCGATCGCGTATCGACGCCGACGGCCGTCTACTGTGCTCGGGTGACTGTGCCCCAGGCCGACCTGCACGTGGTGAGCGGCAAAGGCGGAACGGGGAAGACGACGGTCGCAGCAGCACTGGCCCTCGCCCTCGCGGCCGAGGGGAGGCGCACCCTGCTGATGGAGGTCGAAGGCAGACAGGGAATCGCGCAGCTCTTCGATGTCCCTCCCCTCCCTCACGCCGAGACCCGCGTGGCCGTAGCTCCCGAGGGCGGCGAAGTCTGGGCACTCGCGGTCGACCCGGAGGATGCGCTGCTGGACTACCTCGAGATCTTCTACAACCTTCGTCGCGCAGGAAGTGCGCTACGCAAGATGGGCGCAATCGACTTCGCCACCACCATCGCACCCGGACTACGCGATGTTCTGCTCACCGGGAAGGCCATCGAGGTCGTGCGCCGAAAGGACAAGGGGCAGGGCTACGACGCAGTGGTGCTCGACGCCCCACCCACGGGCCGGATCACTGCATTCCTGAACGTGAACACCGAGGTCTCCGGACTGGCACGCATGGGCCCGATCCACAATCACGCTGAACTCGTGATGAGCGTGATCGCCTCACCGCGCACCGCCGTGCATCTGGTCACACTGTTGGAGGAGATGCCCGTCCAGGAGACCTTGGATGGCATCCAGGAACTGCGCGAGGCGCATCTGCCCCTCGGCGCGATCCTCGTCAACATGGTGCGTCGCAGTTCCCTGGACGAGGACGACCTGGTGCGCGCCTCATCGGGATTGGCGATCGCCGAGCACCTGCGCAGCGCCGGGATCACGCGGGACACCGACGCGGTGGCCGCCCTTCTCGTCGATGAGGCGCGAGATCTGGCCCAGCGACTCGCCCTCGAGGACACCGAGCGGGATCGTCTGGCGACAACGGGGCTCCCCGTTCTCGAGTTGCCGCTCCTCCGAGGCGGGGTGGATCTCGGTGGACTCTTTACCCTCGCGGCCCACCTCCGAGGTGTGTCGTGAGCGACTTCGACCTCGATGCACTGATCGATGATCCCCTTATCCGCACGATCGTGTGCACCGGCTCCGGTGGCGTCGGGAAGACCACGACGGCAGCAGCCCTCGGGGTGCGTGCCGCCGAACGTGGACGTCGGGTCTGCGTTCTCACCATCGACCCGGCGAAGCGCCTCGCCCAGGCGATGGGCCTGTCACGTCTAGATAACTCACCGCGCCCCGTCGCCGGAATCGCCCACGGAACCCTCGACGCGATGATGCTCGATATGAAAAGGACTTTCGACGAAGTTGTCGAGGGTCATGCCGATCCTGAACGAGCAGCACAGATCCTGGCGAATCCGTTCTATCAAGCACTGTCCTCGTCCTTCGCCGGAACGCAGGAATACATGGCGATGGAGAAACTGGGTCAACTTCGGAGTCAATCGGATGCGGATGGCACCTGGGATCTGATCATCGTCGACACCCCGCCGTCGCGGAATGCACTCGACTTTCTCGATGCACCGAAACGTCTCGGAACCTTCCTCGACGGACGCTTCATCCGCATCCTGACCGCGCCGGCGCGTGGAGCCGGTCGCAGTCTGGGCCGGTTGGCAGCGATGGGTTTCGGCATCTTTACGAACGTCTTGAGCAAAGTGCTCGGCGCACAAGTACTCGCGGACGTCGGCACCTTCGTCGCGGCCATCGACACCACGTTCGGGGGCTTCCGTGAACGTGCGGATGCCACATATGCACTGCTGAAGGAGCGGGGAACCGCCTTCGTGGTGGTGGCGACTCCGGAACCGGACGCCCTGCGCGAGGCCGCGTATTTCGTCGAGCGCCTCCGCACCGATGACATGCCCTTAGCCGGGCTCGTGGTCAATCGTGTGCAAGAGGTCTCACCGCTTCTGGGGGCGGATCAGGCGACGGCTGCAGCCCGGGAGCTCGAGGCGAGTGGCGCAGCATCCTCGGAGGAGGGCCGCATCACGGCGGCATTGCTGCGCGAGCACGCCGCGCGCATTCAGACGGCCGCTCGCCAGGAGCATGTGATCGGTCGTTTCACCGCGGCGCACCCGCTGGTCGCGATCGCACGCGTTCCGGCACTTCCCGAGGATGTGCACGACCTCGCCGGTCTCCGGCGGATCGGTGAGTTGTTCTAGCTCGCCCGCTCGCGCGAGGTCAGGATGATCTGACGGTCGTATTCGCTTTGCGCGGTCTGCAGCAGATTGCGCCACGACGTCACATTCGGTCGACGGCGCAGAAGTGCGCGACGCTCACGCTCGGTCATGCCACCCCACACGCCGAACTCGACCCGGTTGTCCAGGGCATCCGCGAGGCACTCGGTGCGGACGGAACAGCCCACGCAGATCGCCTTCGCGCGGTTCTGGGCGGCACCTTGCACGAACAGGGCATCGGGGTCGCAGGTGCGGCAGGCCGCGTGGGCCGCCCAGTCGCTGTCGAGCACGGTGTTCCTCCCCACCCCGGTGGGACCCCGGAGGTGGATGAACTATTGCCGTCCGCGACTGGGGGGGTCAAGAGTCCGAGAGATAACACTTTCGTCTCATCAGCCCCATGGATCCCTGTCTCCCCACGACCTTCCTGGCGGCGGACCGAGGCGCTCAATCGGTCACTGCGGTCCGCGGCTCCTTCGGCCTCCCCCGTCCCAGGAACCCCGCTGCCTACGCTGGAGTCTGATGAGAGTGCGAACGACGCCGGCGACCCTGCTGGGCCGGGTCCTGGCCCTGGTCCTGGGGTCGGTGCTGGCCGGGCTGATCCTTGGGCTGATGCTGCTCCCGATCGCCGGGGGGACCGGGGTGGTCACCCGCGATGCCGTGCGTCAGTTCGAGACCCTGCCGGCCACCCTCGCCGAACCCCCGCTCCCGGAACGGTCGGTGATCCTGGCCTCCGACGGCTCCCTCATCGCCCAACTCTTCTACCAAAACCGGATCGAAGTCCCGTTCGAGAGCATTTCACCGGCGATGCGTCAGGCGATCATCGCGATCGAGGACTCCCGCTTCCTCGACCACAACGGTGTCGACGTTCGGGGTATCGCTCGCGCGCTCGCTCGGAATACGACCGCGGGAGGGATCCAAGAAGGTGCATCGACTCTGACGATGCAATACGTCAAGAACGTCCTCGTCAACCAAGCCACCAACGCCGAAGAACTCGAGGAGGCGCGCGGGGACAACACGGCGCGCAAGATCCGGGAGGTGCGCTTCGCGATCGCACTGGAGAAGCGCTACACGAAGGAGGACATCCTCGCCCGGTATCTCAACATCGCCTACTTCGGTGCCGGCGCCTACGGGGTCGAAGCAGCAGCGCGGCGCTATTTCGATAAGTCCGCAGCGGAACTCACGCCGGTGGAGGCCGCCACACTCGCGGGGATCGTCAAGCAACCCACGGCCTACGACCCGTTGCGCAACCCGGAGCGCAGTCAGGAACGGCGCAATGTGGTGCTGACCCGAATGGCCAATCAGGGGTACCTGACCCCGGAGGAGGCGGAGCGACTCACGCGCATCCCGGTGCGTGACACCCTGCAGCCGCGTCCAGTCTCCAACGGGTGCACGTCGTCCTATGCGCCCTTCTTCTGCGATTACGTGCTCCAGACCATCCGCACGGACCCGGTTTTCGGTGCCACACCGGAGGAACGGGAGGCGTTCTTGCGTCGAGGCGGGTACACGATCCGCACCACGCTGGATCCCGTCGCGCAGCGCGGGGCGACGGAGGCCGTGAACTCCTACATCCCCCCAGATGACCCCAGCCGCAAGGCCGCTGCCATTTCGATGGTCGAACCCGGGACCGGTCAGATACTCGCGATGACGCAAAACCGGGAATGGGGTACCACCGGAGTGGGGAAGACCACCTACAACTACAACGTGGGTCAAGACATGGGTGGCACCATCGGCATGCAGGCCGGGTCGACTTTCAAGATCTTCACCCTGGCTGCGGCTCTGGATGCCGGCATCTCGCCTTACGAATACATCCCGTCGCCGAGTCCCAATACCTTCACGAATTTCGTCAACTGCGAGACGGGTGCGATCTTCCCTCCGGTCACCGTCAACAACAGCACGACGTCGGGCACGTTGAACATGGCGCAGGCCACCGCCTACTCGACCAACACCTACTTCATGGCGATTGAGGAGCGGGCGGGGATCTGTGCGGTCGCGGACGTGGCGGAGTCCACGGGTGTGTTCCGCGGCAACGGGGAACCGCTGAGCCGGGTGCCCTCCCTCACGCTCGGATCGGTGGAAGTGACTCCCCTGGCGATGGCCAACGGGTACGCCACATTCGCCGCCCACGGCGAGTACTGCCGACCCATCGCCATCGTCGACCTGCTGGATCGTGACGGGAACTCACTCCCGGTCCCCTCAGCCCAATGTCGCCAGGTCGTCCCACGCCCTGTTGCCGATTCGGTCACCGAACTCCTCGTCGGTGTGGTCGACGGGCCGCTCGGCAGACGGACCGGTGCCCGCATGTCGCTGGGTGAGCGACCTGCCGCCGGCAAGACCCGCACCACCAACGAATCCGCCGCGGTGTGGTTCGCCGGGTATACCCCCCAACTCGCTGCCGCGGTCTGGGTCGGCGACCCGCGCGGAGGGTTCGCTTTCCCGATGAAGGACATCACGATCAACGGCACCTACTACCGGCAGGTGTTCGGTGGCAGCTTGCCCGGACCGATCTGGAAGCAGGCGATGGAAACCGCCCTCGCCACCACGCCGGTTCTGCAGTTCTCCCTCGAGACCGATCAGGTCACGTCGCTGACGAACTCGCCGAAGGTGCCCGATCTCTCCGGGCTGCTCACCCTGGAGGAGATCCAATCCGCCTTAGCCGAGGGGGGCTTCCTGCTCGGTGCGGTGACACCTGCGGACGGACCGGGAGCCGCAGGCGAGGTGATCGGTCAATCGCCTGCGGCCGGGACACGTTCCGCGCCCGGAACCCAGGTCACAGTGATCATCGGTAGCGGCATCAGTGTGGTTCCCGAGGTGCGCGGGGCACCGTTGCAGGATGCCACCACGTTGATGAACAACGCCGGGTTCCAAGTGACCTCCGTGACAGCCGACGCTCCGAACCTCGAGGAAGGCACGGTCATCGCGCAGTCCAGTGATCTGAACACCCTGCTGCCCTATGGCACGGTGATCACTCTGACGGTGGCCGCGGGTGGACCGAGTGCGGACACATTCGACAACAACGCGCCACGCCCGCAGGGGTAGGAGCCCGTCACATCCCCAAAGCGGACTTCACCAGCGCGGCCACCTGTCCGCCGTCAGCCTTGCCTTTCACCTGCGGTTGCACGATCTTCATGACCTGACCCATCGCCGCCCCACCGGTTGCACCGGATCCGGCCACCTGGGCCACGGCCGCATCGACGATGGCGCGCACCTCGTCCTCACTCAACTGTTCCGGGAGGTACGCATCGATGACGGCCAGCTCAGCCCTTTCCCGTGCGGCCAACTCGGGACGTTGCGCGGCGTCGTAGGCCTCCGCGGCCTCCTTGCGCTTCTTCGCCTCGCGGCCGAGCACCGTCACTACATCCTCGTCGGTGAGGACGCGCGCGGACTTGCCCGAGACCTCCTCATTCGTGATCGCGGTCAAGACCATGCGCAGCGTGCTCGAGGACACCTCGTCACGGGCCTTCATGGCGGTGGTCAGATCACCCTGGATGCGGTCCTTCATGCTCGTCATGGGTACATCCTGGCAGCGCATGGGAGACTGGTGTGATGCGCCGGACCGTGCTGACCTCCGCGGCTGTCCTGGCCGCAGGTGTCGCAGGCCTTGCGTACGCGCGCTGGGAGGCTCAGAACTTCACGCTTCGACGTGCCATGGTGCCCGCGCTGCGCGGGGGACAACCGCCTCTGCGCATGCTGCACCTTTCTGATCTGCACCTCGTTCCAGGGCAGCATCGCAAGCAACAGTGGGTGCGCTCCCTGCTGGAGTTGCGTCCCGACGTCGTCGTGGTCACGGGTGACTTCCTGTCCCATGCCGAGGCGATCCCCGACGTCCTGCACACCCTCGAGCCACTGTTCGACGTTCCCGGTGCTTTCGTTCTCGGGAGCAATGACTACTTCGGTCCGCGACCGATCAATCCGGCGAAGTACCTCTCCGGCCCATCGCAACTCGAACCGCGCAGGCCCATGTTGCCGTGGCCCGATCTTGTTGCTGGACTCAGCGACGCGGGATGGATCGACCTGTCGAATTCACGTGCAACCCTCAAGGCCGACGGTCGCGAGATCGACGTGCGCGGTGTCGACGATCCGCACATCGGTCGCGACGACTACTCCCAGGTGGCCGGCGCCTTTGCCGAGGACGCGGATCTCGCCCTCGCCGTGACACACGCCCCGTACCTGCGCGTACTCGACCCCATGGCTGCTGATGGCGCGGACCTGATCGTCGCCGGTCACACCCACGGTGGGCAGTTGCGCGTTCCGGGATACGGCGCCCTCGTCACGAACTGTGATCTGGACACTAAACGCGCCCGCGGTCTGTCCTCACACGGCGACAGTGCGCTCCATGTCTCCGCGGGCTTGGGAACAAGTCCATACGCGCCCTTCCGCTTCGCCTGTCCACCTGAAGCCACTCTGCTCACGCTCGTAAGTGCGGACTAGACCTCGGGCCTACGAGGCGTCGACGTAGGACTCCAATGCCCTTCGCACGATCTCCGATACGGGAACACCTTCCTTGTCCGCCAGAACCATCAGACGAGCTCGAAGCACCGCCGGAACGCGCGCCTTGATATCTGGCGAAACCGATGATCCACCGTCCAGCGAGGGGCGGCCCGGACCACGTCTCTCCGCTTCCCGCGCCCAGCGCTGCGCACGCCTCTCGGTGATCCGAGATCCATCGGGCAATCGCACTGCGCGCGAATCCAGGCGCGCACTCCCACGGTCACGAACGGCCACTGCTTTTCCTTTCTTCGCTACCACCAGCCACCAGAATACTGTGGTCACTTATTACGCTCACGAGATTTCGTGGCGTGCATGAGTTCACGGGGAATTCGCTGTCGACCTGTCGGCTAGACTCCGCAGGCTCGCCAGCACGGCGACTCGGGGTGTGGCGCAGCTTGGTAGCGCGCTTCGTTCGGGACGAAGAGGTCGTGGGTTCGAATCCCGCCACCCCGACTCAGCAGACAGTCGAGAACTCGACTGCTGTAGTGATGTGAGGGA
>JBJTBD010000016.1:0-14940 GCA_046091195.1 Actinomycetota bacterium
GCGCTGGAACCCTTCGAGGCATTCTGCGGGTGGCGCGACATGGGGACGGCAGCGCGTGTCCTTTCCGAGTTGTCGAATACCGACGAGGCTGTACGTGCGCTCGAGTCAGGTGATCGTGAGGCGGCGCTCCGCGCACTTCTGAAACTCGCGTCCACTTGCGACATCCGTGCCTGGAGCGCCGAACTCCCGTTGGCGGTGGAACGCGCCCGATGGAACGAGGCTGACGTAGCGGCGTATCGCACGGTTGTGTACGAGTTCCCTGAGGATCCGGGAATTCCGGTCACGGTCCTGCTCGATCGGATCTCCCTCGACGTCGGTGATGCGGTCTATGTCCCGGCTGGGATCCCGCACAGTTACATCCGGGGAATCGGACTGGAAGTGATGACGTCGTCGGACAACGTGCTTCGGATGGGATTGACGGGTAAGCCCGTGCACCGGGAGGAGGCGATCCGCTGCCTGGACTGGAGTGCCGCCCCGGTGGTGATCCGGGGGAGTGACCACATCGCCCCGGCGGGAGCCCCCTTCTCGGTGGATCTCGTGCGGGAGGCCACGGTCGCATCGGGCGACTACCGGCTGCTCCTCGGCATCGACGGCCCACTGACCGTCGAGTTCCCGGACTCGGAAGTCGACCTAGCAGTGGGCGAGGCCCTGGCGCTTACCGCTACGGACCCCGAGGCGCGGGTGCGCGCTTCCGGGCGCGCTGCTGTGGTGCGCGCCACAGCCTGACGCGTCGGCGTGCGTCTGGCTCCCAATCTGGCAGACTTGAGGCCTCAGCGGTCCGGAGCCCTGGTTCCCGCTGGTCCGCGAACCATCGAAGCCTCGTGCCGTTCGCTCCCATGAACCGCGCCGTTGGCGCCGATGAGGAGTTGTTATGTCGTTGACCAAGCCTGATGGCACCCCCGATTACAAGGTGGCGGACCTCGGTCTCGCCGAGTTCGGCCGCGACGAGATTCGTCTCGCCGAGCACGAGATGCCCGGCCTCATGGCCATGCGTGCGGAGTACGGGAAGAGCAAGCCGCTCACCGGTGCGCGCATCACCGGCTCCCTGCATATGACGATCCAGACCGCCGTGTTGATCGAGACCCTGGTGGAACTCGGAGCCGATGTCCGCTGGGCGTCCTGCAACATCTTCTCGACGCAGGACCATGCTGCTGCTGCTGTGGTCGTCGGACCGAACGGAACCCCGGATAACCCGCAGGGTGTCCCGGTCTTCGCCTGGAAGGGAGAGACGCTGCCGGAGTACTGGTGGTGCACCGAGCAGATTCTGATGTGGCCGGACGGCAAGGGCCCGAACATGATCCTCGACGACGGTGGCGACGCGACGCTTCTCGTCCACAAGGGCACCGAGTTTGAGGCGGCCGGCGTTGTTCCGCAGCCCGATGAGTCGACGTCCGAGGAGTACGCCGTCGTTCTGGAAACCCTGCGCCGCAGTCTGACGGAGGATCCCGTGCGGTGGACCACCATCGGTGCAGGAATCAAGGGTGTGACGGAGGAAACCACCACAGGTGTGCACCGTCTCTACGAGATGTTGCGCGAGGGATCGCTCCTCTTCCCGGCGATCAACGTCAATGACTCGGTGACCAAGAGCAAGTTCGACAACAAGTACGGCTGCCGTCACTCGCTCGTCGACGGCATCAACCGCGCCACCGACACCATGATCGGCGGCAAGGTCGCCGTCGTGTGTGGCTTCGGCGATGTGGGCAAGGGCTCGGCGGACTCACTGCGCGGCCAGGGTGCGCGCGTGATCATCACGGAGATCGACCCGATTTGCGCCATGCAGGCGGCGATGGACGGCTACCAGGTTGCCCGACTCGAGGATGTCATCGATTCCGCTGACATCTTCATCACCGCCACCGGCTGCTACGACGTCATCACGGGCGATGACATGGCGAAGATGAAGCATCAGGCGATTGTCGGCAACATCGGCCACTTCGACAATGAGATCGACATGGCCGGCCTTGCGCAGGTGCCCGGAATCAAGCGCAAGACCATCAAGCCGCAGGTGGACGAGTGGACCTTCCCCGACGGCCACTCCATCATCATGCTGAGTGAGGGTCGACTGCTGAACCTCGGCAACGCCACCGGCCACCCGTCATTCGTGATGAGCAACTCCTTCACCAACCAGGTGCTCGCGCAGATCGAGTTGTTCACCAAGCTCGATCAGTATCCGCTCGGCGTCTACACGCTGCCCAAGCACCTCGACGAGAAGGTTGCACGGCTGCACCTGGATGCACTCGGGGTTCGTCTCACGGAGCTGAGCAAGCCTCAGGCGGAGTACCTGGGTGTCGACGTGGCCGGCCCCTACAAGCCGGAGCACTACCGCTACTGACGCGCGTGGGGGCCACGTATCTGCGTGGCCCCCACGTACTCTCCGCCCATGGTCCATGTCATCGGCGGAATCGGAACCGTCCTCGTTCTCGTCGCGTACTTCCTCGTGTCGAATGGGCACCTGAAGTCCGCCTCCCTTGGGTTCCAGGGCATGAACCTCGTCGGAGCCGCCCTGCTCACCGTCTACGCATTTCTGCTCTTCGCCTGGGCTTCGGTCGCCCTCAACGCTGTGTGGGGACTGATCGCCGCGTTCGCGTTGTTTCGCGTGATGCGTAAGCGCGCGGCCGCTGACGTCGCACCCGACGAATAGGTTCTCGGTATGACCACGCGCGCACCGGCGGATTACCCGGGATGTCCGGCCACGGTGAGCGCGGCGGAATCCGCAGGTGTGCCGTTGGTAGCGCCGCGGTGGGGGATCCCGGATGCCCTCATCACGGTCGCGCTCTCGGTCGTTCTTGCCGTGATCGCGGGCGTGGTCGCGTTGGTCTGGGATCTTCGCCTCGGGATCGCGGTGATTGCGGGCATCGTGGCCCCGTGGATCGGCCTGCTCGGCTGGCCGTTGCTGTGCACCCGGCTGCGGGGGAACGGCCCGCGCATCGACCTCGGATTGCGATTGACCTGGTCAGACGTGGGTCTCGGTGTTGGTGTCGGATTCCTGGGGCTTCTCCTTGCCGGCGCGATCGCGCTGCTCACCCAGGGGGTCGTGGGGGAATTCAACTCGGCCGCTGGTGAGATCGCGCTGGAGTTGCAGGATGAGGGAACCCTGGCGATGTTCGCCTTCGCCGTTGCCGTGATGGTCGGGGCCCCGATCGTCGAGGAGATCGCCTTTCGCGGCATGGTCTTCAACTCACTGCGCAAGCGTGGTCTCAGCGCGGTGTGGACCATCGCGGTGACCGCCCTGGTTTTCGCCGCGTTTCACCTCGAACCTGTGCGGTTCTTCATCCTGCTGCCGATTGGGGTGCTCTACGGGTGGCTGCGCTGGCGCACGGGTGCTCTCGGGGCACCGATCATCGCCCATATGGTGAATAACGGACCGGCTGCGGTGGTCCTTCTCCTGGTCCTGCCCGAGGTGACACCATAGGGTCATGTCGAGCCCGCCAGGAATGACCCGCGGTGTGGTTCTGGTCGTCGATGACGACTCCGCCCTTGCCGAGATGTTGGGGATCGTTCTGCGCGGCGAGGGATTTGAACCGGTCTTCTGCGGTGACGGGTTGAGTGCCCTGGATGTCTTCCGTCAGACGCAGCCGGATGTGGTGCTGCTTGATGTGATGCTCCCGGGAAGAGACGGAATCGATGTCTGTCGCGCTATCCGAGCTGAGTCCGGGACACCGATCGTGATGCTCACCGCGAAGACCGACACTGTGGATGTCGTCGTGGGACTTGAGTCGGGCGCCGACGACTACGTGGTCAAACCCTTCAAGCCGAAGGAACTCGTGGCACGTATTCGGGCGCGCGTGCGCAGGCGCGATGATGCGACCCCGCAGGCGCTCTCCATCGGTGACCTCAGCATCGATGTCGCAGGGCACACAGTGCACCGGGGAACCGACGTCGTTGCGTTGACGCCACTCGAGTTCGACCTCCTCGTGTGTCTGGCGCGTAAGCCGGGCCAGGTCTTCTCCCGTGAGGCCCTGCTGCAGGAGGTATGGGGCTATCGGCATGCGGCGGACACCCGATTGGTCAATGTGCACGTCCAGCGCTTGCGCGCCAAGATCGAGCGGGACCCAGAGCGACCCGACATCGTGTTGACCGTGCGCGGGGTCGGATACAAGGCCGGTCCCGGATAGCGATGCTGCGCGCACTCCTGTGGCTTCCCCGATCAGTGCGGCGGGCATGGCGCAGATCCCTTCTTGTTCGGGTCACCGTCACCGCACTGATTCTCTCCCTCCTCGCAACCGCGGTGTTGGGTCTGCTTCTGCTATCGCGCATCACCACCGGGCTGCTGGATGCCAAGGAGCGGGTGTCGGTGAGCGAGGCATCCGCTGGGCTGGGTGAGGCCCAGCGCCTCCTCACCGCTGCCGACACCGGTCCCGTGGCTCCGCCACCCGCGCGACTCGTGGACAGCGTCGTCACCACCCTCGCCACCCGAGCCGGTTCCCCCGCCACCTTCGATGTGCTCCTGCTGTCCTCGGATCCGATGGTGGATGCCCCCGAGCGCGGCACCAACCTTGTGGCGGTGTCCAGCATCCCGCAGGCGCTGCGCGATGCGGTGACGTCGAGCAACCGGCAGTCCTGGACCTACACCGAGATCCGCTTCCTCGACGGCCGGGCGATTCCGGGCCTGGCGGTGGGCGCGCCCCTGACCATCCCGAATGTGGGGCCCTACGAGTTGTACTACCTCTTCCCGCTGACGGGTGAGCAGCAGACCCTGGACCTTGTTCGGGGATCCTTGATCGGCTTCGGTGTCATTCTGGTGCTGAGCATCGGGTTGATCGTGTCGATCGTGACCCGACAGGTGGTGCTTCCGGTGCGCGCCGCTGCCCGCACGGCCCGGCGCCTGTCGTCCGGCCACCTGGAGGAGCGGCTTCCTGTTCGCAAGGATGATGACCTCGCTCAGCTCGCCCGCTCCTTCAACGAGATGGCCGAGAGCATCGACACCCAAATTGGCCAACTCGAGGAACTGTCCCGCCTGCAGCAGCGTTTCGTGTCCGATGTTTCTCATGAGTTGCGCACGCCCCTGACAACCATCCGCATGGCTGCGGACGTGATGTATCAGGAGCGCCGCACATTCGATGCGGACACCGCCCGCAGTGTCGAGTTGCTGCAGAATCAGCTCGATCGTTTCGAGGCCCTCCTCGCCGATCTGTTGGAGATTTCTCGTTTCGACGCGGGCGCCGCTGTCCTGGACGTTGAACATGTCGACCTCGCTGCCCTCACCCAGCGGGCCGTTACCGCGAGCGAGCCCTTGGCGCAGAGGTCCGGGGTTCGGATCTCCTTCGCCGCGTACTCCCGGCCATGCGGTGTGCAGTGTGATCCGCGTCGAATCGATCGCATCCTGCGCAACCTGCTGGATAACGCCATCGAGCATGCGGACGACTCTGGTGTGGTCATCGAGCTTGCCGCGGACCCCGAGGTCGCAACCATCACCGTGCGAGACTTCGGTGTCGGTTTGCGACCTGGCGAGGTCGATCAGGTCTTCCATCGGTTCTGGCGCGCCGACCCGGCGCGGGCCCGCACCACCGGAGGGACGGGGCTGGGCCTGTCGATTGCACTCGAAGACGCCAGGCTGCACGGTGGGTGGCTCGAAGCCGACGGTGTTCTCGGGCAGGGCGCGTGTTTCCGACTCACGCTGCCGCGGGTCGCAGGCGGGGTGGTGGATCACGCCACGCTGCCGTTGAGCGAGGAGTCCGTGGGAGATCTCGCGCACGAGTCGGAGACGGTGGTTGTGCGTCAGGGGTCGGACGCATGAGAGCGATGGGGATTGTCCTCGTGGTCACCAGCCTGGGTCTGGCCGGCTGTTCGAGTGTGGGCCATATCGGAATCACCAAAGCCCTGTCGGCTCAGGTGCCCACCAGCGGACCCGTCGAACAGGGAAATCAGGTCGCAAGCACCGATACGAACCAGTTCATTCGCGTCATCGCGAGTCCACCGACTCCCGGTATGACGCAACTGCAGGTGGTGCAGGGCTTCCTGGAATCCTCCGCGTCCTTCGACGGCAACCACGCCGTGGCCCGTCAGTACCTCACACCGCAGGCGAGTCAGGACTGGAATCCCGGTCTCGGGGTGCGGGTGTATGAAGGAAATCCCGCACTGGCGGAGTCCGGGTCCACCGTACGCATGGTCGGGAGTGAAGTGGGCCGCATCGCGGCGGACGGACGGTACGAGGTCGCCGCCGCCGGCAGCGAGATGCGAGTGCGCTTCGGACTTTCCCGGGTTAACGGCGAGTGGCGTATCGCCGCGGCTCCCGATGGGCTCCTCCTGTCCCAGGTGGACGTGGATCGGGCCTTCCGCAGCCATTCGCTGTACTTCTTCAATCCGGGTTTCACCACACTCGTACCGGACGTGCGCATGGTTCCTGTGATCGGTCCGGGGCTCGCCACCACGCTTGTGCGTCGCCTGATCGACGGACCGAACCCGTGGCTGCAACCTGCGGTGCGCACCGGATTCCCGGCGGGTGTGGACCTCAACATCGAAGCGGTTCCCGTCGAAGGCGGTGTTGCGCGAATCGATCTCACCGCGAGCGCCCTTTCGGCGGATGGTCCCGCGCGAGTGGCCCTATCCCAACAGTTGGTATGGACTCTGCGTCAGGTGCCGGAGGTGCAGTCGGTCTCCATCACCGCGGCCGGACAGCTGTTCATCGTGCCGGGGATCGCTAATCCACAGCCGCGTGATGCATGGAGTCAGGTCGACCCCAACGCCATGCCTGCCGGATCGCGCGGCTACGTTGCAACGTCCGTGGGAGTGCGTGCGCTCCTGTCCCAGGGCACGATTCCGGTACCCGGAGCTTCGGGCCGGGATGCACCGGTGATCGGGGACATCGCCGTCTCCGCAGACAGCAGTCAGGTAGCAGGGTTCGACATCGACGGGATCCTCTACACGGCACGTCTTGCGCCCGATGCGCAACTCGTGCAGCGTGGTGAGTACCCGGGTGCAACCAGCTTGGCATTCGACAGTGCATCGGTCCTCTGGTTGGTCGACTCTGAGAACTCGCTCGTACTGATTGGTAACGAAGCGCGCGCGATAGCGATCGAAGGATTACCTCGCAATGCCCGCCTCCTCGCAGCGGTCCCATCCCGAGACAGCACGCGCGTCGCGCTTGTTGTGCGTGAACCGCAGCGCACCAGCCTGTATCTGGCGCGGATCGTGAGGACGGGAGTGGCGGCAGGAGCACCCGTGTCGATCGAGGCGCCTATCCGCGTCGAGAGCAGGTTGGCCGAGGCCGTGGATGTTGCCTGGTCGACAGCGGATTCCTTGGCCGTACTGGGGAGTGAGAGTGCGGGAGCCCTGCTGGTGTTCGACGTATCCCTCGGGCGCGGCGCGGTCACGCCCCGTGGAGCACCGGAGGCCCCGGTGTCGCTGGCGGCCGCGCCAGGATTCCCGACCCTCGTCGCTGCTGCGGATGGAGTCGTCTACGACAACGCGGGAGCTGGATGGCAAGGCCGTGCGAATGCTGCGTCACCGGCCTACCCGAACTGAGTTCCCGCCACCGCGACACCTGCCACGACCTGTATCCCGGCATGCATGAGGGTCACGGCGGCTTCCCGCATCGTCGCTCCCGTCGTCACGACGTCATCGACGAGAACAACGGGCTCACCCCGATCACGGCCGTGGACACGAAAGGCCCCCGCGACCGATGCGCGCCGATCGGCACCTCCGAGGCCTTTGTCGCCACGTCCCGAGCGCACATCGGAGAGAAGGGGCTCGATGTGAAGTCGGTGTCTCGCCCGTGGCGCTGCGCGCTGGAGTAGGTAGAGGGCGGGGGAGAATCCGCGCTGTGCCTGAGCCGCGCGCCGGCTGGGGATCGGCACGGCGACACGGGGCACCACGTCGACGTAGGTCGGGATCTCCTCGAGCCCAGCACGGAGTGCCCGGCCGAGGAGGGGCGCCACGGACAAGTCACCGTGGTCCTTGAACCGATAGAGCACGTGACGACGCACTCCCGAGTAGTGCAGTGGGATCAGGATCGACAGGCCGACACCCGGTGCGATCTCGTCCAGGCGTAACCGGGTGTGGAGGCGGACGCGTGGCTCGAGCTCGTGCCGGCAGTCACGGCATAGGTGAATCCCCGGTTGATCGCAGCCCGCGCAGCAGCGGCCGAGCGCGAGGTCCGCGGTCGCGGCACCCAATGATGTGAGCCATCCCATGGGTCCAGTAGGCCATGGTCCAGTCGTGGCCCCCACCCCTCGGGCACCCCTCCGGCGGGCGCTACCCCCTGGGGACAACCGCCTACGATGAGAGTTCCGTCGTTCCCGTCAGAAGGGTCTGTGTGCTGTGGGTGTTCTGGACAAGGTCCTCCGGGCCGGCGAGGGGCGCACCCTGCGCAAGCTCGAGAACATCGCTCGCGCCGTCAATGCCATTGAGGACGACTTCATCGCCCTGACGGATGAGGAATTGCGGGCGCTGACCGGCGAGTTCAAGGAGCGCTACAGCCAGGGTGAGTCGCTCGACGACCTCCTCCCCGAGGCTTTTGCCACCGTCCGGGAGGCAGCTCGTCGCACCTTGGGCCAGCGTCACTACGACGTCCAGATCATGGGCGGAGCCGCCCTCCATCTCGGCAACATCGCCGAGATGCGTACCGGTGAAGGTAAGACCCTCGTCTCGACATTGCCGGCCTATCTCAACGCCCTCTCGGGCAACGGCGTGCATGTGGTCACAGTGAATGACTATCTCGCCGAGCGCGACTCCGAGTGGATGGGTCGTGTCCACAGGTTCCTGGGCCTCGAGGTCGGCGTGATCCTCGCGCAGATGCCAGCAGCGCAGCGTAGGGAGGCCTACGCAGCGGACATCACCTATGGCACCAACAATGAATTCGGCTTCGACTACCTCCGCGACAACATGGCCTGGAGCAAGGCGGAGATGGTCCAACGTGGACACAATTTCGCCATCGTCGATGAGGTCGACTCGATCCTGATCGACGAGGCTCGGACTCCCTTGATCATCAGCGGTCCCGCCGACCAGGCGACCCACTGGTATGCGGAATTCGCCCGGCTCGCCCGCATCCTCCGTCGGGATGAGGACTACGAAGTCGATGAGAAGAAGCGCACCATCGGTGTGCACGAGAGTGCGATCGATCGGGTCGAGGATCAGCTCGGTATCGAGAATCTCTACGACACCGTGAACACACCTCTCGTCGGATTCCTCAATAACGCGATCAAGGCAAAGGAACTGTTTAAGAAGGATCGCGATTACGTCGTCATGGATGGCGAGGTCATCATCGTCGACGAGCACACCGGTCGAATCCTCAAGGGTCGCCGCTACAACGAGGGACTCCATCAGTCGATCGAGGCTAAAGAGGGTGTCGAGATCAAGGCGGAGAATCAGACTCTCGCCACAGTAACGCTGCAGAACTTCTTCCGCCTGTACGACAAGCTCGGCGGCATGACGGGCACCGCGATGACGGAGGCCGCGGAGTTCAATCAGATCTACGACCTGGGCGTCGTACCGATTCCCACCAATCGACCCATGGTCCGCGTCGATCGTTCGGATCTCGTGTACCGGACGGAGGAAGCCAAGTACGCGGCCGTCATCGAGGACATCGTCGAACGGCACGCCACGGGTCAGCCGATTCTGATTGGCACGACCAGCGTCGAGAAGTCCGAACTGCTCTCGGGGCTGTTGAAGAAGAACGGTGTCCGGCACGAGGTTTTGAACGCCAAGCAGCACGAGCGCGAGGCGTCGATCGTCGCGCAGGCCGGCCATAAGGGCGCCGTGACCGTTGCGACGAACATGGCCGGTCGCGGAACCGACATCATGCTGGGTGGGAATCCCGAATTCATGGCGGCGTCGGTGCTCGCGCAGCGCGGGCTCTCCCCGGTCGAAGACCCGGAGGTGTACGAGGCCGCCTGGCCCCAGGCCCTGCGGGACGCGCATGCGGCCGTTCAGGCTGAGCACGACGAGGTTGTGGCCCTCGGAGGTTTGTACGTCCTCGCCACAGAGCGCCATGAGTCCCGACGCATCGATAACCAGCTGCGCGGCCGCTCGGGTCGTCAGGGAGACCCGGGTGAGTCGCAGTTCTACCTCTCCCTCGAGGACGACCTCATGCGGCTGTTCAAGGCCGATCACCACGAAGCGATCCTCCGCCGCTTCAACGTGCCCGATGACGTCCCCATCGAGGCGAAAATGGTCACGAACGCGATTCGGTCGGCCCAGACCCAGGTCGAGGCGCAGAACTTCGAGATCCGCAAGGACGTTCTGAAGTACGACGACGTTCTCAACAATCAACGTCTGGTGATCTACGGCGAACGCCGCCGGGTTCTCGAAGGTGAGAGCATCGCCGACCAGGTGCGCACCTTCATCCGCGACACCGTGGCCGGGTACGTCCGCTCAGCAACCGCGGACGGGTATCCCGAGGACTGGGACCTGGAGAAGCTCTGGACGGCCCTGAATCAGCTGTATCCGGTTTCCTTGACGATCGAGGATGCCGAACGGGAGTCTGGTGCCGGCCGTGACGGCCTGAGCAGTGAATTCCTGGTCGAGGTCATGGTCGCAGATGCTGAGGCCGCCTACGACCGCCGTGAGGCCGAGCTCGGTGAAGAAGTGACGCGGGAGCTCGAACGTCGCGTGATTCTCTCCGTGTTGGACCGTAAGTGGCGCGAGCACCTGTACGAAATGGACTACCTGCGCGATGGCATCGGGCTCCGAGCCATGGCCCAGCGCGATCCGCTGGTCGAGTATCAGCGTGAGGGCTACGACCTCTTCGTGGCGATGATGGACGCGATCAAGGAGGAGACTGTCGGCTATCTCTTCCACGTCGAGGTCCAGGTCAACACGGAGGAACCCCCGGCGAGCGATGCCGCCGGCGACGTCTCACCCGAGGTAGCACCCGCTGCGGTCGAGGAACACCACCCGCAGATCGCAGCCAAGGGCCTGGCACCGAGTCGCCCCCAGCACTTGGAGTACTCCGCTCCCACCGAGGACGGCGGCGTCGAACGGGGGTACATCGACGAGGAAGGCGAGGAGCCGATCGAAGTCGACGAGAACGCCTCACGTGCCGAGCGCAGGCGAGCTGAGCGGGCCAACCGCAAGCGGCGCCGCTAGCGCATCTCGACCGCGGTCACCACCCACCGACCTCGGTAGGCCTGCAAACGGAAAGCAATGGCCGAGGAGCGCTGCGCCCCGACGACGACGGCACTTGCTTCGACAATCCCTGGTCCGACGTGGCAACATCGAACTCCACGAATGCGTCGTAGCCGCGAGGTCGATCCCTGGGTCTTCGTCGCGGGATGCCGGGCGAAGCTTCGCCCGCGGGCCGCGAGAGCGGACAGCTGCGACTTGGTCACCCACTTGGTGAGCTGTGCAGACGGTCGCTCGCCATGGGCCACCTCGACGATGGCCCGTGCGATCTGGGGAGCCCACGCCGCAGGGTCTGGCATGGCCTCGGTCAGCGAGACGGCGGCAACCGGTGCTGGCGGCTGAGCCGGAATGCCCGGGGCGACCTGCCAGGTCAAGGGAAGGGGGAGTTGGCGTGGCTCCGAGCCCCGACCGCCCTCGATGAGCGAGAGGACGGGTCGTGGCGACTCCTCCTCGATGCCGGGTGACGACGGGGAGATCTGGGTTGTGGTGACGCTCATGGCCCCTCCTGGACACCTACGTACGTCAATACATCAGTTTGCCTTCATTTGATGCTGTTTGCTGACCCAGCATCGGTGGAGGTCCGGGCCGTGTCAAGGGGGGAGGGGATTCCCGTGGATAACCCTGACCTCTGACGTGGAGGTGGCTCGCCCGGGACCGGTCGAAACATGTTTTGTCGGGCCCGCTTCCGGTCCATCTCACCACCATGAACAGCGGGGTGGGCGACGATGAGGTGTGGGACGCCGTGCGCGCGGCACTCGTTACCTCGTCGATCGAGCAGGAGTCACGCGAGGACGTGCTCGGCATCGCAGCCGCCGAGGTGGCACTGATGCGTCTTGCGGACAGGGGAAGGCGGAGTTCGCGGGTGACAGTTCGCGTCGACGGTGAGGTCCTCCGCGGCGTGGTGCGGGTCTGGACCGAAGAACTGGTGGTTCTCGAGGGAGGTGTCGACGCCTGGGCAGTCAGGGTGGGGGCCATCGATGCGATCACGGATATGCCCCGGGCACTGCACACCGAGCCCATGGAAGGCGCAACCGCTCGCGCCATCCTTGACGAGTGGACGGGGGATGACGTCGAGGTATGGACGCGGAGCGGACGCTATCGGGGGCACCTGGTGGTTGCGTCCGACCATCTCGAAATCGCGGGGACCACTGTGATCCCCTGGGTGTCCGTCCTTGCAGTGCATAGACGGAACTAGTCCGCGTCCTCCTGGGTCAGGGATCCCGACTCCACGAGCGCACGTGTCTGGGTGTACATCCGGGCGATGTAGTCCTCGAGTGCGCTGGATTCGATCCGCCACTGTCCCCGGCCTCCCACCTTGATGGCAGGAAGCTCGCCACTGCGCACGAGGGCATAGGCCTGCGATGCGGAGATATTCAAGGTCTCCGCGACATCGGCGAGGGTCAAGAACCGGGCCATGGATGCATCGTGCCAAATCCCCCCTGAGAAGGCATGCGCGGCTGTGGATAACCGAAAGCGGCGGATCCGGGAATACCGCATGCTGCGTCAGGAGATCAGGAGGTCGACATGGCACAGCGCCGAGCGATGCGCGTCTCGATGCCCCGCTGGACGGATTTCCGTCTCTGGCTGGGCCTGACACTTGTTGTGGGTGCGATGTTCGCTGGAGCGCATCTGCTCTCATCCGATGGGGACGACGTCACGGTGT
Source organism: Actinomycetota bacterium (assembly GCA_046091195.1). Classification (GTDB taxonomy): domain Bacteria; phylum Actinomycetota; class Actinomycetes; order S36-B12; family S36-B12; genus VGCC01. The sequence continues at coordinate 12,722 of JBJTBD010000016.1, forward strand.
GGCAGGCAACTCGCGACCTGCCCGGTGGGGCGGTGATCGCCGATCTGCGGCCGGTGACCGTGAGCCTGGGAGATGCCGGTGATGACTACCTGACTGCGGACGAAGCGGTCACGGGGCGCATGCTCTGGCCGGTTGCGGCGGGGGAGTTGGTTCCGCGACGCGCCGTTGTCGCCGATGACCTCGCGGGCTCGCGGCTTGTGACGGTGCCCGTGGATCCACTCCGGCTACCCCCGGACCTCATGCCCGGTGATCGAGTCGATGTGTGGTCGACCCCGGGTGATCGGGCCGACGTCGTGCTTCTTCCGCAACTCATCGTCCCCGGGGTGACCGTCGCCTCCCTGTCCGAGGACACCGTGGGTATCGGCGGGGAGATCGCCGTCGTGCTCACCCTCGCAGAAGCCGATGTCTCCGACGTTGTGGCAGCGTCGCGCGGCGGGAGTCTCGATCTCGTTTCCGTACCGCTGTCGAGTCAACGACCAGACGACGCTCCCCGGGTGGAGGCGGCAGATGCCCTCCCCTGACCGGAATCGCATCGTCTGGTGCACCCCGGGGGTTGCGAATGAGCGTTTGCTTGTGGAGTCAGTGCGGGCGGCCGGGTGGAGCATCGCCCGGGAGTGCATCGATGCGGCCGACATCCTCGCTGCTGTGAGCGTAGAACCGGAGTCCGTCGCGGTCGTATCAACCGCGATCCAACGGGTGGATGGCCCCCTGTGGGCGGACCTCTGCGCGCGAGCCGCCTACGTCATCGTTGTTCGAGGCGCGGGCCAATCGAGTATTCCGCCCTCGCCCTCTCGCGGCGTTCGTGCAGCCATCGAGGCGGAGCCGGCGATCCTGCTGAAGGAACTGCTCCATGGTGGATCTCCCTTCTTCGAGGCATCCGATGTTTCGCAACCTGATGGACGTGGAGTTGTCATCGGGGTGTGGGGAACGTCGGGAGCGCCGGGGCGGACGACCATCGCGATCGCCTTGTCCGAGGCCTGCACTCGACTGGGATTGCGCACTCTCCTCATCGACGCAGATACCCATGGCCCCTCGATAGCCACCTCGTTGGCGATTACGGAGCAGTCCAGCGGCGTCCTGTTGGCGTGTAAGCACGCTGAGCAGGGTTCCCTTGACGTGACCGCGATGGAGCGGGCGATGCGCAGCTTGAAGCCGGGCCTCGATGTTCTGACGGGCCTTGACGATCCGGTCCGATGGGCCGAGGTGCGTGGGCAGGCGTTCGTGCGCGTCCTGCATGCCTGCAGGACAGTGGCTGATGTCACGGTTGTCGATGTCCACTCGTGCATCGAATCAACGTCTGACCCAGTCACCGGCATGCGTGGGGAGCGGAATGGAATCGCTCGCGTCACACTCACCGAGGCCGATCACGCCATCCTCGTCTCTCGCCCCGACCCTGTGGGAGTTGCCCGCCTCGTTCAATCACTCGCCGTTGCGAGAGAGGTTGCGGGGGATCGGCGCCCGCATGTGCTGGTGAACCGGATTCAGCGGTCCTGGCAACTTCGTGAGGTCCGTCACGTGTTGTCCCGAACCGGATTCGCCGCTGAGGTCGAAGGCGTACCCGAGGATTCCACGGTGAGCAAGGCCGCGGCTCGCGGCAGCCTGCTCGGTGAGGTTCGTACACGCTCCTCGGCTCAGTCGAGTGTGCGTCGTCTCGCGCGTCGACTTCTTGCTGCCTAGGGCGAAGGGAGCACCACTACCGTGTCGCCCTTTTTCGCCCAGTTGTAGAGGAACTCCGCATCCTCGGCTGCCATGCGTACGCACCCTCCGGTTGCAACGGGGAGACCGAGTTGATCGGTCTCGTGCATCATGCGGCCGTCGTAGTAGATCGGGATGCTGTGGAAGCCGATGGACGTCTTGCCATCGAGGCCGTAGGCGAAGCGCGTCATGTGGTCGAAGGTGACACCGGAGTTCGGGTTGCCGCTCCGCTCGGACTGGGAGTAGATCGTGTACGTGCCTTGCACGGGTCGGTCCCATCTGCCGACAACCGGGAATCGCTTGACCACGGTGTCGTTCTCGTCCATGAGCCAGACGTGCATGAGGGTCTTGTCGTAGACGATCCGCCGACCGTCGCCGTCATCCAATGGTCGAAGTGGCACATTGCGCGCCTTCTTCGTCCGCGTCGCGGGCTTGGGCTTCTTGTACTTGGCCGGGCGGGGTCCCTCGGCGCCCAGAGTGGTGACGTCGATCGGTGGTGCCGTGGTCACCTCGGGGGACGGGGT
>JBJTBD010000017.1:0-41270 GCA_046091195.1 Actinomycetota bacterium
CCATCCCCGAGGAGCACCCATGTCCCATGTTGTCGAGTTCACCCTGACCGTGAAGCCCGGGCACTACCGGGACGTCCTTGATCTGTACTCCGACTTCGCCCATGACTTCATGGCGGTCGACCCGCACCTGAAGAGCGTCCATATCGTCGGAGATGCCGGTTCGGGCCTCGTCCGCGGCATAGGGGTGTTCGACACCGAGGAGTCGGCCGCAGCGGTCAACAGCGACGTCATCTTCGCCACGTTCAACGACCAGATCGCGCCCCTGATCAGCGCACCCCCGCAGCGGGTGATCCTCGACCTGGTCCACGCCTGGCATCGCTAAACACCCAAAGCACACAGAGGCGCATACACAGCGAGAGGGGCCGACCCACGGGCGGCCCCACAGGCGGGTGTGTCTACATGACCGAGACGGTCGCTCCGGCGCCCTCGAGCTGCGCCTTGGCCTTCTCGGCGGCGTCCTTCTTGACCTTCTCGAGGATCGGCTTCGGTGCGGCCTCGACCAGATCCTTGGCCTCCTTGAGACCGAGGTTGGTCAGTGCGCGAACCTCCTTGATCACGGCGATCTTGTTGCCGCCGTCGGCCTCGAGGATGACGTCGAACTCGTCCTGCTCCTCTGCGCCGCCGCCGGCATCTCCACCGCCGGCCGCGGGGGCGGCGACAGCGGCAACAGCCACGGGGGCCGCCGCGGTGACATCGAAGGTCTCCTCGAAGACCTTCACGAACTCGGACAACTCCAGGAGGGTCATCTCCTTGAAGGCGTCCAGCAACTGATCAGTGCTCAGCTTCGCCATGGTGGTGTTCCTTTCGGGTTGAACCGGCCGAGGGCCGGGTGGGGCTTAGCCCTCGGTGGTCTCCTCCGCGGAAGCTTCCGCGTCGGCGGGGGTGGTGACCTCTTCGGTCTCCGCAACGGCGTCAGCCGTTGAATCGGTGGGCTCCTCGACGGGAGCGGGAGCGGCCTCGGCCGCCGGTGCCGGAGCCGGAGCCGCAGGGGCGCCGGCTTCGAGCTTGACCTGCAATGCACCGAGGGCTCGCGCTGCCTTGCCCAGCGGGGCGGCGAGAAGACCTGCGGCCCGCGCCTGCTTGGCCTGCATCGCACCGGCGAGCTTGGAGAGCAGGACCTCGCGCGACTCCAGGTCCGCGATCTTCACGATCTGTGCGGCGCTCAAGAAGGCGCCGTCCATGAACCCGCCCTTGATCACCAGGGCCGGGTTCTCCTTGGCGAACTTGCGGATTCCCTTGGCCGCATCGACCGGGTCCCCCTTGACGAAGGCGATCGCGCTCGGGCCAGCGAGCAGGCCATCCAGTCCGGTGACCCCGGCGTCCCGGGCGGCGCGCTTGGTCAGGGTGTTCTTCACCACGGCGTAGGTGACGGTGTCACCCAACGTGCGGCGCAATTCCTTGAGCTGGGCCACAGTCAACCCGCGGTACTCGGTCAGGACCGCGGCGCTCGACTCGCGGAAATGGTCAGCGATCTCGGCGACGGAGGTCACCTTGCGCGAGCGTGCCATGGGGCTCCTTCCTGCGGCCCACAACGCAACCGCCCCGGCGCAGGCGCACGGGGCACGGCCCCCGAGGGGGCAGTTCCACTCACCTGCGCGGGCCGCCCGCGATGCGGGGCCTTCGACTGGATCGGGTGATCCGGTGACCAGCGGTCTTCGGTAGTGACAGAGAGTACGCGGACCCGAGACGCCCGAGCACACCGGGTCCGGACATGCGAGAGGGGGGCGGTTGCCCGCCCCCCTCCACGCGTGCGTGTTACGGCAGCAGCTTCGGTGTCGGAGCCTGTGCCTTGAACGTTGCCACCTTCGCCAAGGATCCACCCGCGTTGCCCGCGACGTAGACCTCGTTCGGATTGCCCAGGCGAACAACCGAGCCGGCTGAGTCGTACTGACCCATGTAGTAGCCGGTGAGGCCCTGGTGCGAGTTCTTCGTGATGATGAACGGAACCACAGCGGCAGAACGGAAGTTCTTCGCGTTGTCCTGGAGAGCCTTGACCAGTCCCTTGCGGGTCAGGTTGGGGCCTGCAGCCTTCAGGGCCTGGGACAGCACGTACGCCGTGTTGGCTCCGTAGTAGGTGTAGAAGTTCCATGGCAGGCCTGCGGCCTCCACGACGGTCTTCATCTGGCTCACGTACGGGTTGCCCGTGTCCGTGATCGGCACGAGGAACGACGGCGTGTACATGCCCGTCATCGCGGCGCGCGTCGCGGGGACGCTGCCGACGATGCCCGCGAGAACGGTGGGCTCGGAACCGACCGAGGTCACCATCCAGGTGGGCTTGAACTGCAGCGCTGCGGCTGTACGGAGCAGAACACCGGTGGCCGAGGTGACACCGAAGAAGACGACGAGCTCACAGCCCGAAGCCTTCAGACGCGTGACCTGGGCGCCGAAGCCCTGGGCGATCTGGGTCGGCAGGTACGAGGCCTGCGCGGTCCAGGTCGTGAAGCCGGCGGACGCGAAGCCCTGACCAGCGTTCTCACCGAACTCACCCTCCTGGTAGAAGAAGCAGCGCTTCTTGCTCGCCAGATCAGGTGTGTCCTGGATGTACTTCGCCATGACCTTCGCCTCGACGGCGTAGGACGGGAAGTACGGGAACGTGTACGGGTACTTCTGCACGTTGTCGAAGGCGTTCGAGCCCGTGTTCACGAACACGTCCGGAATGCCCTGCTTGTTGATCTCGTCGACCACTGCGAGGTGGTTCGCCGTTCCCAATGCGCCGTAGATCGCGAAGACCTTGTCGTTGAGAATCAACTCGTTGGTCTTGGTGATCGTGGTCGTCGGGTTGTACTGGTCATCCTTGATGACGAGGTTGACCGAGCGACCGTTGATGCCGCCGCTCTTGTTGACGTACGCGAAGTACGCATTGGCGCCGGCCGAGACGTCCTTGTAGCCGGGTGACGCGGGGCCGGTCAATGGCGTTGTCGTGCCGATCGTGATCTGAGTCTTGGTCACGCCCGGATCGGCAGCGTTCGCCGCACCCGCCGTGCCCACTGCCATCAGACCGACGATCGTCGATACCGCGACAGTGCGGATTGCGAAAGACTTCACAAATTCTCCTTACGTAGGGATCTGGGCCCCGGTGACCACAGCCTGAAGACCCCGGAAAACCCGTGTGACGAGCACATTACGGGATGGGGCGCTGGTCCGCCAGTTCCCCTTTCGGGTCAGCCCGATGAGGGTGGAGCGGACGATCGGCGCATCTTGCTCATCAACCCAGAGACCCCGCCCATGATTCCCCGAGGGGCTACCAAGACCACGGCCACGACAAGGAGCCCGTACAACAAATTGGGGGCATTGTCTGCTACCTGCCTCGGCATGCCTAGTTCCGCCGAGCCCGCATCCACCCATTCGGGCAACCACACGATCAGCAGCGCCCCGATCACCGCCCCGATGAGCGAGAGGCGACCGCCCAACACCACGCCGACCAGCAGCGACAGAGAAAGCCCAAGACCGAAGGCGCTCGGCGCAGCTAATGTCAGGATCTGGGCGAAGACCGCACCGCTCAGCGCTGCAAACAGTGAACTGACGACAAAGGCAGAAATCTTCCCACCCGAGGGCGAGATTCCGATGACAGCCGCCGCAACGGGATCATCCCGAACCGCCTGCCACACCCGACCCTGGCGGCCGCGGACCAGGTTCAGGGCAAGGAAGCCCACGATGCACGCCACAGCGATAGCTACGGAAGCCTGCCACTGCTGCAGAACGAAGTCCGAGGCCGTCGTGAACGCGTCGGAGGGATCAGTTGCCAGTTCCGGAGTCGCCTCAGAAATGGGGGCATCAGTCGGCATGTCCTGTACACCCTGCTGCGCGTCCTCCACCGTCAGCAGGTCCTCCTGCGCAACACCCTGCTGCGCGTCCTCCAACGTCAGCAGGTCACCTTCTGCTGGCGCGGCCTCTTCCATGGGTGCCTGGACTACCGCAGACTCGTCGACGAGGAACTCGTCGAGCGCCGAGTCGTCGAACTGCGCGTCCTCGCTCAGAACCTGTTCCGGGTAACCCCCCTCCGGGTAGGGGACGATCAACTTGAGCCCTTGCTCGCCGCCGAGGAGCGAGGGATACCTATTGATGATCGAGGGAATCCCCACGGCGACACCGAGGGTCAGGCCTGCAAGGTAGGGACCGCGAAGGCGGGCACCCAGAGCACCGATGATCAGGCCGATGATGATGCCTCCGAGACCGGCGAAGACCATCGACCACACGGCATTCCACGGCAAGCCAAGAATCGGAACTGTCTTCCAATTCATACTTGTGAGGGCGAATACGTATCCCCCGACCGCCATCAAGGCACCGTTGCCCAGCGAGACCTGACCTGAGAGACCGACGAGGATGGTCATTCCGAACATGGCGGTGGCGTACATCGCCGCCAGGGCCAGGTAGTAACTCATTTGGGCATCAATGATCATGTTGAGTCGTGCTAACAGGATCCAGATCACGAATGCCAGCAGGGCGTGACAGGCAAACCGCGATCCGGGTGCGCGCAGCGTGAAGTCCGTCCAACGATCGCGCATTAGACGGACCTTGCCTTGTGATGGGAGAAGGCACCGTCAGGCTTGAACCACAGATTGAGTGCTAGCAAGATAAGTGCGACGATCGGCGCATTCGAAGCATCGCTGTAGCCAGTGACCAGCGAAAGGATGAGGCCTGTACCGATGCCGAATGCGACGGCTCCAACGAGCGAGTCAAGCCCACCGATCACCGCCGCAGTGAACGCGAAGACCAGGAAGATGTCGAAGGTGTTCGGAGACAGTGAGGAGATCGGCGCAATCAGCACACCGGCGACAGCTCCGACCATGCCGGCGATGATCCAGCCGATAGCGAGCATTCGACTCACGCGCACACCTGAGAGTCGCGCGACCTCTGGGTTGAACGCGGATGCCCGCATCGATAAGCCGAGTTTCGTCTTCGTCAACAAGATGGTGAGGAAGAGAACCAGCACGATCATCACGATGAAGACGAAAACGTCGTAACCCGTGAGAGGAACAACGCGGCCGAATATCGTCAGACCTGCATACTCGATGGGCGTGGGATAGGCGCGGGGCTCGGCGGTCCAGATCATCGCGGCCAACGACTGTAGGGCGATGAGCACACCGAAAGTTGCGATGATCGCCCCGGATGCATCCGCGCGACGGACCGGACGCATCACCAGAACATGGACGATGAAGCCGAGAATCCCGCCCGCAATGATTCCCACGATCAGGCCGATCAACCATGAGCCGGTGATGTTCACGGCAGTGAGGGCGATGAAGGATGTAAACATCGCCTGGCCCACCTGGGCGAAGTTGACCACTCGGGTCGATCGCCAGACCAGCACGAGTGCCAGGGCCATGAGCGCGATCACGGCGCCGTTGGCGATGCCGCCTAGGAAGTAGTCGAAGAAAGACCCCATGTCACCTCCTCAGTAACCCAGATATGCGTGTCGAAGTTGTTCATCCGCGGCAACGTCGGATGCCGGGCCCGATATAACGATGCGGCCCAGGTTCAAGACGATGCCCGTCCTCGCGACACGTAGGGCTGTCGTAGCGTTCTGTTCGACGAGAAGAACTGCAAGACCGCTCTCCCGCGCCATCTTCTCCACGAGGTGGAGGATCTGCGTGACGATCAGGGGCGCGAGTCCCAGGGATGGTTCGTCGAGGAGCAGGGTTTGCGGGCCACACATCAACGCACGGCCGATGGACAACTGCTGACGCTCGCCACCGCTGAGTGTGTCCGCGCCAAGGTGCTTGCGCTCCTCGAGGATTGGGAAGAGCGAGAAGACCCGATTCTCCGAGGCAGTGCGCTGAGCACCCGTGCGCCACATTCCTCCGAGTCGCAGGTTCTCCAACACCGTCAGGTCCGGGATGGTGGACCGGCCTTCGGGAACGAGGGCGATGCCGGTTCGCACGACCTCCTCGGGACCCCACCCCGTGATGTCCTCGCCGTTCATGCGAATCCGACCAGCTTCCGGCTTCACGAGACCCGCCAGTGTGCGCATCAGGGTGGACTTGCCCGCTCCGTTCGCGCCGATAACCGCGGTGACGCGACCCGGTGGGACGGTGAGCGAGACATCGGAGAGGGCTTTGACCGGGCCGTAGGAGACGGAAAGGTTCTCGACTTCAAGCATCAGTCCTCCTCCTCTCCCAAATAGGCCGCAAGCACCGCGGGATCGGTCCGCACCTGCTCCGGTGACCCCGACGCGATGACGGTTCCCGCATCCAGGACCCAGATCAGGTCGCATACGTCCATGACCAACTCCATGTGGTGCTCGACGAGCAACACGGTGCGATTGGGGATCCACGATTTGATGATGCGAGCGAGGTCTGCCATGTCGCCTGCGCCGATACCACCCGCGGGTTCATCGAGGAGGAGCACCTTCGGGTCGCTGACGAGTGCGCGTGCCAGCGCGACGCGCTTCTGCACCGGATACGGCAGTTCACTCGGGAATCGGTCGGCGACGTCAAGGATGGACATCTCCTCCATCACCGCATACGCGCGCTCACGCAGGCGCCGCTGCTCAACATCGGTCCAGGGCATCGCGAGCGAATCCGCAACGATCCCGCTCTTCACCTGGGCACTCCCGCCCAGCAGCACGTTGTCGAGTGCGGTGAGTGACGGGAAGAGGCCGACGCCCTGCAGGGTCCGGGAGATGCCCATCGAGGTCAAGTGGTGCGTCTTGATGTGCTTGAGGCGTTTGCCATCGAAGCGCACCTGCCCCGAATCCGCCTGCACGAACCCGCTGATCACATTGAAGACCGTGGTCTTTCCCGCACCGTTCGGCCCGATGAGGCCGGTGACTGCACCTTCCGGGATCCCGATGCTCACGTTGTCGAGAATCTTCAGACCCGACAGGGTGACCGAGATGTCGACTACCTGGAGCAGCGGATGGGTCAGCGGTAGGACGTACTTCACCACAGCCCCTTCCGGCTCGACCGATCAGTCAGTCTGACCTGACCACGGGGGCCGGTCAACCCACATCGCCCAGATCATGACGAATGGGCGGGTGCACCGCACCCGCCCATTCGTGAAAAGTCGAACTAGACGGAGGAATCCTCCGCGAGGAGGGCCGTCGTGCGGTTGGGATCGACCGGGACGCCCGGGCCCATCGTGGACGACAGGACCGTCTTCTTGATGTAGCGGCCCTTCGAGGAGGAGGGCTTCAGGCGCAGGACCTCGTCGAGCACCGCGCCGTAGTTCTCCACCAAGGCCTGATCTCCGAAGGAGACCTTGCCGATGGGGAACTGCAGGTTGGAGTGCTTGTCGACGCGGAACTCGATCTTGCCGCCCTTGATTTCACCGACGGCCTTGGCCACGTCCATCGTGACGGTGCCGGTCTTGGGGTTGGGCATGAGGCCGCGGGGGCCGAGGACCTTGCCGAGGGTGCCGACCTTGCCCATGAGGTCGGGGGTGGAGACCACGGCATCGAAGTCCGTCCAGCCACCCTTGACCTTTTCGAGCAGCTCGTCGGAACCGACGAAGTCAGCGCCGGCGGCGCGTGCCTCCTCCGCCTTCTCACCATTGGCGAAGACCAGGACCCGTGCGGTCTTGCCGGTGCCATGCGGGAGGTTCACGGTGCCGCGGACCATCTGGTCGGCCTTGCGCGGGTCAACACCCAGACGCATGGACACTTCGACGGTTTGATCGAACTTGGTGCCACCACCGGTCTGCTTGACCAAGCGCACAGCCTCGAGCGGGCTGTAGAGGTTATCTGCATCGATCTTCTCTACCGCTGCGCGGTAGGCCTTGCTGCGCTTCATATCTGCTCCTTTTCGCAGGTTGTGGTGTGCGAGCCGCGCTGGCTCTCCCACGTGTGTCACCTAGGCGGTGACGGTGATACCCATCTGGCGGGCGGTGCCCTCGATGATCTTCATCGCGGCCTCGACGTCGTTGGCGTTGAGGTCGGGCATCTTCGTCTCGGCGATCTGGCGCACCTGGTCCTTGGTGATGCTGCCGGCCTTGACGGTGTGCGGTGTGCCGGAGCCCTTCTCCAGGCCGGCGGCCTTGAGGATGAGCTTCGCGGCGGGCGGGGTCTTGAGGATGAAGTCGAAACTCCGGTCCTCGTACACGGTGATCTCCACCGGGATGACCTGCCCACGCTGGTCCTCCGTCGCGGCGTTGTACGCCTTGCAGAACTCCATGATGTTCACGCCGTGCTGGCCCAATGCGGGGCCCACCGGCGGGGCGGGGTTGGCCTGGCCTGCCTGGATCTGCAACTTGATCAGGCCGGTGACCTTCTTCTTCGGTGCCATGGTGCGTCGGGTCCTTACTGTGGTGTGACCTGCTCGCGGCGCGGGCAGGGTTCGCTAGTTCTTGATGATCTGACCGAAGGCCAGCTCGACAGGAGTTTCGCGGCCGAAGATCTCCACCAAGCCCGTGACTTTCTGGGCTTCGATGTTGATTTCGGAAATCGTGGCGTGGAGTGTGGCGAACGGTCCGTCGACGACGGTGACGGAGTCGCCGACTGTGATGTCGATGCTGATGGGCGCCGCGGCGGTGGTCTCGCCGATACTTCCTGCAGCCGCACCCGCGCCGGCGGGGGCAGCCTTCTTCTCCGGTGCCGGAGCCAGGATTGCGGTCACCTCGTCGAGGGACAGCGGTGACGGCGAGTGTCCGTGGCCGACGAATCCGGTCACTCCAGGTGTGTGGCGCACGACGCCCCACGACTCGTCGGTGAGGTCCATGCGCACGAGCACATATCCGGGGAACTTGGTGCGCCGCACCTGCTTGCGCACACCGCCCTTGATCTCGGTGACCTCTTCCATCGGAACCTCAACCTGGAAGATGTAGTCCTCCATGTTGAGGGTGGAGGTGCGCGCCTCGATGTTGCCCTTCACCTTGTTCTCATAGCCCGCGTAGGAATGCACGACGAACCAATCACCGGGGGCAAGGCGCATGCGCTCCTTGAATTCGGCAACGGGATCGACTTCCTCTTCCTCCTCGACAGCTTCGGCGAGTTCTTCCGCGGCATCTTCGGCATCTGCAGCCGCATCGACGATCGCCTGGGCCTCAGCGACAACCTCGGCCTCTGCCTCAAGTTCGTTGACCGCGAAGCCCTCGGCCGCCTGCTCGATGGAATCGAGCACCGCGTCCTCGGCTGACTGCGGTGCCGGTTGCTCAGCAACAGGCTCCCCGGGCAGCGCGAAGGGATCGGTGATGCGATTCTCTTGCTCGGACACGTTCACTCCTCGGTCGTGGGGAAGGTCGCTGTCATCCGAAGATGAACAGCACTCCCTGGGTGAAGACGTAGTCGTACGCGGCGATGATCCCGGCCATGGCCAAGACGAACACCAGCACGACCGTGGTGTAGGCGATCAACTCCTTGCGCGTCGGCCAGATGACCTTGCGCAATTCGGCGACAACCTGGCGGATGAACAACGCGATTCGTGCGAAGAGCCCCTTCTTCGTGGAATCCGGGCGCGGTTGCGGGCGTGCGTCGACGTCGGCCACCGTGCCCACCTCCTTCACTCGTCGTTCGTCGTTCACCGATCAGCAGGGCCGAAGGGACTTGAACCCCCAACCGCCGGTTTTGGAGACCGGTGCTCTACCAATTGAGCTACAGCCCTTCGAACGTCCGCCTGAGGGCAGGCTGACGCCCACGTGTACAGCCTCACGAGTGTACGGGCCTGAGCGGAAGCGACCACAGTCGGCTCCCCTGCCATGATGCGTCCATGACCAGCCGCATCTCCCGTCGCATCGGCTCCATCACGGAATCGGCCACCCTCGCCGTGGACGCCAAGGCCAAGGCCCTCGCGGCGGCCGGGCGTCCCGTGATCGGCTTCGGTGCCGGTGAGCCTGACTTCCCCACCCCCTCCTACATAGTGGAGGCGGCGGTGGCCGCCTGCCGCGAGGAGAAGTGGCACCGGTACACGCCCGCCGGAGGCCTGCCCGCCCTCAAGGACGCGATCGCGACGAAGACCCTCCGGGACTCGGGCTGGGCGATCGAGGCATCCCAGGTCGCGGTGACCAACGGCGGAAAGCAGGCGCTCTACAACTCCTTCGCGGCCCTCCTCGATCCCGGCGACGAGGTGATCCTCCCCGCGCCGTACTGGACCACGTATCCCGAATCAATCCGTCTCGCGGGAGGTGTCCCCGTCGAGGTGATGACCGACGAGACCTCCGGGTACCGCGCGACTGTCGCCCAACTCGAGGCCGCGCGGACTCCGCGCACGAAGGCCCTCGTCTTCGTCTCGCCGTCGAATCCCACCGGTGCCGTCTACTCCCCCGACGAAGTGAAGGCTATCGGCGAGTGGGCGCTGGCCAACGGTGTCTGGGTGATCACCGACGAGATCTACGAGCACCTCGTTTATGGCGACGCTCAGTTCAGTTCGATGCCCGTGCTCGTTCCCGAACTCGGCAACACGTGTGTCGTCATCAATGGTGTCGCCAAGACCTACGCGATGACCGGATGGCGCGTGGGCTGGATGGCCGGTCCCGCCGACGTCATCAAGGCGGCGACAAACCTGCAATCGCACTCCACGTCGAATGTCGCCAACGTCTCCCAGGTAGCCGCACTCGCCGCGGTGAGCGGCGGGTTGGAAGCCGTGGACGAGATGAAAGTCGCCTTCGACCGTCGACGGAAACTCATCGTCGACCTGCTCAACGCGATCCCAGGTGTCAACTGTCCGATGCCGGAAGGTGCGTTCTACGTCTACCCGTCGGTCAAGGGAGTACTCGGCAAGGAGATCCGCGGGAAGGTGTCGACCGACTCCGCGCAGCTCGCCTCACTGATTCTCGACGAGGCAGAGGTCGCTGTGGTCCCCGGTGAAGCGTTCGGAACCCCGGGGTATCTGCGACTGTCCTACGCAACGTCGGATGCGAACATCACCGAGGGCGTGCAGCGCATGGGCGCGCTCCTTGCCGAGGCGCACTAACTCAACCCGTCAGGGACATCCCGATCAGACGCGGCTCCGGCTGCAGCTCGACAGACCAGCGATCGAGGACTGTGGCGCGCACGTGACGCGCGAGCGTGAGCACATCCGCCGCGCTCGCTCCCCCGCCATTGGTCAACGCGAGCACGTGCTTGGTGGACACGCGTGCGGGTGTCCCGAGGGTGAAGCCGCGCGTGATTCCCGCATTCTCGATCAACCACGCCGCGCTGACCTTGGTTCGTCCGGGCCCTGCCGGGAAACGCGGACACTCAGCCGGGAGGCGCGCCACGTCCGCATCACCCAAGGTCGGGTTCACGAAGAAGGAGCCGACGCTGATGCTGTCGGGATCTGCGGGATCGACCACCATCCCCTTCGAGCGTCGCAGAGCAAGCACCGACTCGCGCACCCGGGTACCCGGGACGCGTGACCCGACGGTCACACCGAGCGCCTGCGCCAGCTGTTCGTGCTCGATGACCACTTCCCCGGACGCGGGTAGGACGAACCTGACCTCGAGAATCACGTGGCGGTCGAGGTGCTCCTTGAAGACACTCGTGCGATATCCGAACGCGCAGTCCTCCCGCGTCAACCAGCGCGCAACACGCTCGCTGCGGTCCCACACGTGCACACCGTCGATAAATGCCGCCACCTCCACCCCGTACGCGCCGACGTTCTGGATCGGAGTCGCCCCGACGGATCCCGGGATACCCGACAGCGGGGCCATGGCACTCGCCCCGGACTCGGCGCAGAAGGTGACGAAATGATCCCAGTCCTCGCCCGCCGCCGCGATGACGGTCGCATGCTCTGCGAGCGTCTCGATCACCATGCCGCGAGTGACGATGTGGATGACCGTGAGGTCCCCAACGTCGTCACCGCAGACGACATTGCTCCCCTCCCCCAAGATCACGACGGGACGGCCGAGGTCATCACATTCGGTCACCGCCTCGATGATCTCCTCGATGACATCCCCGTCGATCACCTCACGGGGTTCACCGCCGACGCGCATCGTGGTGAGTTCGGAGAGTCGCACGTGGGGATCCTCCCAGATCACACGGCAGCGATGCGCATCGTGATCAGCGCGGAGCGAGGATGTCGGTGCGACCCTTGAATCGATCGAGCAGTCGTCGGTAGTTTCGCTGGGACTCCTGGTCGCGATATTCGGGATCGGAGTCGTAGTAACCGCGGTGGCGTTCCTGGCGGATCGGCAACTCACCCTCCGGGATCACGATCCTGCCGCCTGCATCTCGCAGCGCCAGGCACCACTCCATGTCCGCATTCCGATAGAAGCGCGCCTTGCGATGCGGTGGAGTAGTCCTCGCGGCATCGGTGCGGACCACCATGAGATAGCCCATCGCGACATCGACATCTCCGGGACCGGCGCTGTCGAAGGAGTACCAGTCCTCCGTGTTGACATTGGCTCCACGCCAACCGGTCGCCACGATGCTCGGATCATCGAACGGTGCCAGGAGGTGCGGAAAGGCGTCGCCGGTGAGGATCGTCGCGGAGTCGATGGGTGCGCTGAAAGGGGCATCGACGGTGGCGATGAGGGTGCGCATCGCAGGACCCCAGCCGACATCCGCCACGGTTCCGGCCACATGGAATGCGTGCACGCGCTCGGGGAACTCCTCGGCAAGTGCGTACGCCCGCTCGCCGGCACCGTCCATATTCCCGCAATCGAGAATCGCTACGCGCACGTCGGGAGCGGAGTGTTCGATCACGGAACGGACCGACGTCTCGATGTCCTCGGGCCACCCATCCGCGATCACAGCGACCACGCACGTCCCGGAGACGGAGTCCCGGTGGGCATGCTCCACGCGTGGGAGATCCGGATGGATCTGCATCAGGCGGACAGCCGAACGACGATCGTTGGTTTTCCCAACACGGTGGATCCATCGAACACGACCTTCATCGCGACGGTGACCAGGTCACCTTCGATCCCGGTCACGGATCCCGTCACCTCGATGAAGGCTCCCGCCTCATAGTCGGGAACGACGACGGGACGCGTGAATCTGCAGGAATACGAGACCACCCGGCCAGGATCCCCTATCCATTCGGTGGCCACCCGCGAGGCAGCACCCATCGTGAGCATTCCGTGCGCGATGACGTTGGGCAGGCCCACTGCGGTTGCGACGCGTTCATTCCAATGGATGACGTTGAAATCACCGGAGGCACCTGCGTAGCGAATGAGGTCAGCGCGCGTGACCTGGATGTGGACGGGAGCGAGTTCGTCGCCGACGCTCACGGATGCGAGGGTCGGGGGCGTCATCACTCCGCCCTCCGCGAGACGAGCACGGAGTAGGTGGTGCACACAGGTTCTCCGGACACAGTGGAGATGTCGCCCCGTGTGGTCAGAATGTCGTTGCCGGCCGCCTCACGCACCGCATGGATCGAGGCGGTGCAGACGAGTTCATCACCGGCGACGATCGGGCGGATGTATTCGAAACTCTGTTCACCGTGGACGACCCGGGTGTAGTCCAGACCCAGCTCCGGGTCGAAAGCAGCCTGACGGCCCGCCTCGAACGAAACGATGATCGCGAAAGTCGGAGGCGCGACGAGGTCGGGATAGCCGGCTGCTCGAGCAGCATCCACGTCGGAACTCAGGGGCGATGACTCGCCGATGGCACGCGCGAACTCACGCACCTTCTCTCGCCCCACCTGATACACAGGAGAGGGCGGATAGGAACGTCCGACGAGATCCGGGTTGAGCGCCACGGGCGGTCGGTACTAGCGCGTTTCCTTGTGCAGGGTGTGCTTATTGCACTTGGGACAGAACTTCTGCATCTCCAGACGATCCGGATCATTGCGCCGGTTCTTCTTGGTGATGTAGTTCCGGTCCTTGCACTCCTCGCACGCCATGGTGATCTTCGGGCGTACGTCGCTGGCCTTCGCCATCGTCTCCTCTTTCCTTGTTCCCTGTAGCAGTTTCGCGGCCCACGGGGCCGTCCCGTAGCGAGGGCCGGACTTGAACCGGCGACACAGCGATTATGAGCCGCTTGCTCTACCAAACTGAGCTACCCCGCCGCGCACGACCGGTGGGCCCGGTCGTGATCGAGCCCCTTTACGGAATCGAACCGTAGACCTTCTCCTTACCATGGAGACGCTCTGCCGACTGAGCTAAAGGGGCCGTGAGCCGCATAAGGGTACCCAAGGGACCACAGTGGGCGACATCGGGCACCACCCGATTGACTACTGCCATGAGCGCATATCCACGCTGGACAGAGCAGGACATTCCCGACCTCACCGGGCGGCGGGTAATCGTCACCGGAGCGAACTCCGGGATCGGCGCCGAGACCGCCCGAGCGCTCGCCGAGCACGGTGCCGAGGTGACCCTTGCCGTGCGGTCCGTGGCGAAGGGTCAGGCCACCGCCGCCGGGATCCGCGGTGCGACCGAGGTGCGGGAGCTCGATCTGGCAAACCTCGCTTCCGTACGCGCGTTCGCGGCAGAGTGGTCTGCGGCGCACCCGTCGGGCTTGGACCTACTGATCAACAACGCCGGGATCATGGCGATCCCGCGCACGCTCAGCGCCGATGGATACGAGATGCAATTGGCCACCAACCACCTGGGTCACTTTGCACTCACCGGCCTCCTACTCCCGGCACTCGTCGCGATCCCCAAGTCGCGCGTGGTCACGGTTTCCTCCAGCGCCCACCGGATGGTCCGCGGAATGAATTTCGACGACCTTATGGGCGAGCGCAAGTACGGCCGCTGGAACGTGTACGGGCAGAGCAAGCTTGCGAATCTTCTCTTCACCGCAGAGCTGCAACATCGACTCGATGCGGCAGGGATGGACATCAAGGCGATGGCCGCCCACCCCGGCTACAGCAACACGAACCTCCAGCATGCAAGCCCCGCCATGCGCAACGCGGGTCTTGAGATGAGCATTACGAAGGTGATGAACTCGCTCATCGGTCAATCCGCACAGATGGGTGCACTCCCCACTCTCTTCGCTGCAACCGCGCCGGGACTGCCCGGCGACACGTACGTGGGCCCGGACGGTCCGGCGGAGATTCGTGGTTACCCGCGCGTCGTGGATCGGACCGCAGCCGCGAAGGATCGCCGTGCCGCCGAGCGCCTCTGGTCGATCAGCGAGGAGCTCACCGGAGTCCACTACCCGTTCGACTGATCGGCGCGCCTGCCCCGTCCATGCCCTCCGGTCCCCTCACACTGAATCACACATCCTCGGGAGGGAGTCAGCATGGGTTCCTGGTCGGTCTGGCGGATGGCCCGCGTGGTCACGTCGCTGTTCGTTCTGATGGTCGCTGCGAACTACCTTGTCGTGGGATTCGACAACATCACGAACCCGACCAATCCCAACGCGAGCAACTGGCCCTTCGTGCAGGGAGTCATCAGCGGCGACGGTGTCCCCGCGGACAGTGGCTTCGAGTGGCGGTTCATCGACGCGACCTGGTTCCAGGCAATCTCCTATATAGGTGTGATGATAGCCGAGACCCTCACCGGGATCCTGCTGCTCATCGCCGGGATCAAGGGCTTGCGCGCCTCCCGCACCTGCCCACGCTGGGGACATGCGCAGAAATGGACCTACGCCGGCGGAATTCTCGGGCTCGCGGTGTTCTTCCTCGGCTTCATGGTGATCGGTGGCAACTGGTTCATCATGTACTTGAACTCGAAATGGAACGGCCTGGAACCCGCATTCCAGAACTCGGCCATGACGGCGTTGATGCTGATCCTGGTCACCGGGGTGCTGATCGGGGGCCATCTGGCGAAGGAGCACGAGGAGTCCACGGCCTGATTCCCGGACGCATCCGCGCCGGTCATTTCACGGCAGCTCTTCTGGTGTTTCTCTAGACGCTCTCTCTGAGCATTGCCACAATGAGCTACGCCGACAGGAAGGGTGCCTCGTGATCATCCACCGCAGCCCACTGCCCGATGTCGAGATCCCCGATGTCACCATCACCGAATTCGTTCTCCAGGAGGCAGCCCGGGTACCGGATCGCCCCGCCCTCATCGATGGGCCCACCGGACGCACCTACACCTACGCACAGCTCTCCGGGGCAATCCACGCGTTCGCGGGAGGCCTCCAGGCTCGTGGGCTGGGTCCTGGCTCGACGATCGCGTTGATGTCACCGAATATCCCTGAGTTCGCGATCGTGTTCCATGGCGCCGCCGTGGCGGGTGTGGCCGTGAGCACGATCAACCCGACCTACACCGCGGAGGAGGTCGCCTTCCAGCTGCGCGATTCGGAATCCGCACTCGTGGTCACCGTCGCTCCGTTCGCCGAGACTGCGGTCGCCGCAGCGAAGGCGGCCATGGTCGCCGAGGTCTTCATCATCGGCGATCCGCCGGATGGCCTGCCGTCGTTCACGTCCTTGATGGGCGCTCCCATCGCGCAGGTACCGATTGACCCGCGCGAGCAGATCGTGGTGCTCCCCTACTCCTCGGGAACCACGGGACTGCCCAAAGGCGTGATGTTGACCCACCGGAACTTGGTCGCGAATCTCGTGCAGGTCAAGGATGGCTTGGCCATCACCGATGGTGAGGTCGTGCTCGCGGTGCTGCCCTTCTTCCACATCTACGGCATGCAGGTGCTGATGAACTTCTTCCTCAGCCGAGGGGCGACCATCGTCACTGTTCCCCGATTCGACCTCGAGCAGTGCCTGGGCATCATCCAGGAACGCAGCATCACCCGACTCTTCGCGGTTCCTCCGATCGTGCTCGCACTGGCCAAGCATCCCCTCGTCGACAACTTCGACCTGTTGAGCCTCAAGCAGGTCTTCTCCGGTGCTGCACCCCTTGGAGCAGAGCTCGCCCGCGAGGCAGCCGAGCGCATCGACTGCGAGGTTGTGCAGGGGTACGGAATGACCGAACTCAGCCCCGTCACACACATCACCCTGCTAGGCGGCTTCAAGCCGGGCACCTGCGGCGTGACGGTGCCGAATACCGAGTGCCGAATCGTCGACGTCGAAGACGGCGCGGATCAAGAGGTGGGAGGCGTTGGTGAACTCTGGGTGCGTGGACCACAAGTGATGAAGGGCTACCTGAACAATCCGGAGGCGACGGCAATCACCATCGACTCCGATGGCTGGCTCCACACGGGTGACGTCGGATTCATCGATGCGGATGGCCATCTCACGATCGTCGATCGCGTGAAGGAGTTGATCAAGTACAAGGGATTCCAGGTGGCCCCCGCCGAACTCGAGGCACTGTTGCTCACCCATCCGGCGATCGCCGACGCCGCCGTGATCGGCGTCCCCGACGAAGAAGCAGGCGAGCATCCACGTGGATTCATCGTCCTGAAGCCTGGCCAGGAGTTGAGCGTCGAGGACCTCACCGCCTTCATGAACGGCCATGTCGCCACCTACAAGGTGATCCATGACGTCGTGTTCACGGACAGCATCCCCAAGTCTCCCTCGGGCAAGATCCTCCGACGACTCCTCCGTGATGGGGCCTGACATCGCTGAATTGCGCGATCGACGCTAGACCCGCATGCTGATTACATGCGCCGAACGCTCGTGATTGTCGCCAGCCTGCTCGCGATCGTCGGATTCACCGCGTGTTCGAACCACGCGGCAGCACCGGATCCCGCCGGTGATGCATCGGCCGCGGATGCGATGTTCGCGCAGATGATGATTCCCCACCACGAGCAGGCAGTGGTCATGGCGGATCTCGCCCCGACCCGCGCCCAGGATCCGCAGATCCTGGAACTCGCCGCCGAGATCAAGGCGGCGCAGCAACCGGAGATCGATCAGATGGCTGCATGGCTGGAGGAGTGGGGTGTGCCCCGTCTCGCGGGTGACGAGGCCATGGCGTCGCACGGCAGCCATGGGATGTCGGGCATGCTGACCGATGAGCAACTCGCCGAGCTCGAAGCGAGCTCGGGAGCAGATTTCGATCAACTCTTCGCGCAGTTGATGATCGAGCATCACCAAGGTGCCATCGACATGGCTGTCGAGGTTCGCGACTCGTCTGATCCACGCGTGGCCGAGCTCGCGCAGCAAATCATCAGTACGCAGGAAGCCGAGATCGAGCAGTTGCGGCCCCGGGCGACTCCCTAACCGTTCAGCGGGCACCCATCAGGTGCTCGATGCCCAGCTGCGCCAACTGGACGTAGGCGTAGCCACGGTCGGCAAGCCGATCCGCATCCGCCGGCGAGAACGTCAGGTCGTCGATGGTCTCCCCCGGCGCGAGAGTCGGCTGGGACAGGGACAGGAGCCCCGATGCCTTTAGTGCCTCCTGCACCCGCGGATCCGCGCGGAAGGCCCGCGCACGCTCGCGCAGCATCAGGTACATGCTCATGTTCGCGCTGGCTGACGCCCAGACACCCGTGATGTCCTCGGTGCGCATCGGCTTGTAGTCGAAGTGCTTCGGCCCGTCGTATCCGCTGTTCTCGACGAGATCCACGAGATAGAAGGCGTTGATCAGGTCACCATGACCGAAGACCAGGTCCTGATCGAACTTGATGCCCCGCTGCCCATTGAGATCCAGGTGGAACAACTTCCCGCACCACAGTGCCTGGGCGATGCCGTGCACGTAATTGAGCCCGGCCATCTGCTCGTGGCCCACCTCAGGGTTGAGTCCCACCATGTCGGGGTACTGCAACTGATCGATGAACGCGATCGCATGCCCGACGGTAGGCAACAGGATGTCGCCGCGCGGCTCGTTGGGCTTGGGCTCGATGGCGAGCCGAATGTCGTAGCCCTGGTCGATGATGTACTGGCAGAGCAGGTCGACGCCCTCCTTGTACCGCTGCAGCGCCTCACGAACGTCCTTGCTGACGTCCATCTCCGATCCCTCGCGCCCACCCCAGAGCACGTATGTCGGAACGTTCATCTCGGCGGCGTAGTCCAGATTGCGTCGAGTCTTGGCGATCGCCAGACGACGCACGTCGCGATCATTCGACGTGAACGCACCATCCTTGAAGACCGGGTGCGTGAACAGGTTCGTCGTCATCATCGAGGTGACCATGTCGGTCTTCTCCAGGGCCGACTTCCACTGGTCGAAGATTCGACGGCGCTCGGCGTCGTCGGCAGCGAAGGGCACGAGGTCGTCGTCGTGGAAGGACACACCCCAGGCGCCCCGCTCCGAGAGTCGATCGAGGGTCTCGAAGGGTGAGAGCGGCTCGCGAGTGGCGTCACCAAAGGGATCCCGCGCCTGCCAGCCCACGGTCCAGAGCCCGAAAGCAAACTTGTCGGACTTGGCAGGCTTCAGTGATTCCGCTGGCGTCAACATTTGCCCTCCGACTGTCGGCAGACCTTGATTCTCGTCCCCCGCAACGATAGTCGCCGAGATTGACTCTCCCCATACGATTGCCCCATGAACCCAGCGGTCCGTGCAGCGGTTCTCGTCGGCCCCGGTAGATACGAGATCCAGGAGTTCGAGCGGCCCACGTTGCCGGATGGCTCCTTACTCATGGAGATGGAACTCTCCGGTATCTGCGGAACCGACAAGCACACCTACCTCGGTGAGACCAAGCAGTACGCCGGAACCCCCGCCGAGACAGACACGCCGTTCCCGATCATCCAGGGACACGAGAACGTCGGGGTCGTCTCGGAGATCACTCCTCGCGCGGCTGAGCACCTGGAGTTCTACGGCAAACCGCTCAAGGTCGGTGACCGCATAGCCATGTGCCCGGACATCGTGTGCGGGAAGTGCTACGAATGCACCCACGTCATGGGGTATGTGTGGTGCGAGCACAGCGACTGCTACGGCAACTCGTACTCATCCGCAGTCTGGCCTCACCTCATGGGCGGCTGGAGTCAGCAGATGTATATCCGTCCGGACACATTCGTGTACAAGGTTCCCAGTGGACTCTCCCCCAAAGCCGCGGTACTCGTTGAACTGATGGCATGCACGGCCTCCCTGGACAAACTGAAGGAATTCAGTTCGATGTCTCACGAGGGAATGAACTCCGGCGACACTGTGGTTGTCATCGGAAACGGGCCGCTCGGTCTCCTCCACGTCGCGAAGGCGGACATGATGGGCGCCGGCCAGATCATCGCAACCGACTTGAGCGAGACGCGCCTCAGCTTTGCTAAGCGAATGGGAGCGGATGTCACACTGAATGTCGCACAGACATCACCCGAAGAGCGCATCGCCACCGTGAAGGAACTCACCGGCGGTCGAGGCGCCGACGTCGTCCTCCATATGGCCAACACTCCACGATCCTTCGTCGAAGGTATCGAGATGCTCAAGCGCGGCGGCATGATGCTCGAAATGGGAAACTTCGCAGACACCGGCGACGTGACGATGAACGTCCATCGTCATATCTGCAGCAAGAACATCCGCCTGATCGGAATCACCAACCACCCGTCCACGGGATACGGACCGGCACTCACGCTCATGGAGCGCCACGCAGATCGGTACCCATTCGAGGAGATGGTGAGCCATCAATACGCCCTCGACGACGTGGACGAGGCGATGCGGATGAGCATGGACACCACCAGCCTGAAGGTGGCTATGGCGCCGAACGGATTCGTGTAGGCCGGTCTGGTGGCAGGTAGTGGATTCGAACCACTGTAGGCGTTAGCCGACGGATTTACAGTCCGCTCCCATTGGCCGCTCGGGCAACCTGCCATGCCCACCCGGAAGTGAGCCTGCCGAACAATACATGTGCGCGGATACCCGCTCCGGCCCCGTATCCTCGGTCCATGCACACTCACCTCCGCCTCGTTGCGTCCCTCGCCACGGCATCCCTCCTCGGCTTTTCGACCATCACCCCAGCACTCGCCGACACTCAGAAGAAGGTGGCCACCTGGGAGGCGGCCCAGCAAGTCACCGGCAGCGACGGCTCCCTGTGGAAGCCGACCTTCACCGCGAACTTGCCTCTCAAGGGGAAGATCACCGTCGTCGATGGGAAGCAGGGTGACGGCTCGCGAGCGATGGCCGTCCAAGCCACCTATGCGAAGGGTGCCCGCACCGCCACGGTCCTGGAGAACTACAAGGGAACCGCCTCGGCCCTCGACCCGGTTCCGGATATCGCCGCAGAACTCGTCGGGAAGCCGAAGATCACCGTGGGCTCCCCCGATATGCGCTACACAGTGCGCGCCACGGTCTCCGCGAACTGCTACAACGTCAAGCCCGGCGCTGACGGGTCGGTCCCGGCACCTCCCGCCGGGTTCCGATGCGCGCAGTCGGACGTGGCGAAGTTCGGTGGCACCCTCACCGTGACCATGAAGCCGGCGAGCACCATGACCGCGCCGGGGACCACCTTCGTGACGATTCAGGTCTCCCCCGGCATCACCTACAACCAGCTGATCCGCATGGTGCAAGGACTCGTGCAGATCGGCCCGTGAACCAGGAAGGACGCACTCGTGGCAGATAGCAGTTTCGACATCGTCTCCAAGGTGGATCACCAGGAGGCGGACAACGCGTTGAATCAGGCGGCAAAGGAACTCGCCCAGCGCTTCGACTTCAAGAACACCGGTACCACGATCGAGTGGAAGGGTGAGGAGGTCGTGGAGATCACCTCCGGCACCGAGGAGCGCGCCCTGGCGGCCCTCGAGGTGTTCAAGGAGAAGTTGATCAAGCGCAGCATCAGCCTCAAGGCCTTCTCCGCCGGTGACCCCCGTGCCTCCGGCAAGGAGTTCAAGATCAACGGGAAGTTCACCAACGGAATCAGCAGCGAGCAGGCCAAGAAGGTGGCCAAGTTGATCCGCGATGAGGGCCCTAAGAGCGTGAAGACGCAGATTCAGGGCGATGAGTTACGCGTGACGAGCAAGAGTCGCGATGACCTGCAGGACACCATCGCGTTGGTGAAAGAAGCCGACCTGGACTTCGCGGTCCAGTTCGTCAACTACCGCTAGGACGTGCCCAGCGTCCTGATCTGCGAGATGAACAATCCGCACATCGCCACCCAGACGCCGACAACCAGCACGTCCGTTGCGGTTAGCGACGTCAACGTGGTGACAATCGACGCAATGAGCGCGATGGTGACGGCGATCAAGCCGAAGATCGCCCACTGACGCTGCTTCGCCTCGGTCATGTTCCGGGACCGGGTGTTTCCCTTGCCGGTGAGAGCTTGCCGAAGGCCGACAAGCCCGAAGACCGCCACCACTGCACCGAGGACATACCCGAAGGTCCCCCAGTCCGCGAACGGCTGCACGAGGAATGCCCCGATAAGGGCGATCACGACAATGACGACGTAGAACCACCCGAGCTTCTTGTTCTGACTCACGGTCCATTCGGCCATGGCTACCTCCAGGAGGCGAGGGTATCCGTTCCCTGGTCCAATTCCATGCGGCTCACCGCGGAGTAGTCGACGTCCTCCCGCCACTCCAGTGCGTCGAAGGGGCACACTTCGATGCAGATTCCGCAATACATGCAGAGCCCGTAGTCGATGGTGAACTGATCGAGCACGTTCACGGTGCGAGGTCTGCGTGCGTCGGCTTCGTCGATCTGTTCCGTATGGGATTCCAGCGTGATGCACCAGGTGGGGCACTCGCGCACGCAGAGCATGCAGGAGGTGCAGTCCTCCGGGATCAGCGCGATCACACCGTGCTTGCTCATGACTCCCACTCCGGCTGCACACCCGGTGGCCGCGTCCGGCGCCGTGACGGATTGGCCCCCTGCCGGCAGTCGTCACCGGGCTCTGCGGCACCGGGCCACGGGATCTCCACCCGTGCTGGCAACGGTGTCGCCTTCCGCAGTGGTGGTCGGGAGTCATCGTCGTGACGCAGAAGCGGTGTCACCTCACCAATGCGCACCCCGAACATCTCGGATGTTTCGCGCTCCGACCACGCCGCAGCGGGGTGGAGATCGGAGATGCTCGCGAGCGATCCGTCGTAGGGAACGGATGTCATGCGCCACGCATGTTCCGCGCCGCGGATGTACTGGGCGACCACGTCGATCGACTCCCGGCGATCGATTGCGGTGAGCAGATCGAGTCGCCATCCACGCATCGCTTCGGCACTTGCGCGCCAGTCCGCGGCTGCGACGACCTCCGGTGTCACCTGCATCAGGCGACCTCACGTCGAAGTGCGGCGATCAGCGAATCCGGTCCGGGTGGGCACCCGGGGACGTATCTGCTCACCGGGATGAGTGCGTCCACACCCGGGACCACCGAGGGGGCGTCCCAGTAGGGACCACCGCTGGTTGCACATGCACCGAAGGCGAGCACCCGCACCGGGCCCTGTTCGGAGGCCCGTTCCCAGGCGCGGATCACCGCCGGCGCGAGGGCATGGGTCACTGTCCCCGAGACAAGCAGCACTGTCGAATCCGGAGTGGGATCCGTCCCCACCTCGGAGGCCAGCGCCCCCGACCCCACCGCCGCCTCGACCTCCAGGGAGCAACAGGCCAGGCCCAGGTTCAGCAGTTCCACGGCCACTCCGGGCTCGTCACGGAGGCGGTACCGGGTCACGTCCGCAGGCTACTGCCGGGATGCGGGACGGGGCCCCGCGCGCACGGGCAGAATGTGAATGAGGATGTCCGGGATGTCCGATCGTGGGAGAGTGTTCACGTGACGAAACAGGTGGTGCAGGTCGACCGCGTGGTCATCCGCTTCGCTGGCGACTCCGGCGATGGCATGCAGCTCACCGGCGACCGGTTCACATCCGAGACCGCCTGGTTCGGAAACGACCTCCTCACCCTGCCGGACTTCCCCGCGGAGATCCGTGCCCCCGCCGGCACCATGGCCGGGGTCTCGTCCTTCCAGCTCGCCTTCGCCGACCACGAGATCACCACGCCCGGTGATGCCCCCAACGTGCTCGTGGCCATGAACCCGGCAGCGCTCCGCGCCAACATCAAGGATCTGCCCGCGGGCGCCGACATCATCGTGAACACCGATGAGTTCACGAAGCGCAATGTGGAGCGAGTGGGCTATTCGGCGAATCCGCTCGAGGACGGTTCCCTGTCCAACTACAAGGTTCATTCGATCCCCCTCACCTCGATGACCGTGGAGGCCCTCACCGACTTCGACATCTCGAAGAAGGATGCGGAGCGCGCGAAGAACATGTTCGCCCTCGGCCTGCTGAGTTGGCTCTACCACCGCCCCACCGAGGGCACACGCACGTTCCTGGAGAAGAAGTTCGCCTCG
The DNA here is from genome assembly GCA_046091195.1 of Actinomycetota bacterium. GTDB lineage: Bacteria > Actinomycetota > Actinomycetes > S36-B12 > S36-B12 > VGCC01. The sequence goes on from JBJTBD010000017.1 coordinate 23,825, forward strand.
AAGCCGGAGATCATGCGCGCAAACCTCGCGGCCTTCGAAGCGGGATGGTCCTTCGGCGAGACCACCGAGGACTTCTCCATCCAGTACGAGGTCAAGCCCGCGACGATGCAGGAAGGTGTCTACCGCAACATCACTGGGAATCTGGCTCTCGCGTACGGACTCGTCGCGGCCGGCCAGCAGAGTGGACTCTCCGTGTTCCTCGGCTCGTACCCGATCACCCCGGCATCGGACATCCTGCATGAGTTGAGCAAGCACAAGCGATTTGGCGTGGTCACCTTCCAAGCCGAGGATGAGATCGCAGGCGCCACGTCGGCGATCGGGGCTTCCTACGGTGGTGCACTCGGCGTCACCACCACATCCGGCCCGGGCATCGCCCTGAAGTCCGAGGCGATCGGACTCGCGGTGTCTCTGGAACTTCCGCTGATCGTGATCGACGTCCAGCGCGGTGGACCCTCCACTGGGTTGCCGACCAAGACCGAGCAGTCGGATCTCCTCCAGGCGATGTTCGGGCGCAACGGCGAATCGCCCGTTCCGATCATCGCCCCGCAGAGCCCCTCGGACTGCTTCGACGCTGCACTCGAGGCCGCACGCATCGCCGTCACCTACCGCACCCCGGTGTTCCTGCTCTCTGACGGATACCTCGCCAACGGCTCCGAACCGTGGCGGGTGCCCGACCCGAGCGAACTCCCCACCATCGACCCCGGGTTCGCCACGGAGCCCAACCATGTCGGCGCTGACGGCGCGCAGGAGTTCTGGCCCTACCTCCGCGATCCGCAGACCCTCGCCCGACCCTGGGCGATCCCGGGAACCGCGGGTCTCGAGCACCGCATCGGCGGCCTGGAGAAGGCAGACGGCACGGGCAACATCTCCTACGACCCGGAGAACCACGATCGGATGGTGCGGTTGCGTCAGGCGAAGGTCGATGCAGTCGCCGAGACCATCCCGCCGCTCCCGGTGGACGACCCCGATGGTGATGCACGCGTTCTGATCCTCGGGTGGGGCTCGACCTACGGCCCGATCGGTGCGGCCTGCCAGATCGCCCGACGCTCCGGGGTCAAGGTCGCCCAGGCGCACCTGCGCCACATCAACCCGTTCCCCAAGAATCTGGGCGAGGTCCTGCACTCCTACGACCGCGTGATCATCCCGGAGATGAACCTCGGACAACTCGCCCTCCTGATCCGCGCGAAGTACCTCGTTGACACCATCAGCTACGACCAGGTGCGCGGGCTGCCGTTCAAGTCCGCCGAACTCGTCGGCGTGATCACCGACGTGTTCAACTCCCTTGATGCGAAGGAGCCGGTATGACCGAGGCCCTCTCCCTCGTCCCCAAGTCCGATATCGAACTCAAGGCCAAGGACTTCAAGACCGACCAGGAGGTGCGCTGGTGCCCGGGCTGCGGTGACTACGCGATCCTTGCCACCGTTCAGTCCTTCATGCCCGAACTCGGTCTGCGTCGGGAGAACATCGTGTTCGTATCCGGCATCGGGTGCTCGTCACGCTTCCCGTATTACATGAACACCTACGGCGTGCATTCGATCCACGGTCGGGCCCCGGCCATCGCCACGGGCCTCGCGGTCACCCGTCCGGATCTGTCCGTCTGGGTGATCACCGGCGATGGTGACGCCCTCAGCATCGGCGGAAACCATCTGATCCACGCCCTGCGGCGCAACGTGAATCTGAAGATCCTGCTGTTCAACAATCGAATCTACGGCCTCACGAAGGGCCAGTACTCCCCGACGTCCGAGCAGGGCAAGATCACCAAGTCCACACCTCAGGGGTCGCTCGACTACTCGTTCAATCCGGTGTCCGTGGCACTCGGGGCTGAGGCAACCTTCGTCGCCCGCACCATCGACTCCGACCGCCAGCACCTGTCCAGCGTGCTCGCGGCTGCGGCTGCACACGAGGGCACGGCCCTGGTGGAGATCTACCAAAACTGCAACATCTTCAACGACAACGCATGGGAACCCCTGAAGGACAACGACGTGCGCGAGGAGAACCTCATGCGCCTCGTGCACGGCGAGCCGATCGTCTTCGGGGCCGAGAAGGAGAAGTGCGTGGTCCGCGCACCCGACGGCCACCTCCACGTCGCTCTCGTCGCGGATGTCGATCCCGCGGAGATCCTGATCCACGACGCACATGCCGAGGATCCGGGCCTGGCATTCGGCCTCTCGCGCCTGTCCGATTCCCACACCCTGTCCAACACCCCGATCGGGGTCTTCCGCGATGTCGCCAAGCCCTCGTACGACCGACTCGTCCGCGAGCAGGTGGAGGCAGCCCAGGCCAGCGGAACCGGTGACCTCGGCCAATTGCTACGCGGGTCGGATACCTGGACCATCAGCTGAGCAACGACGGTCGCACGGCCACAGCACCTAGGAGTCGGGAGACCTCGGGGCTGGTCTTCGCCATCGGTGCCTACGTCCTTTGGGGGATGTTCCCCCTCTACTTCGCGCTGCTGACGTCTGTGAGCCCGCTGGAGATCGTGGCTCACCGGGCGGTCTGGTCCCTGCTCTTCGTCCTGATCCTGATCGCGATCTTCCGCCAGTGGGCGGACCTGCGTCGTGCACTGACGCCGCGCACGATCGGACTCCTGGCCGCCGCGATCATGTTCCTGTCCATCAACTGGCTGGTCTACGTCTACGCCATCGACATCAACGAGGTCGTCCAGGGAGCACTCGGCTACTTCATCAACCCCCTGGTGTCCGTCGCCCTCGGCGTGATCCTGCTGTCCGAGCGACTGGGAAGAACCCAGTGGTTGGCCATCGGCATCGCAGCCCTCGCCGTGCTGGTCCTCACCATCAGCTACGGCGGGGTGCCCTGGATCTCCCTGACCCTGGCCTTCAGTTTCGGGTTGTACGGCCTGATCAAGAAGCGCGCCAACGTGGATGCCCTGCCATCGCTGGCGATCGAAACGGCGGTCATCACCCCGATCGCCGTCGCCTACCTGTGGTTCCTTGAAGCACAAGGCGAGGCAGCGTTCATTCAGGATGGCCTCGGAATCTCCGTGCTCCTGGTCCTGCTCGGACCCATCACGGCAATCCCACTGCTCGCCTTCGGGGCGGCGGCGATTCGGATCCCTCTCTCGACCCTGGGCATCATCCAGTACGTGACCCCCACCGTGATCTTCCTGCTCGGCATCACCGTGTTCGGCGAAAGCATGCCCGCCCTCCGGTGGGTGGGATTCGGACTCGTCTGGATCGCACTCGTGATCTTCACCGCAGACGCATGGCGTCGGTCGCGCGTCCCGGTGATCGAGCCGGATTAGCCCGTGCGGTTGACGACGTAGTCGCAGAGACCCTCGAGCGCCTTGCGCGCCGGGATATCCGGCAGGGCGTCGAGTTCATTGCGGGCGAGTGCCGACCAGCGTCGCGCCTCATCGCGGGCGGATTCAAGGGCCGGGTGGGCACGGAGTAACGCAAGGGCCTCGGCGTGCTCCACGTCATCCGGAAGGGGGCGACCCAGGAGTTCACGCAGCCGGGCACTCGACGCGTCCGTGCCATCGAGTGCGTACAGCATCGACAGGGTGGGGATCCCCTCACGCAGGTCCGTTCCCGGCGTCTTGCCGGACTCGTTGGCATCGGATGTGATGTCGACGATGTCGTCGGCCAATTGGAATGCGACGCCGATCGCTTCACCGAACGCGGTCATGGTCCGCACGATTCCCGGGTCGGCGCCCGCCATCATTGCGCCGAAGCGACCCGAGGTGGCGATGAGCGATCCGGTTTTGTCGGCGAGGACGCGCAGGTGGTGGTCAACCGCGGCCGCATCGCCCTCCGGTCCCACTGTTTCCCGGATCTGACCGGTGCACAGGCGTTCGAAGGTCTGCGCCTGGATGCGCACCGCGTCCGGTCCGAGGTCCGCGAGGATGTCTGAGGCGCGGGCGAAGAGGAAGTCACCGGTGAGGATGGCGACCGTGTTATCCCAGCGCGCGTTGGCGGACGCTGCACCGCGACGCAGGGTTGCCTCATCCATGACGTCGTCGTGGTAGAGGGTGGCGAGGTGGGTGAGTTCCACAACAACGGCCGCCGGAATGACACCGGGAGCATCGGGATCCCCGAATTGTGCCGCCAACAGCACGAGCAGGGGACGGAAGCGCTTTCCCCCGGCATCGACCAGATGCCGCGAGGCTTCGGTCACGAACGGGTAGTCACTGCGAACCGCATCGCGAAGAGACTTCTCGACGAGGTCGAGGCCGGTGGTCAGATCCGCTTCCAGGGCAGGGTCCACCACGAAATCGGGGAGGTGGGCCGAGGGCATGCCGCCACGCTACTACCGAATGAAGACTCCGGCATTCGCGATGATGTCCAGCACAGGCTGGGGCACCACGCCGAGGGCGATCGTGAGGGTGGCACCCGCTGCAAGGGACACAGTGGTGAAACCGGAGGGGATCACCACGGAGGCCGTATCCGGGGTGGGATCGGCGAAGTACATGAGCACGATCACACGCACGTAGAAGAACGCCGCGATCACGCTGGCGATGACCGCCACGATGACCAACCAGGTGTCCCCCGCCGCCACACCGGCGGCGAACACACCCCATTTCCCGATGAATCCACCGGTCAAGGGAATTCCCGCTAACGAGAGCATGAACACCGAGAAGATCGCCGCGATCAGGGGTGACTTCTTGCCCAAACCTGCCCAGTCACGGATCGAGGTGGCCTCACCGGATGCGTTGCGCACCAACGAGATCACCGCGAAGGCACCGATGGTGGTGAACCCGTAGGCGATCAAGTAGAAGAGCACACTCGCGAGACCCTCCGGGCTCGCGGCGGTCACACCGACCAGGATGAAACCGGCCTGCGCGATGGACGAATAGGCGAGCATGCGCTTGATGTCGGACTGGCTGATCGCGATGATCGATCCCACGAGCATCGACAGGATCGCAATGATCCACAGCAGGACCTCCCAGTCCCACCGCACGCCGCCGAAGGCGACATAAAGCAGGCGCATCAGAGCACCGAACGCGGCGACCTTGACCGTCGCGGCCATCATGCCCGCGACCGGAGTCGGAGCACCCTGGTAGACGTCCGGGGTCCACTGGTGGAAGGGAACCGCACCGATCTTGAAGAACAGGCCGACGAGCAGCATCGCGATGCCGATGATCAGCAGAGTGTTCTCTCCCGCCTTCGTCGTGATCGCGAAGGAGATCGGACCGAAGGCGATGGATCCGCTATAGCCGTAGACCAGTGCCGCACCAAAGAGGAAAAAGGCCGAGGAGAAGGCGCCTAGGAGGAAGTACTTGAGTGCGGCCTCCTGGGAGAGCAGGCGGCGGCGGCGGGCCATTCCGGCGAGCAGGTACAGGGGAAGGGACATCACCTCGAGTGCAATGAACATCATCAGGAGATCGTTCGACGCGACGAAGAGCATCATGCCCAGCACCGCGAAGAGCAGGAACGGCCACACCTCGGTCTGCAGATACCCGCGGATGGTGAACTGCCGTTCATCCTCGGAACCGGGCAGGGCTGATGCACGGGGAGCGAACGCGTCACCGGAGGGATCGATCCCCCGCTCGGCCATCAGCAGTCCGCCGAGAATGGCCAGGATCAGGATCGTGCCCTGCATGATCCACGCGGGTCCATCGAGCGCGATGGACTGTCCGCCTGTGAGCACCCGCATACCGCTGTTGAGGACGACAAGGGCGAGAGCACCGATCAGGGCGGCGAAAACCAGCACCAACTGCAGGAAGCGCCGGACCGAGCGCGGAGCGAATGCCTCGACCAGGACCGAGATGATCGCAGCGACACCGACCACGATCATCGGTGCCAAGGCGGCGTAGTCAAGCTCCGGTGAGATGAACTCCATTACTGCCCACCTCCCTGCGCCATGTCCACGTCGGGCATCTGGTCGCTGATCGCCAGCATGAGGTCACCGGCCGGAGTGATGACGTCGGTCAACGGTGACGGGAACAGGCCCAGCACGATGATGAGTGCGGCGATTGGAACAAGCGCGGTGATCTCGCGACCGTTGAGATCGCTCATGCCGGTGAGATCCGGGTTCATCGGGCCGGTCATCGTGCGCCGATAGACACGGAGAACGTAGGCCGCCGTGATCACGATCCCCAGGGTCGCCACCGCGCCGATCCAGATGTTGAACTCGAAGGCGCCCAGCAGGACCAGGAACTCGCCGATGAAGGAGACCATGCCGGGCAGGGCCAGGGAGGACAGCGCGGCGATCAGGAAGAACCCAGCCAGCACCGGGGCAACCTTGTTGACACCGCCGTAATCCGAGATGAGCGAGGAGCCCCTGCGTCGCGCCATCAGGTACCCGGCGGTGAGGAAGAGTGCCGCGGTCGACAGGCCGTGCGCGACCATGTAGACGACGGATCCGGTCATGCCCTGCGAGGTGAACACGAAGATGCCCAGCGCGATGAACCCGAAGTGGGACATCGAGGAGTAGGCGAAGAGACGGCGCATGTCGTTCTGGGTGAGTGCCAGATATGCGCCGTAGAAGATCCCGATCAGCGCCATGCCGATGACCACGGGTGCGTAGAAGTCGCTTGCGGCCGGGAAGATGGGCAGCAGGTACCGGATCATGCCGAAGGTGCCGACCTTGTCGAGGACGCCGATCAGCAGAACGCTCGTTCCCGCCTTCGAGGCACCCGCGGCATCCGGCAACCAGGTGTGGAAGGGCCACAGCGGTGCCTTGATCGCGAAGGCGATGAAGAAGCCGAGGAAGAGCAGCTTCTGCACATTCGGGTCGATGTCCAAACCCACCAGGGCGGCATAGTTGAACGTGCCGCTGCCGTACTCCTGGGCGGAGACCACGTAAAGCCCGACCAGGGCGGCCAGCATGAACAGGCCGCCCACGAGGGAGTAGATGAGGAACTTCACCGCAGCGTAGGAACGCTGGGGGCCGCCGTAGCGCCCGATCAGGAAGTAGACCGGGATCAACATGGCCTCGAAGAAGACGTAGAAGAGGAAGAGGTCGGTGGCGGAGAAGACCCCGATCATCAGGGTCTCGAGCACGAGGATCAGAGCGAAGTACCCCTTCACCGAGCCCCGGGAGTCGTCGACGTCGTTCCATCCCGCCAGGATCACGAACGGCACCAGGGTCGCGGCCAACGCGACGAGCACCAGGCCGATGCCGTCCACACCCACCGCGTAGGAGATACCGAAGGCCGGGATCCACGGATAGTTCTCGACGAACTGGAACGGCTGCGATGAGGACCCGTCGAACTGCAGGCTCATCGCCACGGTGCCCGCCAGGGTCACGAGCGAGAAGACCAGCGCAACCTGCTTGGCCAATGTCCCGCGGGACGCCGGCAGCAGCGCCACCACGATGCTGCCCACGAGGGGCACGACACCGAGCACGGTCAACCAGGGAAACGTCATGTCTGCACCAGCACCAAGGCGAGGGCCACCAGCAGCGCGCCGCCGACCATGGACAGGGCATAGGACCGAGCCAAGCCGGTCTGGGTCCGCCGGAGCCGACCCGAGATCGCACCCACCGACCCGGCGAGACCATTCACGAAGCCGTCCACCCCGCGCGCATCGAAGACGGTAAGCGCCTTGGAGAGGGCGAAGCTCGGGCGGACTACGAGTGCGTCGTTGACGGCGTCGCCGTACAAGTCCTTACGCGCTGCGCGGGTCAGCCATGATCCACGCGGGGCCTCGATCGGCACGGGGCGCCGGGCATACATCACCCAGCCGATGATCGCGCCGATGATCACCACGGTGAGGGTCACCGCGATGTAGACCCAGGTGGGCAGCGGGGTGGGCTCGGACGCGAAACCGGTGACCGGCTCGAGCCAGGTCTCGATGTTGCCCCAGAAGAGCAGCGCCATGCCGAGGAACGTCGAACCGATGGCCAGGATGATCAACGGGATCGTCATCACCGGCGGTGACTCATGCGGGTGGACGCCGTCCTCCCACCGCGCCTTGCCGAAGAAGGTCATAGCGATCATGCGCGTCATGTAGAAGCCGGTGATTCCGGCAGCGAGGATGGTGGCGACGCCGATGACGGCATTGCGCTCAAAGGCTGCGTGGATGATCTCGTCCTTCGACCAGAAGCCCGCGAACGGCGGGATGCCGATGATCGCGAGATACCCGGCCATGAAGGTGATGAATGTGATCACCATCAGGCCCTTCAAGGCTCCGTAGCGGCGCATGTTGACGTCATCGTTCATTCCGTGCATGACCGAGCCCGCACCGAGGAACAGTCCCGCCTTGTAGACACCATGGGTGAGCAGGTGGAAGATCGCGAAGACGTACCCGATCGGTCCGAGACCCGCCGCGAACACCATGTAGCCGATCTGGCTCATGGTCGAGCCCGCAAGGGACTTCTTGATGTCGTCCTTTGCGGATCCGATGATCGCGCCCATGAAGATGGTGATGAGGCCTACGACCACCACCGCGGTGGCGGCCCAGACTGCGGCATCGAAGATCGCGTTGCTCCGCACGATCAGGTAGACACCCGCGGTGACCATGGTGGCCGCATGGATCAACGCGGAGACGGGTGTCGGACCCTCCATGGCGTCAAGCAGCCAGGCCTGGAGCGGGAACTGCGCTGACTTACCCGCAGCAGCCAGGAGGAGCAGGAGACCGATCGCGGTGAGCGTCCCCTCGCTCGCCTCGCCGGCCTGTCCGAACACCTCGTCGAAGGTGACCGAACCGAAGGTGACGAACATGAGCATGATCGCCAGCGATAGTCCGACATCACCGACGCGGTTGATGATGAACGCCTTCTTCGCCGCCGAGGCTGCCGAGGGCTTGTACTGCCAGAAACCGATGAGGAGGTAGCTGGCCAGGCCAACACCCTCCCAGCCCACATACAGCAGGAGGTAGTTGTTGGCCAGGACGAGCAGCAGCATCGCCGCAACGAAGAGATTGAGGTAACCGAAGAACTTCCGGCGGTCCGGATCGTGCGCCATGTAGCCCAGGGAGTAGATGTGGATCAAGGCGCCGACGATCGTGATGAGGAGAACGAACACCATGGACAGCTGATCGAGTTGCAGCGCGAAGTCGACCTGGAAGGAACCGACCGCGATCCACGAATACACGGTCTGGGTGATCGAACGCTCCTCGGCCGGAAGCTCCATGAGTCCGAGGAGCATGAGCACCCCGAGGACGGCGGAACCCGACACGGTGAGCACGGCAAGGAGGGGTCCCCAGGAGTTCGTGCGCCGCCCGCCGAAGAGCAGGATCGCCGCACCCGCGAGTGGGAGCGCGATCAGCACCCACAGCAGCGAGAACCCGTCAGACGTCACGGTGATCCTTCGGCTCTAGTACTTCAACAGGTTCGGTTCATCCACGGATGCGGATTTTCGGGTTTGGAAGATCGTCACGATGATGGCGAGACCCACGACGACCTCCGCCGCAGCCACGACCATGACGAAGAAGGCGACCACCTGTCCGTCGAGGTTGCCGTTCATCCGGGCGAAGGCCACGAAAGCGAGATTCGCGGCGTTGAGCATGAGCTCAACGGACATGAAGACGATGATCGCGTTGCGACGCACCAGAACGCCGATGGCGCCGAGGCTGAACAGGATCGCTGCCAGCACCACATAGTTGGCGGGGTTCACGAGTCCACCCCCTTGGTGAGTTCGCGGATCTCGTCGACATCGGCGGGATCCACGTCGCGGACGTCGTCGCGGGCGCGCAGCGGACCGGGGACAGAATCGAGGCTCGTGCTGCCATCAGGGAGCAGGGCGGGCGTATCGACGGCATTGTGGCGGGCATACACACCGGGGCTCGGCCGATTCCCGGGATGCCCACCGTCGCGGAACCGTTCTTCGGAGAGTTCCGGTTGGCTCTTGCGCGCTGTCCAACGCTCGCGGTGCGCGAGCACCATGGCGCCGACGGCGGCGGTGATGAGCAGGGCGGCGGTCGCTTGGAAGGCGACCACGTAGTCGTCGAACATCAACTGCGCCAGACCCTGCACGTTGCCGCCCGCGGCGTCGTTGGCCGTGGTGAGTCCCACGGTGGTCGAGGTGGTCAGCGCGGAGCCGATTCCGACGGTGAGCAGCAGTCCGAGGCCGATGCCGAGCAGGAGTGCGGCGAGGCGCTGGCCCTTGATGGTCTCGACGAGGGAGTCGGAGGAATCCACGCCCACGACCATCAGCACGAAGAGGAAGAGCATCATGACTGCGCCGGTGTAGACGATTACCTGCACCATGCCGAGGAACGGGGCCGCGTTCGCGACGTACAGGATCGCGAGGTTGATCATGGTCAGTGCGATGAACAGCGCACTGTGCACCGCTTTGCGCGAGATGATCATGCCGAGGGCGCCGAGTACAGCCAGGCCGCCGCATACCCAGAAAACGATGGTCTCCCCGAGGTTGAAGTCCGAGACCGCTTCCGTCACGACGATTCCCCTTCGGGAACCGCGCCGGTGATCTTGTTGGCGTAGTAGTCCTGCTCGGTGGTACCCGGAACCATCGGGTGCGGGGGCGGTGCCATCCCGGGAAGTAGGGGGGCGAGCAGATCCTGCTTCTCGTAGATCAGGTCCGCGCGATTGTCGTCGGCGAGCTCGAATTCATTCGTCATGGTCAGCGCCCGGGTGGGGCAGGCCTCGATGCACAAGCCGCAGAAGATACAGCGCAGGTAGTTGATCTGGTACACGCGTCCGTACCGCTCACCAGGGGAGAAGCGCTCGGTGTCGGAGTTGTCCGCACCCTGCACGTAGATCGCATCCGCCGGGCACGCCCAGGCACAGAGTTCGCAGCCGACGCACTTCTCCAGACCGTCGGGCCAGCGATTGAGTTGGTGACGGCCATGGAACCGCGGCTTCGGCGGGTACTTGTCCTTCTGCTCCGGGTACTGCTCCGTGACCACCTTCTTGAACATGGTGGTGAAGGTCACGCCGAAGCCGCGCACGGCCTGGGGTAGCTCAGGCATCCTCGGCCTCCTTCATCGTGGCCTGCGTCGTGAGTAACGCGCTCCGCCGTGGCGTGTACTCGAAGGTAAGGCCGGGCATGGGCGGAACAGGATGACCACCGGCGGTGAGGTCGAGTTGACGTTCGGCCCGGGCCGCCCGTGCGGCGTCGCGCTGCTGCGCACGACGCTCCGAGCGCCCCTGGAGAACCCACGCCCCCACGAGCAGGATGAGGATCAGCACGACACCGGCGATCAGCAGTTCCGTATTGGTGAGGGCGACCTGGTCGCGCAGGATGCGTACGGCAGCGACGATGATCGTCCAGATCAAGGCGACCGGGATGAGCACCTTCCACCCGAACTTCATGAACTGGTCGTAACGGAGACGCGGCAGCGTCCCGCGCAACCAGATGAAGACGAAGATGAAGATCTGCACCTTGAGCAGCCACCACAGCATCGGCCACCAGCCGGTGTTGGCGCTCTCCCAGAGGGAGATCGGCCAGGGCGCGAGGTACCCGCCCAGGAACAGCGTGGTCGCCAGGGCGGAGACGGTCACCATGTTGATGTACTCGGCGAGGAAGAAGAGCGCGAACTTCAGCGACGAGTACTCCGTGTGGAAACCGCCGACGAGTTCACCTTCGGCCTCGGGAAGATCGAAGGGTGCGCGGTTGGTCTCTCCCACCATCGCGGTGACGTAGATTAAGAAGCTCGGCAGCAGGATGACCGCGAACCAGATCGGCTCCTGAGCGATGACGATCTGCGAGGTCGACATCGAACCCGCGTAGAGGAACACCGCGACGAACGAGAGTCCCATGGCGATCTCGTAGGAGATGACCTGCGCAGTGGAGCGCAGACCGCCGAGGAGCGGATAGGTAGATCCCGAGGACCAGCCCGCGAGCACCAATCCGTAGACACCGATCGACGCGATGGCCAACACGTAGAGCACCGATACCGGGAAGTCGGTCAACTGCAGCGGTGTCTCGACACCGAAGATCGACACGGTCGGGCCGAAGGGGATCACGGCGAACGCGAGGAACGCCGCAGTTGCAGAGATCACCGGTGCGATCCAGTAAACCGCGCGGTGGGCAGCCTTGGGGAGGATCTCCTCCTTGAGGGCGAGTTTCACCCCATCCATCAGCGACTGGAGGAGCCCCTGGGGGCCGACACGGTTGGGTCCGATGCGGTTCTGCATCCGAGACACCACGCGCCGCTCCCACCAGATGGTGAACAGGGTGAGGAGCACCAACATCACGAAGATGCCGAGAACCTTGACGATCACCAACCACCACGGGTCGGTGCCGAAGAGTCCGAACTGACTCACAGCGCACCTCCCGCCGTGACGCGGACGATGTCTCCCGGACGCGCGCCCAGATCGCGGTAGATATGACAGCCGGGTGAGTTCATCGGAACCCAGACGACCGACTCCGCGACATCGGCGATCTCCACCGGGAGGGCGACCATGCCCGCGGGGCCGTGCACGGTGGCGGTCTCGGTGAGTCCCAGCCGTCGTGCGGTGGCGTCCGAGACCATCGCGACGGTCGGCCGGGCGGTGGCCGCAAGATGGGGCTCACCCTCTTGCATCACACCGGAGTCGAGCAGGTGACGCCAACTTGCGAGCACGAGTCCATCGGGACGCGGTCCCGCAGGCACGCGAGGTGCGTCGACGCGCGCTCCACGCCAGGGACCGAGGGTTCCGAGCTCTGCGCGCAACGCGTTCACGTCACGTGGACCGACGGGACGATCCATCGCGTCGGCGATCATGCCGAGCACCTGGGCATCGGGCATGGTGAGCGCATCGCGCAGCACCCGAGTGAACGGGCGGGGACGACCCTCCCAGTCCAGGAACGTCCCGGCCTTCTCGGTGACCACGGCAACGGGAAGAACGACGGACGCGAGTTCGGTCACGGCCGAGTGGTGGTTCTCCAGGGAGACGATGAAGCCGACCTGCTCGAGGGCGGCGCGGACATCCTGCGGGTAATCGGAGAGTTCAACTCCGCCGATCACCGCCGCGTCGACGGAGCCGAGACGGGCGAGCAGGGTCTCCCCCGCGACTCCGGGATCCGGCAGCGAATCGACACCCCACAGGGCAGACACCTCGCTCCGGGCCTGCGGGTCGGAGAGCGGACGCCCCCCCGGAAGCAGCCCGGCGATCGCTCCCGCGTCGAGCGCTCCGCGCTCACCAGCGCGGCGCGGGACCCATGCGAGGGCGGCACCGGTGCGATCGGCAAGTGCTGCGACCGCGCTGAGGGCCCCCGCGCTCAGTGCCGCACGTTCACCCACCATGATCACGGCGCCCGAGGTGGCGAGCGCTTCGACGATCTCTGCGGGCAGGGATGCGAGCGCGGTGTCTACGTCGCCGGGTGCGCACCACACCATCTCCGCGGCGACCTTCTCGCTGCCCTTCGAGCGCACCGCACCCACGCTCACGACGCGGGTTCCGGCCCGCGCGGCCTTGCGCAGACGCAGGAAGACGATCGGCGACTCGTCCTCGGGTTCGAAGGAGACCAGCACCACGATGGGTGCGGACTCGAGTTTCTCGTAGCTGACGGACACCGGCGAGCCGGCAACGCGCGAGGCGAGGAATGCGTGCTCCTCGTCGGAGAGAGCGCGGGCGCGGAAGTCGATGTCATCCGTGCGGAGTGCGGCCCGCGCGAATCGTGCGTACGCGTAGGCATCTTCGACGGTGGAGCGTCCGCCGACCAGGACCGCGTGACTCGAAGCCTCGGCGAGCCCTCGGGCGGCGACGTCGATGGCCTCCGGCCAGGACGCGACGCGCAGTTCACCGTTCTCCCGGATCAGCGGGTACTCGATCCGACCTTCGGTCTGGTAGACGAACGCGAAGCGACCCTTGTCGCAGTTCCACTCCTCGTTGACCTCGGGGGAATCCCACGCGAGGCGACGGGTGACCACCTCACGGCGGTAATCCGTGCGCAGCGAGCACCCGGATGCACAGTGTTCGCATGTGGTGGGAACCGACACCAGATCGAAAGGACGTGAACGGAATCGGTAGGCGGCTGAGGTAAGTGCGCCCACCGGGCAGATCTGGATCGTGTTGCCGGAGAAATAGGAGTCGAAGGGTTGATCCTCGGCGGTACCGACCTGCTGCTGGGCACCACGCTCGAGCAGTTCGAGCATGGGGTCACCGGCGATCTGCTCCGCGAACCGCGTACAGCGCGCGCACGAGACGCAGCGCTCGCGGTCCAGCAGGATCTGCGCGCTGACGTTGATCGGCTTGGGGAATGTGCGCTTGTCTTCGGTGAATCGCGATTCCGGACGCCCGACACTCATCGCCTGGTTCTGCAATGGACACTCGCCACCCTTGTCGCACACCGGGCAGTCGAGCGGATGGTTGAGCAGCAGGAACTCCATCACGCCCTCCTGAGCGAGACGTGCCATCTCGGAGGACTGTTGGGTGCGGATGACCATGCCGTCGGAGACGGTTTGCGCGCAGGCGGGCTGCGGCTTGGGCATGCCCTCCACCTCGATCAAGCAGGCCCGGCATGCCGCGACCGGATCGAGGAGCGGGTGATCGCAGAACCGGGGGATCTCGATACCCAGCAGTTCCGCCGCGCGGATCACGAGAGTTCCCTTCGGCACCGCGACCGCGACCCCGTCGATGATCACCGTGACGGTGTCTGAGGGAACGGCGACCTGGGAATCGTTGGTGGTGATTGTCATCGGGCCACCGCCGGAGCGAATACATACGAGGCGACGGGATCGAACGTGTCGTCGACGGGGGTGTGGGTGGCGTCGGTGAACTCCTGACGGAAGAACTTCAGCGCCGCCGGATACGGGGTGGCGGCCGCATCACCGAGGGCGCAGAACGAGCGCCCGGCGATCTGGCCGCAGAGGTTAACCAGGGTGTCCATCTCGGCGTCGGTGCCATGACCGTGCTCGAACTTCTCGAGGACGCCCGTGATCCAGTACGTGCCTTCACGACACGGCGTGCACTTTCCGCAGGACTCGTGCTTGTAGAACTCCAGCCACCGCGTGACCGCCTTCACGACACTTACGGTGGAGTCGAAGATCATCGGTGTGCCCGTGCCGAGCATGGTGCCCGCTTCGGCCATCGCCTCGTAGGTGAGCGGCAGGTCGAGGTGCTCGGCGGTCAACATCGGAACCGAGGACCCACCGGGCAGCCAGAACTTAACCTCGCCACCACCGCGAACTCCCCCGGCATAGTCGAGGAGCTCGCGCATCGTGATGCCCAGGGGTGCTTCGAACAGTCCCGGATTGTTCACATGTCCGGAGACCGCCCACACCTTGAATCCCGGTGACTTCTCGGTGCCGAACTGCCGGAACCACTCGACGCCGCGACCGATGATGAATGGGATGTTGGCGATGGTCTCCACATTGTTAATCACCGTGGGTGAGGCGTAGAGCCCGGCGACCGCGGGGAAGGGCGGCTTGAGTCGCGGCTGACCACGGTAGCCCTCGAGTGAGTCCAGGAGCGCGGTCTCTTCACCGCAGATGTAGGCACCGGCACCGGAGTGCACGACGACGTCGAGGTCGAACCCACTGCCGAGGATGTTCTTTCCGATGAGACCTGCGGCCTTCGCCTGCTCCACAGCGAGCGCGACCTTGCGGATCGCGTTCGGCACCTCCCCGCGGATGTAAATGAAGGCGTGATTCGCGCGGATCGCATAACTGGCGATGATCACGCCCTCCACGAGGACATGGGGATCGGCCATCATGATCGGGATGTCCTTGCACGCACCCGGCTCGGACTCATCGGCATTGACGACGAGGTAGTGCGGCTTGCCGTCGTTCTGGGGGACGAAGGACCACTTCAATCCGGTGGGAAAGCCCGCTCCCCCACGTCCGCGCAGGCCGGAGTCCTTGACCTGGCCGATGATGGCGTCGGGATCCTGCTTCAACGCGGACGCGAGTGCCTCGTAGCCACCGAAGCGGCGGTAACCCTCGAGCGTGTAGAGATCGGGTGCATCCCAATGTTCGGTGATGACCGGGGTGAGACCTGTGGTGATCATGGCGCCTTCATCCCCCGCTGCTTGGCGATCGTGAGACCCGCGAGCATCTTCGAGTCGACGGAGGGAGCGTCCGCAAGGCCGTCGAGTGGGAAAGCGAGCGTGTGCTCGGTGGCGTCGAAGTCACGGATGACCGGACCGCGGGTGGACTGCACGGTCTCACCACGACGCAGCTTCTCGATGACCTCACAGGCAGTCCGCGGCGTGACGTCATCCATGAACTCCCAGTCCACCGTCATCACGGGTGCGTGGGTGCACGCTGCCTGACATTCAATGCGCTCGAGGAAGAACTCACCATCGGCGGTGGGCTCGTTGTGCCCTACCCCGAGTTCCGCGCTGAGTGCGTCCCAGACCGCATCGCCGCCGAGGAGCCCACAGAGGGTGTTGGTGCAGACGCCGATGTGGTGCTTACCCACGGGGCGACGCTTGTACATCGTGTAGAAGCTGGCGACTGCGGTGACCTCCGCCGGTGTGATGCCGAGGACCTCGGCGCACACGTTGATCCCATCGACGGTGATCTCGTTCTCCTCGCTCTGCACCAGGTGCAGCATCGGCAGGAGTGCCGACCGCGCGGACGGGTATCGGTCTGCGATCTCGCGCAGGCCGGTGCGAGTCGTCTCGGAGATGGCCATCAGCGATCCACCCCACCCATGACCGGATCGATGCTTGCCACGGCCGCGATGACATCAGGCACCATGCCCCCGACGCACATGGCGGCGGTGGCCTGAAGGTTGTTGAACGAGGGGTCGCGGAAGTGCACTCGGTGGGGACGCGTGCCACCGGCGCTCACCACGTGAGCACCAAGTTCACCGCGCGGTGACTCGACCGCGGCGTACACCTGTCCGGCGGGGACCTGGAAGCCTTCGGTGACCAACTTGAAGTGGTGGATGAGCGCCTCCATCGACTCGCTCATGATCTCGCGAATGTGATCGAGGGAGTTGCCCTGGCCATCGGCACCGATCGACAACTGCGCCGGCCAGGCGATCTTCTTATCGGCGACCATCACCGGTCCTGGCTTCAACCGGTCGAGGCATTGTTCGACGATCTTCATCGACTCTTGCATCTCGGCTAGGCGGATGAGGAATCGGCCGTAGGCGTCGCACGTGTCGGTGGTGGGGACGTCGAACTCGTAAGTCTCGTAGCCGCAGTAGGGCTGGGACTTGCGCAGGTCATGCGGTAAACCGGTGGAGCGCAGGATCGGACCGGTGATGCCGAGAGCCATGCACCCGGTGAGGTCCAGGTACCCGACGTTGACCGTGCGTCCCATCCAGATGGTGTTGTCGACGAGCAGATCCGCGGTGTCCTTCAGCCGCTTCTTGAGCAGCGGAAGGGTCTCCCGGATCTTCTCCTCTGCACCGGCGGGGAGATCCTGCGCAACACCACCGGGGCGCACGTAGGCGCTGTTCATCCGGAGACCGGTGACCATCTCGAAGAGGTCGAGGACCACCTCGCGCTCGCGGAAACCAAAGGTCATCGCGGTCAGGGCACCGAGTTCCATGCCACCTGTGGCCAGGGCAACGAGGTGCGAGGAGATTCGATTGAGTTCCATCATCATCACGCGAATGACATTGGCCCGCTCGGGGATCTGGTCGGTGATCCCGAGCAATCTCTCCACCCCGAGGCAGTAGGCGGTTTCGTTGAAGAACGGGCTGA
>JBJTBD010000018.1:0-11386 GCA_046091195.1 Actinomycetota bacterium
TCACAACTCAACAGGGGGTGACAGGTTTCGACGGACAGACGTTCTGACCGGAGAAGCGTGCCGAGAAGCTCAGGTGATCTCGTTAAACATCCTGGGAAACAAATAACTGCCAAAAAGACGCAGTCTGCAGACGCTTACGCCCTCGCGGCCTAAGCCTTAAATCTGCCGTCAGCCCAATGCGTCCCCGAATTGGGGTCTGACGTCGCTAGGGGACTTACCAAGCCCTCCGGTCGCGGGAGGGGGAGGAACACCACACAGTGACTGGACCGCCCGGGACAGTGCCGCACGAAGTCCCGGGGTCGAGAAGCGATAGCGCGGCTACGCACGTAGAAGAACGCAAGGAACCTGCACGGACCCGGGTTCGATTCCCGGCACCTCCACAAAGTGCCCGCTGCCCTCACGAAATCGTGCGGGCAGCGGGCTTGTGCGTTCCCCGACCTCAGCGATGTGGCGGGAAGCATGGGGTGTCTAGTGCCGAGCAGACAGCGCAATCGGCACCGACCGCAAGACCAACACGCGCGAGAGTGGATTCCGACGCGTTCGTGGACATGATGAACGTCCCTCTAACGGCCAGTGCATAGACCGGGATGAGGAGCCACCCGGGGAAGGCGAGAAACCGCCAGGGGTGGCGCGTGTATGCGGGAAGCGGTGCGACTGGGGTGGCGTCGAAGTGATCGGTCCAGGACTGTTCGTCCCACGTCCGCAGAACCGTGCCCGATGGTCCGGGGACCGGGTACTCGGCGGCGCCAGGCGAGCGGTCCACGGGAGGAATCTAGTTCGGGACGACCCACTCGAAGCCTGCTTCTCAGCGGTTGTTGGCCAGCACCGTGCAACACTTGTCACGTGGCGGATAACGAGGACATCAAAGAGCGCATGCGCCAGGCCCTGGAAGCCAAGAAGGGTAAGTCGCGTTCCTCCTCGCCCAGCGGACCATCGTCAGGCGATGGCAAGGTGCAGGAGCACGCGGATCGTGCCGGCGGAAAGCGGGAGTTCCGACGTAAGTCTGGCTAAGGTCATCGCTGATGGAGCGTGTCCGGTCTCGGCTTACCGACTTCGGCGTCATTTCTGCGATCTGGTTGAGCATCGCGTTCATCACCGGCTCCGAACGCTGGGTAAGTTTCGATACGCCCGATGCTGAATTCCACGCAAGCATGGCGATCTTCGGAAGCGAGGTCACGGATCGGGCCGCTACCCCCGTGTACTACTGGACGCGCCTCGGCTACATCGCGCCAGGACGTCTGCTGACGAACTATTTCGGGCCAGTGACAGGTCTCGAAATACTCCGGCTGATTCTTCTCTTCCTCATCATCGCGGGAACGTGGTATGCCATCCGGCGTTGTACCGACGTGTGGACGAGCACCGTTCTCACTTTCCTGGTCGCGTCAAACACGGTGGTCCTGGGCTACCTGGGCAATCCGTATCCCTCGGCCACGGTTATGGCGGGCATGGCGCTTCTGGTCGCAATCGGTATGGCCCCACGCGGCCCATGGGGGAACGTGGGAGCGGGCGTGATCGTGGGCTGGATGGTCATGACCAATCCGTATGGCGCGATCCTTGCCGTCGTTGCCTACCTGGCCGTCATCATCGCCCGTGGAGGCACTTCGGTATCCCGAATTGCTCGCGCCGGGATCTGGGGACTTCTGGGCATTGCCATGGGTTTCGGATTCCTGTGGATTGTGGGGCGATTCCTCTTCCCGGGATTCGACTGGGTGCAGACCTATCTGTTCTGGAACTCCGCCATTGATCAATCCGACTACATCTACGACGTCAACCGCTGGCAGTACGACCCATCTCTCTTGGTCCCCGCCATGGCCGTAGTGATCGGGCTCGTCCATTTGATGCGCAACCCTCGCGATGTCCACGTCAGAGTCGGGGCGGTGCTCGGTATCGCGGTCACCACGTTCGCCCTGGTGTGCTTCTTCGCGTTCCCCACCAACTACCTGGAGATCCCTCACTACCAGGCGTTGCTGTGGATTCCTGCCCTACTTTCCGTATCCGTCATCGCGGCAAGCCGTGTCGCGATGTCGCGGTGGTCGTGGGCCCGTGGAGGGATCGGTCTCGTCGTTGTCGCGGTGACCGTAGGTGCCGGCTACCTCGACCCGTCCCTGAGTACCTGGGGGAGTCGCATGATTGCCGTGGCGGGAGTCATCGTCTTCCTCATCGCTGGTCAGCGGTGGGTTCCCGTGCTGCTCGCAACAGGACTCCTCATGGTGGCTGCGCAGTTACTGCAGAATTCCCGTGACACGTTCGGCGTCAGCACGGATGCCCTCTATGTCAACTCGTACCGTTCCAATGAGGCACGAGAGATGATCGGGTCTGCGGTCAGAGCTCAGGAGTGGGTTCTCAGCCGGACGCAGCCGGGGGATCGGGTTCTCACGTGGGTCGACGCCGAGTGGCAGAAGCAGGAGCAGGACCTTCTGCCAATGGCGGCGTTTCAGCTTTGGGGTGCAAATTCGGCTGGCCAGGGGCCTGAGGTAACGACGGACATGCTTCTCCGCTGGGACAAGAGCAAACCGCTTGCCTTGGCGTTGTACGGCAAGAGCACCGAGTCCATTCTGCAATTCTGGAATTCGATCCCTGCCGAACGTCGGCCTACCGTTCCCGAGTGCACTCAGGTCCCGTGGCCTGACTACCCGTCGGTCCAGGTCTGCGTCACGCGCTTGACGTGGTGAACAGCAAATCTTCGACCTTGCGGCCCTCGGCGATTGCTCGCCGTTCGTAATGGGTGGTCGGCCGAGACATGGGTCTCTCGATTGCGCCTCCCCGAAAGCCGGGATGTGCGTCGAAGGCGTCAACGATCCATTCGACGTAGTCATGCCAGTCCGTTGCAATGTGCCATGAGCCACCCGGAATGAGTCGGGAGTGCACGAGGTCGATCACCGACCCCTGGATGAGACGGCGCTTGTGGTGACGTGCCTTCGGCCACGGATCCGGGAAGAATGTGCGTACACCGGTGAGGGCTAGGGGTGGAATGCCGTACTCGAGGACGGCGAGCGCATCCGCCTCCATGACTCGCACATTGGTGATGCCCTGCTCGCGGACGTCGGCGATCAGGCGTCCCACCCCGGGTGTGTGCACATCGACCGCAAGGATCGTGGTCCCTGGATCGGCCATTGCCATGGTTCGGGTCGCCGCACCGGCGCCGAACCCGATCTCCAACACGATCGGCGACTCGCCCCAGGGCAGGGGAAGCATGCTGGTGCTTGCCGTCAGCAGAACATCACGTGGATCCTCGAGGGCTGCGGCCTCGCGTCGGGTGAAGCGACTGCGCCGCGGCTTGAATGTGCGCACGCCTCGGGGCAAGACGGTCGACGCTGGGGGAACGGGGCGCACCATCAACCCACGCGCAGGGTGAGCGCGCTGTTGACCCGGTGGCGGCGATCGCTATCGATGCGCCACGTTGAGCCGGTTCCGCGACTCGTGAAGGTCCACTCGGGAGTCGACGCCGAATCCGCGATGAGCGCAGTTTCCTCGTCGATTCCGACGACTGTTGCTCCCGGCGTGACGAGGGGTCGTAGCGCGAGGTCGGGGAGGTGGGCTGCGTACTTATCGAAATGGGGGATGACGCGGAGATCCGGGATGAGCCCGAGGCCTTCTTCACCGCCCTTGCGCGGGTGGCGGAAGCCGGGGATGTAGCCGCACAGCGCCATCGCACCCGCGCTGCACCCGGCGACGGATGCACCCAAGCGCCAGGCCCGCCAGATTGCGTCCCACACTCGGGAACCACGAAGGGTTCGTGCGAGGTGTGAGGGATTGCCGCCGGAGAGGTAGATCACGCCTGCACCCGTGATCGCATCCACGTGGTGCGACTCATCGGCATCCTCGCGTGTACGGACATCGACGATCACCTGCTGCACGCCCAGTCGTTGCGCCGCTGCTGCGCCGAGTGAATGCCACCGGTCGAGGACCCGGTCTCCCTCCGGGGCGGCCGCGGTAGCCAACTGCACAAAGCGGGGTGGACGGTCTTCCATGAGCCACGACTCGATCGGCTCCATCACCGGCAGGTACTCGCCGCTGCCGACGAGGGCGATGCGACCGGGAAGCCCGTCAGGTGTCGAGGAACTCACAGAATGCAGAGTAGGCGCGCGGTCCGTAGACCGTTGCGGGGCCGCCCGCCATGAGGATCGCAACTCCGATCGCCTCGGCAACCTGCTCCCGGGTTGCTCCCGCGCGCGCTGCCCCCCGGGCGTGGGACGCGATACACCCGTCGCAGCGCTCCACGACGGCGATCGCCAATGCAAGCAACTCCTTGGTCGTGGTCGACAGAGCCCCGTCCTTCATAGCCGCGCGATGCAGCCCGACGAAGTTCTCGTAGACCTCGGGGATCTCCGCGCGCAGCTCGCGGGACAGCGGAGCGAGTGCGTCCTGCACGTCCTTTCCGTGCGTGTGGTCCATGTGGTGACGATACCCCAGAGGGTATGTGGGATAGCCTGCCGGAAGTCGACGGAAGGAGTGCCATGAAGATCGATACATCGGTGAGCACGGAGGTGCTCACCCGGTTGAAGCGCGCACGCGGTCAACTCGACGGCGTGATCACGATGATCGAGGACGGTCGCTCCTGCACGGATGTCGTCACACAGTTGGCGGCCGTCTCCAAGGCACTCGACCGGGCCGGCTTCAAGATCGTGGCGACCGGACTCCGGCAGTGCTGGGAGTCACCGGGAAAGGCACCGATGACGCAGGAGGAACTGGAGAAACTCTTCCTCTCACTCGCCTGATTCGATCAGGCGGTGATTCCCAAAGCGGTTCCGGAGATCGCACGATCAACATCGCCCCCTGCGATCCGTAGACCATCGCCCTTGCGACGTGGATGGTGCCTCGCATCGATTCGCAGGTAGATGTGATCCCGATCCTCTTCGGTCAAACCACCCCATACTCCGTATGGTTCACGAGCCCGAATGGCATAGTCCGCGCACTCCAATCGCACCGGGCATTGCGCGCAGACCATCTTCGCCGCGCGATCACGCTTGGAGCGTGCCGAGCCTCGCTCGTTCTGCGGATGGAAGAAAATCGAGGAGTCCATCCCCTGGCACGCGGCGTCCTCCTGCCAATTCCATCGAGCATCGGCTGGCACCTGCGCGAGCGGTTGTTGTGGCATGGACTCCTCCTCGACCTGTGTTCGTGAACCACGGTAGGCGCCCGTCGGAGGGTCGAGGGGGGCCAAAAGTCCCGAGTTCATGCCCAGGTGGTCAGAAATTCAGTCAGCCGCAGGCCTAGGGTGGAGGCGTGAGCACGCCGCTGGATACTCCCGGACTCTCCGGAGACACTCTGCTCGAGGAGAGCACACGGCTCTCGAATGATGACGGTGATCACGAGCGTTTTGCGCACTATGTCGAGAAGGACAAGATCGTGGAAAGTGCTGTGACCGGCACCCCGGTCAAGGCCCTCTGCGGAAAGGTGTGGACTCCGAACCGCGACCCATCGCGATTTCCGATCTGCCCCGAGTGTCAGGAGATCCACGCCTCGCTGCCCCGCGGCAAGGACTAGGAATTGTCGACCGTCGCATGGGTCGCTCGGCTGGGCGCGGCCGTCGCCTGTGTCGTGGCGCTCTCCGGATGTGGTGGAGATGATGACGCGGGCGGAGCCCCCATGCCTATCGCCGACGCCTCGGCGGCTATCGATCCGGGGGTCCTCGATCCCTGTTCGCTCGTCAACGTCACCACCGTTGTCGCGGCGCAACTCACGGTCGCGACCACCGATCGTCGATCTGCCCCGTACCTCAGTCAAAGTGATCGTGACGAATGGGTGGGGACGGAGTCGGACCTCGTCTACTCGATCGCCGAGGATCTGGGGTTCACTCCCGTTCAGGTGACATGGATAGAGCAGCCCATCACGATCGAGGAATTCGTGCGCGACGGAATTGCGGATTTCCTGGTCGGTCAGGTGACGCCAGACGAAGCGGCAGCTGCCGGCGCGGTGGCGAGCAGCGCCTACGGGAAGAATCCCGGCGGCTCCGAGTCGGTGTTGGCGTTCGTTCCGGGCAATCCGTTCGTCACCTGCGTCGATAGGACCCTCACGGAACTGTCGCTGAGCGGTCAGGTGACCGAGTCGTAGCCCGAAACCGGGCCGTGATCGCTCTACCATCGGGGAGGGAACTTCCCCATTGGGGCCACAAGCCCCGCTCACCATGGAGGTTAAATGTCCACAATGAGTTCTGAGACCGGCATGTTTACCGGTTCCGGACGCTATTGGTGGCTGCTGCTGGTCGGCGGCATCATCAGCATCATCGTCGGTGTCGTAGCCCTCGTCTGGCCGATTGCCACCGTCGTCGCTGTCGCGATCTTGCTGGCGATCTGGTTGATCGTTTCCGGTGTGTTCGAGGTGGTGCGTGGCTTCGGTCACGGTCTCACGGGCGGTATGCGGGCATTGACGATCATCACGGGCATCATCTCCATCGCCCTGGGTGTGTTCGCCATCGCGAGCGCCATCCGTGCAGTCGAGATTTTGGCGATCTTCATTGCTATCGCCTTCATCTTCCGCGGCTTCGCGTCGCTCTTCACCGGCTTCGAGCAGAAGGAAGGCCGTGGTTGGAACATCTTCTTCGGCATCATCCTGCTGATCGGTGGTGTGATCGTGCTCGTGGGCCCCGGAATGTCACTGCTCGCTATCACCTGGGTGATCGGCGTGTGGCTGATCATCATTGGCATCTTCGAGATCATCGCCGGCTTCCGGGTCAAGTCCCTGGAATCCTGATCTCTTGACGACGTGGGGTCCGCGCATGCGGACCCCACGTCGTTGCTTTTTCCGCCCATGATTGGCTTGCTACGTGGCGGCCGAAACTTCGCAGACCCTCGACCGTGGACTCCGAGTCCTCGAGGTGATCGCGGATGCACCTGAGGGCCTAACTGTCACCGAGTTGTCGACGCAACTCGGAGTCGGCCGGACTGTCGTCTATCGCCTCGTCGTGACACTCGAATCACACGCACTCATCCGTCGGGGCGCGGATGGTCGGTGCCGCCTTGGCCTGGGACTTCTCACCCTCGGTCGTGCAGTGCAACCTGCACTCCGTGACGCCGCCATTCCTGCGCTGCGACTCCTGGCCGATGCCGTCAGCGCCACCGCGCACCTGACGATCGCCGAAGGGGGCGACGGACTCACCGCCCTGGTCGTCGAACCATCGCGGTCGGATGTGCATGTGTCGGTGCGGCTTGGTGCTCGCCAATCGCTGGAGGCCACCGCCGGGGGACGCGCCGTCCTCGCCGCACGCACCGCTGCCGGTCGTCCCCTGGATCCCCCGTGGATCGTGGCCACCGCGGACGGGGCCACGGGGGGCCACGGCATCGCGGTGCCGCTCATCGGAGTCCCCGGGCTCGAGGCCTCCGTGGGGGTCGTCGCCATGGGGGAACTCGCCGACGCCGAGGTTGGCCCCCGGGTCGCCCGTGCCGCCGGGGAGATCGCGCGAGTTATGCGGTAGGCGGACGCACCGACCCAGGTTCCGGCTCCGGGGGGTCGCGTAACGCAGAATGAATCGATGCGTCGCCTCCTTCCCCTTGTCCTCCCCACGGCACTGGCCGGCACGTCGCTCCTCGGGGTGGCGGCGCCAGCCCAGGCCGATCCGGCCCCCAAGCGGATCCTCAGCGGCTGGATGCCCTACTGGATGACGACCCAGTCGCAGCCCCAGGGCATCACCTCGGTGGTACAGAACGCGGACCTCTTCGTGGATGTCTCGCCGTTCTGGTACTCCGCGACGGCGAAGCCGGGTGGCGGAGTCCAGGTCCGGGTGAATCCGAACTTCAAAAACTCGTCCACGAATATTCCGTGGGCAATGGGTCAACTCCGCGCTGCGGGAGTCACCGTGTTGCCGGCCATTGCCGATGCGTCCGGGAAGGGGCGCATGGCTGCCGCCTTGGCGGATCCTGCGCAGCGTGCCGCTCATGTCGCCGATCTGGTCGCGATGGTGATGACGAATGGCTATGACGGCCTGGATCTCGACTACGAAGGATTCGCCTTCTCCGACGGCAGTGCGAGTTGGCCGACGACAGAGCCGAACTGGACGGCGTTCGTGCAGGAATTGTCCGCAGGGCTGCGCGCGCAGGGGAAGTTACTCACCGTCACGATCCCCTCGCCGTGTGATACCCGGAACCGATGTGGCGGGCGCAGTGGTTACTGGGTCTACAACCTGCCCGCGATCGCGCAGGTCGCCGACCGTGTTCGGATCATGGCCTACGACTTCAGCGTCCAGGGGATCGGGCCGATAGCACCCATCGGCTGGGTGACGGCAATCACCCAGTACGCAACATCGGTCATGGATCCCGCGAAGTTGCAGATCGGAGTTCCCACGTACGGGCGCGCCTGGACCAAGAAGAACGGCAATGGCTCCTTCGTTTTGTCGGGGACATGCCCCAACCGCAATGGGAGCGCGAGCGAGCGGCGGGCGTGGGGGGAGTTGACCGATCGCGCCGCGTTCACGTCAGCCGATGCACCGAGGGTGCTGACACGTGCCGGTGTCCCCGAGACCGCGGTCACCTGGGATGCGCAGGCACAGGAGTCATGGGCGGAGTACGACAAACCGGTGACGTGGACCGACGGTGCGGGGGCAACCCAGACCTGTACTGCCCGCCGAATCACCTGGTTCGTGGGGCCGGACGGCGTTCTGGCCCGCACGCAACTCGTCGGGACATACGGCCTCAACGCTGCAGCGTTCTGGACCATCGGTGGAGAGAATCCCGCGCAGTGGCCGTTGTTGCGTAGCTACGCCCAATCCCTCGCACCTGCAACGGCGACGGTCGCGATCACGGCGCCTCCGTCCGTTGTTTCGGGACAGGCGGCGACGATCCAGGGATCCGTTCTCGTC
Source organism: Actinomycetota bacterium (assembly GCA_046091195.1). Lineage (GTDB taxonomy): Bacteria > Actinomycetota > Actinomycetes > S36-B12 > S36-B12 > VGCC01. The sequence goes on from JBJTBD010000018.1 coordinate 8,795, forward strand.
AACGGCGCACCAGGCGCAGGTGTCCCCGTGGTCCTGCAATTTGCTCCGCAGGGGTCGGGTGACTTCGTCGATCTCCAGACCGGTACCACCGGACCCGATGGCGCCGTGACGTTCCAGGTGGTGCTCCCTGCGAGCGGTGTCCTGCGCATCGCAAGTGCCGCCACGGCGACCGCGCCCGCGGGGATCAGCACGGAGTCGACCGTTGCCGTCGGGTCTACGGTCACCACGCGCCTGCGCACGGACACGGTGTCTCGCGGAGGTGTGATCAAGGTGCGTGTCATCGTCCGCCCCCCTGCGAAACAGCAGAAGGTGCTCCTGCAGCGTCTCACCCGGGATGGATCGTGGGAGCGGGTGTCCTCGGGGAAGGTCAACGCGAAGGGGCGCGTGCTCCTCATCGGCACCGCACCGGAGGGCAAGGGCCGCTACACGTATCGGGTGGTGGCTCCGGGTGGGAACGGGATATCGGAAGGGATCTCGCCCACCTTCAATGTGCGCGTGCGTCGCTAGCGGACGCTCTCCTCAGGTAGTTCGAACCAACGGAGCGAATCGAAGTCGTCCGAGATTCCGGCATTCACCAGGGTTGGTTCGGGTAGCGATGCCAGGTACCCGTGCGCGAATTCCAAATAGTCAGCGAGCGCGGATTCCGGTGCCGTGTCGTGCTGCGTGGGGTACGTGAGTCGCCCATCGTGCGTGTAGTGCACGTGACTGAGCCGTAAGGGTGGCTCGACGGCGCCGTCACGGTGTTGCCAACGCGCGGTGGTGGTGTCGAAGCGGTAGTGCGGTAGCAATTTCCAGCCGTGGTCAGCGATCAGGTGCACCGCGGACACCAGATACTCGAACACCGGTTCCGAGATGAAGTAGTTGAAGTTGACTCGGATCCACCCGGGCTTGATGCCCTCGCATCCGTGACGGATCTGCTCCTCGAAGCGATGGGAATGTTCGATATCGATGCCGAGGAGTCGGTGACCGTAGGGACCGGCACAGGAGCACCCACCGCGTGATTGGATCCCGAAGAGGTCATTCAAGATCGCGACGACGAAGTTGTGGTGCAGGTACGTGCCGCCTGGACGGCGGATCACGAAGGACGTGATCGAGAGGCGTTTTGCCTCGCGATTTCCAAGCACCTCGATGCGGGGATTGGACGCCCAGGAATCCATCGCGCGGCGAACGAAGTCGTCCTCGCGTGCATGGATCACCTCACTTCCGACCTCGTCCTTGAGTTGGAAGACCAGGCCGGCCCGGATCGATTCGATGATGGCCGGGGTGCCACCCTCCTCCCGATGCTCGGAGTCGTCGAGGTAGGTGTGCTCGGCCGCATTCACGTAGGCGACGGTCCCGCCGCCCACGATCTCCGGCACCGTATTGCTCACGAGTTCACGTCGGATGACGAGGAGACCAGGGGTTCCCGGACCCCCGATGAACTTGTGCGGGGAGAGGAAGATCGCGTCCTTGTAGGCGAGTGGGTGCGCATTGCAGGTCGGTCTCATCGCCATGCGGACGTATGGGCCCGCAGCGGCGTAGTCCCAGAAGGACAAAGTGCCGTGCTCATGAAGCAACTGGCTCACCGCATGGGTATCGCTGAGGATTCCGGTGACGTTGCTGGCGGAGGAGAACGAGGCGATGCGCAAGGGTCGCGAGGAGTAGAGCGCTAGTTGCTCGGTGAGATGGTCGATGTCGATGTGACCGGTGGCGTCCTCTCGGATCGTGACCACGTCGGCGATGGATTCACGCCACGGCAATTCGTTGCTGTGGTGTTCGAAGGGGCCGATGAATACCACCGGCCGCTGATCGGCCGGGATCGCATCAGAGAGGTGGTAGCGCCTATCGAGATCGGCAGGGATTCGCAGGTTCAGAATCGACACCACCTTGTTGATGGCTGCCGTCGAACCGGACCCGCAGAAGATCACCGCGTAGTCGTCGTCGGCGTTCACCGCTTCCTTGATCACGCGCCGTGCATCCTCGCGTAGGCGAGAGGTCTGCAGACCGGTGCCGCTCGACTCTGTGTGGGTGTTCGCGTAGCGGGGGAGGACCTCGTCGGTGATGAAGTCTTCAATGAAGCTCAACGCACGGCCACTAGCCGTGTAATCGGCGTACGTGACACGCCGGCGCCCGAAGGGAGTCTCCATCACCTGGTCGTCACCAATCACGGACTCACGGATCCGCTGCAGGATGGGCGGATCCGGCAGCCCACTGGCGGGATCGGGGATCCAGGTCACCGTGCCAGGGTACGGCCGGATGAGGCCTCGTGCCCAGGTCGGCGCGTCCTTGGCACACTGGTGCGATGACGTCCGCACCCGCGGAGGCACCCGTCCTCCCCGATCAGGCGACGGAATTCGAGGTGGTGACGGATCGTCCCTGGGTCACGATCGTGTGGAATGACCCGGTCAATCTGATGTCCTACGTGACCTACGTCTTCATGACCTACTTCAAGTACCCCCGGGAGAAAGCGGAGACCCTCATGCGCGCGGTTCACCACGAAGGCCGTGCCGTGGTGGCCAGCGGCTCGCGCGAGGAGATGGAACGTGACACCAACGCCATGCACTCCTACGGCCTGTGGGCGACCGTGGGTCGGGACTGACCGTGACCCAGGGA
>JBJTBD010000019.1:0-4619 GCA_046091195.1 Actinomycetota bacterium
GGCAGATAGAGGAACAGGTACGTGAACCAGAGCGGGAGACGGAGCCAACCGATGCTAGGCACGGGCGGTCCTCCCGTTGATGCGTCGGGAGATATAGGCCTGCAGGGCGAAGAGGAGGACGAGCAAGGCGATCACGAAGAGTGCGAGGACTGCACCGAAGGGCCAGTCGCGGGTTTCCAGGAACTGGTCGCGGATGAGGTTGCCGACCATGACGGTCTTTCCGCCGCCGAGGAGTTCGGGCACCACGAAGTTCCCCATGCTCGGGACGAAGACAAAGATCGCGCCGATCATCGCGCCTGGCAGGGTGAGCGGCAGCGTGATGTCGAAGAAGACGCGGGCGCGGCTGGCCCCGAGGTTGCTGGCGGCCTCGAGGAGTTGCCGGTCGAGCCGTTCGACGGATGCGTAGACCGGCAGGATCACGAGCGGGATATAGGCGTAGAGCAGGCCGACGATCACCGCACCCGGTGTGTAGAGCAGGCCGAGGGGCGCGCTGATGAATCCGATGTCCACGAGGGCGCGGTTGAGCAGACCCTCGGAGTTGAGCAGCACGATCCAGGCGTACGTGCGGATCAGAAAGTTGGTCCAGAACGGGAGCACGACGAGGACGAGTGCGATCGTGCGCCACTTCTGCGGCAGGCGCGCGATGGCGTACGCGGTGGGGTACCCGATGAGCAGCGCCAGGACCGTGGTGGTGCCGGCGATCAGCAGCGACTCGGTGAAGACGTTGATGTAGACCGGTTCGAATGCGCGGGCGTAGTTCTCGAGAGTGAACTCCCACACCACACCGCCGAAGCGGCCGCGCTGGAAGAACGAATAGACCAGGACCAGGACGACCGGGATCGTCATGAACAGCGTGATGTAGAGCAGGCCAGGCCCGGCGAAGATGGCACGCGCATTCAGGGCGCGGCGCCGTGCGGCGCCGCGCCCTGATGCACTACGTGCAGCGGTCACGTCAGCTCGAGGTGACCTCGGTGACGATCTCGGAGTACTTCGGTGCGGCATCCCCGAGGTCCACGAGGCTCTCGCCCTTCAGCAACTCGGCCGGGGTCAGACCCATGTTCGGGAATGTCTCGGCGAGACCTGCCACCTGCTCCATCGCAGGCTTGTTCGGGACCTTGTAGAGGATGTTCTCTGCGACCCAGGCGTGGTTGGCCGGATCGAGAATGAAGTTCACGAAGGCGTGTGCAGCCTCCTTGTTCTTCGAAGACTTCAGGATCACCATCGTGTCCGCCCAGAGATCGCTTCCCTCCTTGGGAACGGCGAACTTGATGTCCGGGTTCTCGGCGGTGCCGTAGTTGCACCAGCCATCCCACGCCACGACCATGTTCGCCTCACCTGAGACCAGGCGGGAGTAGAACGTGGTGTCGTCGTAGGCGAGCAGACCGGGCTTGGCCGCGATCAGCTTCTGCTTCACCTGCTCGAGCTCGGCTTCATCGGTGGTGTTCGCCGAGAAGCCGAGGGCCTTCTGCGCGGGGAGCATCAGCCAACGGTCGGTGGCCAGCGCGGTGACCTTGCCCTTGTTCTCGGCACTCGGCTCGAGGATCGCGTTCCAGCTCGTGGGCTCCTCGACCACATCGCTGCGGTAGCAGATGCCCGTGGTGCCCCAGGCGTAGGGAACCGAGAACTTGTTGCCCGGGTCGTAGGAGAGTTCCTTCGCCTCGGGGTAGAGGTTCGCCAGGTTCGGGATGAACTCGGGGTTGATCTGCTCGACCAGGCCGGCCTCGTTCAGCGCCTGCGCGAACTGACCCGACACGAACGCAACATCGAAGCCGGAGTCACCGCCCGCGGTGAGCTTGGCCATGATCTCTTCGTTCGTGGCGTGGTTGCTGATCGTCATCGGGGTCCCGACGGCGCCCTGGAACTTCTCCGCGAGGTCCTCCGGGTAGTACCCGGCCCAGACGGAGATGGTCAGGGTCTGCTGGGACAGATCGGCATTCGGATCCAGCTCGGATGTGCTGTCCCCGCCCCCGCAGGCGGACAGCACCAGGGCGGCCGCGGCGGTGGAGACCAGCAGCGCGCCGGTCCGTGGTGTGAGTCGACGCATCAGTTCTCCTTCGGCTTGGAATGCGTGTCCTGCTCATGAAACAGCACGGGATGCGGGAATACCAGGGTTACTGCCAAATTGTTGAATGTGAGTTCAGGAAACTCCTACCCTCGACCTATGGGCAGGACCAGCGGCCGGAAGGCCGTTCTGATCGAGGCGGCCCAGCGCGCCATGGCCGAGCACGGTACCGCCGTGCGGCTTAATCAGATCGCCGAACAGGCCGGGGTGACCTCGAGCGCGGTGCTCTACCACTACCCGAACATCGAGGAACTCCTCGTCGATGCGAACCGGGCCGGGATGGAGCGGTTCTACGACCAACGCATGCAGGCGATCTCGGGGCTCACCGACCCGGTGGAGAAGTTGGTGACCACCATCGCCCTCGGTGTGCCCCGCTCGTCAGACGACGAGGAGGTGCGGTTGCTGTGCTCCCTGGGCGGGGAGGCGGCGCGCAACACCATCTACGCGGTGTTGCTGACCTCGCTCTACGACCGGCAGGTGGGCATGTTCCAAGCGATCCTGGACTCCGGCGTTGTGTCAGGGGATTTCCGGCTGGCCCAGGATTCAGAGGTGATCGCCCGCAACCTGGTGGCCCTCGAGGACGCCTACGGTTACCGGATCATGGCCAAGCACCCGACCCTCGACTACGCCACCGCGGTGGACCTGATCCTCGACTACGCGCGGATGGCCACCGACCACGCACTTCCCGCACCGAGCCGCATCACCCGTTTGTCCCGACCCGCGCATCCGTAATGTGCACATGCATGAACCATCAGGAGTGAGGTAGCGATGTCCGATCGTCCGTTGACCGTTCTGTTCATGCCGGAGTCGGCCTACGGTCCGACCAACCAGTGCATCGGCATCGGCAAGGTGCTGCTCGACCGCGGTCACCGGGTGGTGTTCGCGGCCGAAGCGTCGTGGAAGGGCAAGTTGGAGGCCCTCGGTTTCGAGGAGGATCTTGTCGACCTCGCACCACCACCGCCCGAGGACGCGGGTGAGCAGGACGCGGGAGCGTTCTGGAAGGACTTCATCCGTGAGACCGCACCGGAGTTCCGTAAGCCGACCATCGAGCAGTTGACCACATTCATCCAACCCACGTTCCAGGCGCTGATCGACGGTGCCGTCTATTGCGAACCCCAATTGCGCGAGATCATCGCGCGGGTCAAACCCGACGTCATCGTCGAGGACAACGTGGTGTGTTTCCCGGCATTGACCACCGCGGGTGTGCCCTTCGTGCGCATCGTGTCGTGCAATCCCCTGGAGGTGAAGGGACCGGGTGTGGCGCCCGCGTTCTCCGGGTACGCGCAGGGTGACCCCGGTTCGTGGCCTGCCTATCGTGCCGAGTACGAGCGCACGCACCGCGAGATGTGGGAGGCGTTCAACGCGTTCGTGGTGGCCTCCGGTGCCGAGCCGCTATCGGATCTGGAATTCATCCACTCGGACAACGCGGCGAATCTGTATGTGTATCCGAAGGAAGCGGACTATGTGTCCGAGCGGCCGCTCGACTCCACCTGGACCCGGATGGACTCCTCGGTGCGCACCACCGACTCCGACTACGTGATTCCCGCGGCTGTGGCCGATCGCCCCGAGGGCAGTGCGCTGATTTACCTGTCCCTGGGCTCGTTGGGCTCCGCCGATGTGGAATTGATGAAGCGGCTGGTGGAGGTGCTGGGGAAGACCCCGCACCGCTACATCGTGTCCAAGGGTCCCCAGCACACCGAGTACGAACTCGCCGACAACATGGTCGGTGCGGAATTCGTGCCGCAGACCCGGATCATCCCCGAAGTGGATCTGGTGATCACCCACGGTGGGAACAACACCACTACCGAGTCCCTGCACTTCGGTAAGCCGATGATCCTGCTGCCGTTGTTCTGGGACCAGTACGACAACGCGCAGCGCATCCACGAGCTCGGGTTCGGCCGCCGGTTGGCCACGTACGCGTTCACCGACGAGGAGATGAGCGACGCGTTGACGTCGTTGATGGGAGACGCAGACCTGCGGGCGCGCATGGCGGCAATGGGCGAGGCGATCCGGTCGCGCGACGGACTGCGCGTGGGCGCCGATGTGATCGAGCGCGTGGGGCGAGAGCACGTCGCTTCGTGACCACGCCACCCCTCGGGGAGTTGGTGCGGCGGTCCGCTGCCGCGGACCTGCTCCCGCGCCGGTCGCAGGCCCGGGCCGCCGATGCCGTCGGTGAGCCCTGTCTGGTCGACGCGCTCGACCTCGGTGACGGATGCGCGGTGTGCATCGTGGACATCGGCGACAGGCGCGTGGCGGTTCCCGCGCGGGTGACGGATGGTCAGCTGGTGCGTGATCCGGGTGTCGCCTCACTGCTGCGCGCCGGGGATATCGGTGCCTTCCACGTCGAGGTGACGGGGGTGCTGCCCGCTGATGTGCGCACCATCGATGTTGACCAGAGCAACGACTCGGTGATCCTCGGTGACGCCGTGGTGGTGAAGTGGCAGGTGGATGTGGCGCCCTCGCCTGCGCCGAGTCGGTTGCGCGCACTGGCCGGGTCGGGGATCACCCCGGATCCGCGGGCGATCGTGGAGTGGACGGATCCGAACGGGAGCGTGTG
>JBJTBD010000020.1:0-11428 GCA_046091195.1 Actinomycetota bacterium
CCCCATGGCACCGTTGATCGGCATCACCACCTACCTGGAGCCCGCGCAATGGGGGCTCTGGGATATCACCGCGCCGGTGCTTCCGCGGTGGTACATCGATCTGTTCCAGGAGGCCGGTGCCACTCCCGTCATGCTCCCGCCGGGGACATCCACCGAGGTCATCGATCGGATCGACGGCCTTGTGATCGCTGGCGGTGCCGATGTCGACTCGCGTCTCTACGGCGAGACTCCGCACGAGACCGCCGATGCCCCGCGCGAGGTACGTGATGCCTCCGAGATCGCTCTCTACCGCGCTGCACTCGACGCGGAACTGCCGGTTCTCGGTATCTGCCGTGGGGTGCAGATCATGGCCGTTGCGCATGGCGGAGCACTTCACCAACACGTACCGGAGGTGACTGAACTTCCCCACAAGGAAGCACCGCTGGTGTTCGTCGAACACGGCGCGCGTTTCGAGCCGGGATCCCGAATCCATGCGATCTACGGGGATGCGGTCACCGTGAACTCCTTCCATCACCAGGCGGTGAAGGATCCTGGGACGCTGCGCATCACCGGCACGGCTGAGGACGGCACCGTCGAGGTGTGCGAGGTTCCCGGATCGACGTTCATCGTGGGCGTGCAGTGGCACCCCGAGCACCCCAATCGTCGAGTCGCCGATCGTCCACTCATCGACGCATTCCTCGCCGCCACAGGCTAGCCGCGCAGGAGGGGTGTGATCGCCTCGAGCACCGCGGGATCCTCGATCGTGCTCGGTACCGCTTCGTGGCGACCGTCGGCGATACCGCGCATGGTGCGCCGCAGGATCTTCCCTGATCGCGTCTTCGGAAGCGCGGACACGATCACGACGGACTTCAATGCGGCGACGGGGCCGATCTCCTCCCGGACCGCGCGGATAATCTCCTCCGCGAGCGTGTCGGGCTCCACGGTGATGCCGCTCTTCGTGACGACCAGTGCGCGTGGCACCTGACCTTTGATCTCGTCGTGGACACCGATGACGGCGCACTCAGCCACCACCGGGTGTGAGGCCACGACAGCCTCCATCGATCCGGTGGAGAGGCGGTGTCCGGCGACGTTGATCACGTCATCCGTGCGTCCCATGACGAAGACGTAGCCGTCTTCGTCGATGAAGCCACCGTCACCGGTGGAGTAGAACCCGGGAAACTCCGCGAGATATCCCGAGATGTAGCGATCGTCATCACCCCAGAGCGTCGGCAGGGTGCCCGGAGGCATGGGGAGTCGTATTGCGATCGCACCTTCGACATTCGGCGCGCACTCGCCACCTGCGTGGTCGAGGACTCGTACGTCGTATCCCGGGACAGGCTTCGTGGGTGAGCCGGGCTTGATCGGCATCGGTTCCAGGCCGCGCATATTCGCCGCGATCGGCCACCCGGTCTCGGTCTGCCACCAGTTGTCGACGACTGGAACTCCCAATCGCATGGCAGCCCAGTGGTACGTGTCCGGGTCGAGCCGTTCTCCGGCGAGAAACAGGGTGCGCAGGGATGAGAGGTCGTAATCCGCGATGCGATCGCCTTCCGGGTCTTCACGCTTGATCGCACGAAGCGCCGTGGGCGCGCAGAACAAGGCGTTTACCCGGTACTGCTCGATCACCCGCCAGAAGGCACCTGCGTCGGGCGTTCCCACGGGCTTTCCCTCGTACAGGATGGTCGTGGCACCTGTGATCAGCGGCGCGTAGACGATGTAGGAATGTCCAACCACCCAGCCGACATCCGATGCCGCCCAGAACACGTCGTCGGGACCCATGCCGTAGACGTTCGCGAACGACCATGCCATAGCAACCGCATGGCCACCGTTGTCGCGCACGATGCCCTTGGGCTTTCCCGTGGTACCCGATGTGTAGAGGATGTAGAGCGGGTCCGTGGCCATGACCGGTACGCAGTCGCGCGGTGACGCCTTCTCTTCTTCACTGTGCCAGTCAACGTCGCGTGGGCCGAGGTCCACGACCATCTCGGGCCGCTGCCAGACGATGGTGTGCTGCGGAGGATGGGTGCTCAGGGCTATCGCCTCGTCGACAAGGGGCTTGTAGGGAACGACCCGCGTGGGCTCGAGGCCGCAGGATGCGGTGACGATCACCGTGGGCCGTGCATCGTCGATGCGGGCAGCCAGTTCCGCGGCAGCGAATCCACCGAATACCACCGAGTGCACGGACCCGAGTCGCGCGCACGCGAGCATCGCGATCACCGCCTGCGGGATCATCGGCAGGTAGATGATCACACGATCACCGCGTGAAACACCGTGGTCGGCGAGTACCCCCGCGAAGCGTGCAACGGCATCGCGTAGCTCCCGGTACGTGAGCGTTTCCTGCGTGCCGGTCAGGGCGCTGTCGTAGTGAATCGCCGGATGCTCACCGCGTCCCGCCTCGACATGACGGTCGACGGCGTTTAAGCACGTATTGAGCTCACCATCGGCGAACCACCGGAAGAGCGGGGACTGGGAGTCCTCAAGGATCCGAGTCGGAGGCGTGGACCATGCGATGGCCGTTGCCGCCTCCGCCCAGAAGCTCTGGGGATCGGTGGCCGTGCGCGCACGTGCCTGGTCGTAGGCGCCCACCGCCACCTCCCATCCCCGCGTGGGGATTCTGGCACTGGAAACATGGTCGTGGGGTTGACATCACGACGTTGGCCCCCGACGGTAGGCATGGCGAAGGGACCCGCATGGGCAACACGGTGAAGAAGGCCACTCGGGCGGCCACGGTCACCAACGACCCTGCCGTGGAAGCCACGGTGTCGGCGGTCATCGCCGATGTGCGAGAGCGCGGGGACAATGCCGTACGCCACTACTCGCGCACCTTCGATTCCTGGGACCCGGTGAGTTTCCAGCTCGGCCCCGAGGAGATCGAGCGCGTCATCGCGTCGGTTCCCACCCAGGTGAAGGAGGACATCCGGGCAGCACAGGCAAACGTCCGCAACTTCGCCGAGCATCAGCGCACGTCGCTCCACGACTTCGAAGTGGAGACTGCACCGGGGGTGTTCCTCGGTCAACGCAATATCCCCGTCGCCGCCGCGGGTGCCTACGTGCCCGGCGGGCGCTACCCGCTTGTCGCATCGGCGCATATGACGATCATCACGGCCAAGGTTGCAGGAGTCGAGCGCGTGACCGCGTGCACTCCGCCCATGCAGGGGCAGATCCCCGCGGCCAGTGTCGCGGCCATGGCGTTCGCGGGGGCCGACGAAATCCTCATCCTCGGAGGAGTGCAAGCAGTGGCAGCGATGGCGATCGGCACCGAGTCGATCGGTCGTGTCGACATCCTCACCGGGCCGGGGAATGCCTATGTCGCCGAGGCGAAGAGGCAACTCTTCGGTGAAGTGGGCATCGACCTATTCGCCGGACCGACGGAGACCCTGATCATCGCCGACGAACACGCCGATCCGTTCATGGTTGCCGTGGACTTGCTCAGTCAGGCCGAGCACGGGCCAGACTCGCCCGCGATCCTGATCACCACATCGGAGGATGTCGCGCGTCGCACAGAGGAACACATCGATCGCCTGCTTCCGGGTATGTCCACGCGACAGAACGCCGAACCTGCATGGCGCGATCACGGTGAGATCCACGTCGTGGACTCCCTCGCGGATGCCTATGTGCTCGCCGACGACTTCGCGAGTGAGCACGTGCAGGTTCTCACAGTCAACCCGCGTGAGGCCCTCGCGGCCATGCGCAACTACGGAGCGCTGTTCCTCGGAGATGGCACGTGCGTCACCTACGGAGACAAGGTGATCGGGACCAATCACACTCTGCCGACGCGCAAGGCCGCCCGGTACACCGGTGGCCTCTGGGTGGGCAAGTTCCTCAAGACCGTTACCTACCAGGAGGTGCCGGACCCCGCCTCAAGTGCGGCACTCGGCGAACTTGCGGCCCGCGCCAGCCGGGTCGAATCCTTCGAGGGACATGCGCGTTCCGGAGATCTGCGCGCAGCGCGCCACTTCGGAACCGAATTGCCGTGGGCGCCGTGACTGTCCGCAGTCAGGATTGAGATGGAGCGATACCAGCCATTCTGCGATCCTTCGACCACCATTGCGTGTTGCGCAACATGGTACATTTGAGGTGTCATCAAGTCCTTCAAACACAAGGGCTTGCGAACGCTCTTCGAAACAGGAAAGGCATCAGGTGTACAGCCAGCCCACGCAAGACGGCTTCGTATTCAGCTTGCTGCACTCGACACAGCCCAGGAGATCGCTGACATGGATCTTCCGGGCTACCGGCTCCACCCCCTCAAGGGTGGGAGCCTTCGGCGGTGGTCGATCACCGTCAACGGAAATTGGAGAATGACGTTCGAGTTCCGAGACGGGAACGCGTACGTCCTGGATTATGAGGACTATCACTGATGACTGATCTCAAACCCATGCACAATCCACCGCACCCAGGTGAATTCATCTCCGAGGTCTACCTTGAGCCCTTTCAGATCAGTGGCCGGGAGCTAGCCCAGAAGTTGGACGTATCCGCATCGACTCTGAGTCGGATTCTTTCCGGTATCAGCCGGGTGACGCCTGAGATGGCTCTGCGCCTATCCAAGGCACTCGGGCGTTCCCCAGAGAGTTGGCTCGCGATGCAGGATGCTCACGATCTTTGGCAGGCCCGCAAGCAGGTGGACCTTCGACGAGTCACTCGCCTGAAGGTCGCTTCGGCCTAGATTCCGTGTGGTCGAGCCCCCGGTCAGGATTGAACTGACGACCTACCGCTTACAAGGCGGTTGCTCTACCACTGAGCTACAGGGGCGCGGGAGAAAGCCTAGTTCTCTGTGGCAATCAGACGGGGCCCGCGGCTAGCGCGCACATTCGGCTGGTGGGCAGAGTTACTCGGATCTGCACGGGGCGCACCCACGACACCGCACCAGGGATGCTCAACAGCCTGCGAGTGATCTGCGATTCTGGCACCTATCGATTCCAGGAGGGGAATCCGGTTCCCCCGAGGAGGACCAATCTTTTCTCGGTTCCCGAGTGTCGTGGTGGGGTCGCTGTTGTTGGCCTCGCTGAGTGCTCCCTCCGCGCATGCCGACGACGGGTTGGCGCGTCTCCGCGCGTGCACGCCTCCAACTGCACAATTCGTGTCGCTCGGTGCTGCGCCCGAGGTGGAGGGTCCGATTCCGATCACCGCGGGTATGCATCGACTGTGGGATCTCGGCGTCACATGGAAAGACATCAACCCGGCACCGGGGCAGTTCACCTGGGCAACTCTCGATGCGGAAGTGCGCCAAGCCGAGGAATCCGGATCAGTACCAATGCTCGTTTTGGGGATGACGCCGTCGTGGGCAGCGGCAAATCCCGGCGCGGGGGATCCTCGCTGGGGATTGGGAACGGCGAGTCCGCCCCGTGAGGTTTCGTTCTGGCGGGACTACGTCGCCGCCGTCGTCGATCGATACGGTTCCCGCATCAAGGCGTATCAGATCTGGAACGAAGCCAACCTTCAGACATTCTGGGCCGGCAACCCTGAGCAGATGGCTGACCTCACGCAACAGGCGTACGCGGTGATCAAGCAACGGCAGCCCGGTGCGATCGTGGTCGCACCATCTATTGGACTGCGACTCGCCGGGCCGATGCGCACGTTCACCCGGGGATTCTTTGGGGCCCTCGGTGCGCGCGGGAACCCGATTGATGTCCTCTCGATTCACACCTACCCTGCCGGCGATGGGGGCACCCAGCAACGTGTGGCGTTGATAACTGACTGGCAGCAGACCCTGGTGGGTGCAGTAGGCGCGTCCTCACCAATTCTCGATCTCCCAGTGTGGGACACGGAGGTCAACTACGGCCTCGCCGGCCCTGGTGCCCGCCCGGGACGCGCATTCTCTGACGCTGAGGCCGCGAACCTCATTCGACAGACGTACATCGACTCGCTGGCTCTGGGAATCGACGCCACCTTCTGGTACCTCTACACCGCAGCGCCGTACCCGCTGCTCGGTGTTCAGTTGTGGAAGGGGGCACCTGAAGCCACGGCCGCATGGCAAAGCGTGAGTCGAGCATTCGCCCCAGGGTCTCCGTGCTCGGTGACCGCACCCTCGTCAGATCGTTTTGCCATCGATGCGCAACTGCAACGGGTTCCGGCGGCGCCCGCACTCGAAAGCGCGCAGGTCAATGTTGCAGGTGCAACGTCCGTTGTCCCGCTGGTGGGGGGTCGTGCCGGGGATGCTTCTTGGTCCGCTGCCTTCTCGGGTCTACCGGGCGGGGTCATGGGTCCACGGGACACCGTCGCTCTCACAGCGACGGGGTACCTTCCTTCGTCTCCGGTCTATGTCTGGCGTGACGAGTCATTCGCACGATACGTTCTCGCGGACGGGTCGGGTGCAGTCTCAGCCACTGATATCCCCACGAAAGGCGCGGCCTCGTTGCAAGTTAATGGATTCACGCCCGCTGGCACCGTTCGTTCCATTTCTGTGAGCCTTCAGCCTCCGCTGCGCAAGAGCCCCTCGCAGGTCACGGCTCTGGAGTTTGTTGGCGGTGACCTCACAGCCGCTTCGCAACGAAACCTGCGACGGCTCACTCAGGCTTCAGTGTCGCGCGATGTGATCGTGATTCGTGTCGTTGCATCCTCGAACGTGATCGCGTCGCGTCGGGCGCGCACCGTCGAAAGGTTCCTTCAAGCCGAAAAGTTCCCCGGAACAATCCGTATCAAATCTCGTGAAGGCACCCGCGAGCGAGCGAGGGTGCGCCTCAACTAGGGATCGCCGTAGTCGAGGTTCACGGATCGAAGCGAGTGCGGCTCAGCGGGGTTCTCACCCCTCTGCGATTCTCGGTCCCCCCAGACAGCGAGATAGCGCGTCAACGCCTCGCCACACATCCTCGAAGGTGTTGTAGAGCGGCGCAGGGGTCAATCGGATGACGTCGGGATTGCGGGCATCGCCCAGAACCCCGTGGGTGGAGTACATCGATTCGATGAGGGCAAAGGGTTCGACCGGTACGCGAATGGAGACCTGGGCGCCGTGACGGTCCGGCTCGCGCGGAGTAATGACCTGGATGTCCACATCTCGGGCGGCGATGTCGATCAGGGCGAAGAGGTACGCGGTCAACTCGAGGCTGCGGGCATGCAACCGCTCCATCCCGATCTCGTCGAAGATGCGCAGGGATGTGAGCGCCGGACTCATGATGAAAACCGGTGAGCAGGACACCGACCACGCTTCCGCCGTAGTCCACGGGTCGAGGATCGGGTCCATGCGAAACCGTGTCTCGGGGCGGTTGCTCCACCAGCCCGCGAGTCGAGGAATATCGGGATCATCGAGGTGGCGCTCGTGGATGAAAGCACCTGAGACGGAACCGGGGCCCGAGTTCAAGTACTTGTAGCTGCACCAGGCCGCGAAATCGACGTCCCAGTCGTGCATGCGTAGTGGCACGTTGCCGGCCGCATGCGCAAGGTCCCAGCCAGCGATCGCACCGATGTCATGGACGGTGCGGGTGATCGCAGGAACGTCCATGAACTCACCGCTGAGGTAATTCACGGCTCCCACGAGGACGGTGGCGATCGAGTCGCCATGCTCGCGGAGAGTCGCGATCACATCCTCGGTGCGCAGCGAGTCCTCACCGGCGCGTGGTCGAAGCCGGAGCACGTCGACATCCGGGTCGAGGCCGCGTGCCGCCACGTGGGAGCGCACCGCGTAGGAGTCCGAACTGAAGGCGTAGTCCTCGATGACGATCTTCGTGCGCGACCCGTGGGGCCGATAGAAACTCGTGAGCAGGAGGTGCAGGTTGATAGTGAGGCCGTTCATGATGACGACCTCGTCGGGCAGTGCTCCCACCACCCGCGCACTCGCGCCGCTGAGCTGCAGGGGGTATGCCATCCACGGCCGGTCCCCGTGCGCGTGGCCGCGCACCGCCAGGTTCTGCCACGCGTCGAGATCCGCGTTCATGTCTTCTCGTGTGCCGATCGGCATCAGACCGAGGGAGTTGCCCACCAGATAGGCAGTGTGGTCCTGACCCAGGATCGGGCTCGGCATGAGGTGAAAGCGATCGCGGGCGATCGGCGGGTCGAGTTCCGCATCACGGTGGGCGGCGTAGGAGCGAGAACTGTCGATCACGCGCCGACCCTGCCAGATACCCTTGCCGAACGGAAGGGAGGCGGCAGTGAAGGTCTCCTTGGACGCGGTCGATCACGCGATCCTTCGTGAGTTGCAGTCCGATGCCCGCCTGTCCTACAGCGAGATCGGACGTCGTGTCCACATTTCCACGCCGACCGCCGCCGATCGCATTCGACGGATGGAGCGCGACGGCGTCATCACCGGTTACTCGGCGGATATCGATCCGACCCGGCTCGGTTGGGACGTTCGTGCTTTGGTCCGCATGACCTGTTACGGACCTACCTGCATCCTCGACGACCCGGACGTAGCGATGTGGCCCGAAGTCCTCCGCATCGACCGGCTGACCGGGGATGAGTGTTGCGAATTAACCGTCGTCTGCGAGTCGATGTCGGCTTTCGGCAGGCTCATCGATCGACTTGCAACCCACGGAACGCCGGAGAGCTCCCTCGTACTGTCATCGATTTCTTCGCCTACCGTGCAGGCACCGCCCACGTCAGTGACTGATTGATTATGAGCGCGCACGCGTTCGTGCGCGGATCCACCCACTCGAAGTGACCGACATCCTGGGTAGTCGTCTCCCCGTAGTCGTGGGACATGGTGACGGGAACACGTATGTCGCGTGCTCCGTGCATGACCACGAAGTCGATGTCCGGCCGCGGTAGTCGGGCGGGATCGAGGTCGGGGTGATCCGCGGCGGGTGAGCCCAGGAACGCGGGAACCGCGCCGTCATCTGCATCGGCGATCTCGGCGGCACGCAGGTCCGTGATCGGTGCGATCGCCACGCAGGCGCGCATCAGCTCCGGTCGGTGGATCGCGGCGAGGAGTGCCAGGTGACCTCCGGCGGAGTGCCCCAAGACGACCGGCGGGTTGCCCAGGGTTCCGATGTGAGCCAGGGCGGAGCACACATCGTCGAACTGCCAGGTCGGATGCCCGGGGACCCGCCGGTATTCGATGTTGTAGACGGTCACGTGGTGCGCCAGCCGTGCCGCGAGTGGGCGCAGGTAGGTGCGGTCGATCTCCGGACGCCAGTACCCACCATGCAGGAGTGCAACCGGGTAGTCCGATGGGCGATGCTCTCCATAGGCGTCCATGACGTGATCGGGATGCCCGCCATATGCCACGGAGCTGGGAGTATCGGAGGCCACCAGGTCGAAGACGGAACGGTCCTCCATGGCTACCTAGACTGCCAGAAACCTCGGAAGTGGAGTTGGGATGTTCGGTTGGCACGTGCCCGACCTGCAGCCGGGGCTGCCATGGTGGCCGCTCCTCGTCGTCATCCTGGCCCTCGTCCTGGTCAACGTCGTCAACAATCGCCTGGCGCCCCAATCGCACTACTTCCTCTGGGCGATCGCGGGGTCCGTGCTGTTCCTCGCCATCGGTCTGCTTGATGGGAACTCCCTCCAGGACATGGGCCTGGGATTCACCTATCTCCTCCCGGGGCTGATCTGGGCCGCGGTGTCGATCGGAGTGGTGACAGCGGTCTATGTCATCGGGTCGATCTTCAAGAAGACTCGACGCGCGTTCCACGACGAACGCATCCGGGAATTGTCGGCTGGGCGCCTGGTCTTCCAGGCATTGATCGAGGTGCCGTTTGGCACGGTGCTCTTTGAGGAGATCGCCTTCCGAGCGGTGTTGTTCTCGATGCTCGCGCGCAGGTTCGGGGTGGTGACCGCGATCGTCGTGTCGGCGCTTCTGTTCGGCATCTGGCATGTGCTGCCGAGTATCGGGACCCACGAGCAGAATCCGGCCCTCGGGTCCGTCGTCGGCGAGGGTCGACGTGGCAACGTCCTGGCGATTGCGGCGAGTGTGCTCACCACGACCGTCGCCGGTGTGGTGTTCACGCTGATGCGCATCGTGTCGGGAAGTGTGATCGCTCCGATCGGGCTCCACTGGGCAACGAACGGTCTCGGCTACGCCTTCTCCTGGGTGCTGATCCGCACCCGGAGATCGGGTGCATGATGTGCCGGGACACGAGGGGAGGGGTAAGTGACATCAATGGAATTCACCACGTACGATGACGAGCGCTTCCCCGAGCCCAGATCGCTCACCCTGCATGTGGAGGACCTGACCGTGGAGTTGGCCCGCAGTAACAACGAGTCCTGCGGACTCAGCGAGCGCGATCAACGCATCTTGGAATTCGAGCGGCAGTGGTGGAAGTACGCCGGGGCCAAGGAGCAGGCCATCCGGGACCTCTTCGACATGAGCGCTACCCGGTACTACCAGATTGTGAACACCCTCATCGACACCCAGGAAGCCCTGGCCTTCGACCCGATGCTGGTCAAGCGACTCCGTCGCATGCGCGCGGCGCGGCAGCGGGCCCGCTCGGATAAGCGGGCAGACGCGCGCTGATCTGCCCCGCGAGGCCCCGGTTCGTGGTAGCAATGTGGCGATGCGGACCTCACGAATCCTCCTAGGCGCTCTCCTCGCCCTGGCTGTGCTGGGCGGCGCGCAACCCGCCCACGCGGCAAAGAAGCCCGTGGTCGTATGGGTGGACTCCTCGATGCGGGCGGCTACCAAGGCTGTGTTCGCCGCCGGGATCAACGGTCGCGAAGTCCGGGTGCGGGCTCGAGATATGTCCACCGTGGCGGAGCAGTTGCGCAGCGCCGATCCGGCGGACGCGCCGGACATCATCCTCATCGACAACGCGCAGACGGCGGCTCTGGCAGCGGCGACCTTGATCGAGCCACTGACCATCCCGGCCCAGACGACCAAGGGGCTGGTCCCCGCGGCCGTCGATGGTTTCCGATACGGGTTCGGGAACTACGGGATTCCCATGCAGCGACAGAACATGGCGTTGATCACGAACGCGGACCTCGTCCCAACCGCACCGGAGACCTTCGCCAAGCTCTCCCGCGCCGCCCTGCAACTCAAGGCGGATGGCCGCATCTCGGTGCCGTTCGCGCTGGCCCAGGGGGAGAAGGGCAACGCCGAGACCACCTATCCACTGTTCAGCGGCCTTGGCGGGTTCGCCTTTGGGACCAATGCCGCAGGCAGCCTCGATCCCACGAAGGTGGGTATCGACAACAAGCAGTTCCGGGAGAATTCCCCGCGCATCGATACGTGGAACGAGACCGGTCTGCTGGACTCGGGCCTGTCGGCGGAGCGGGCGCGCGAGGCCTTCGTATCGGGTCAGGCCCCGTTCTGGATCGCGGGTCCCGACGACATCGCGACGTTGCGCACGGTGACATTCCGATACCGCGTGACCGCAGTTCCTCCGATCCTGAAGCGCGTTGCACCCGCACCGTTGCTCCGATCCTGGGGCTTTGCTGTGACGCCGTTCGCGCGCCAGCACCGGGTGCTCCCGGCCGCCACCACGCTCGTGACACAGGTGGCTGCCTCCGCTGAAGGCCAGGCGGCATTCGCGGCAGCGTCCGGCCGCATCGGGCTCCCCGCCAATATCGCCGCCGCGGCGCG
>JBJTBD010000021.1:0-98181 GCA_046091195.1 Actinomycetota bacterium
CGCGTGTCATGAGCATAGTGACAGGCGTGTTTCCTGCTATCACGCGGTGCGTCACGAGATCGGGCGTTCAATCGTGGATGTCGTCCCTGGAACGACCCATGCTCAAGACCGACGCCTGGGCCAGGGCATTTGCGACGAGGATGCTCTGCAACTGCGGTTCCGACGTCTCCGTCTCCGCGACCACGATGATGTCGCATGCAACTGCGGACGACCCCTGGTGAAGAAGTTGGTAGAAGGAATGCTGGCCATTGGTCCCCGGCTCGCCCCAGTAGATGGGACTCGTCGGATAGTCCACAGGCGAGCCGTCGCGGCGCACTGACTTCCCGTTACTCTCCATGGTCAACTGCTGAAGGTAGGCGGGGAATCGCGCAAGCCGCTGGGAGTACGGCAGAACAGCGACGGTCTCGATGTTGAGAAAGTCCCGGTTCCAGATTCCGCAGAGAGCCATCGTGATCGGAAGATTGCGAGCCGCCGGCGCGGACAGGAAGTGCTCATCCATGTCTCGAAAACCCCGCAGGATACTGCGGAAATTTTCGGTACCTAGGGCGATCATGAGGCTCAGCCCGATCGCCGAGTCGACCGAATATCGGCCGCCCACCCATTCCCAGAATCCGACCACGGACTCTCGAGGAATGCCGAACGCCTCGGCGGCGGCGACATTCGTTGAGACGGCGAGGAAATGCGTTCTGACTGCATCGGCGCCAAGGGCTCGAGTGAGCCAGTCCCGAGCTACGTGGGCGTTACCGATGGTCTCGCGTGTCGTGAACGTTTTAGACGACACGATGATGAGCGTTGTCGCCGGGTCACAGGTACGCAATGCGTCTCGAATGTCGACGGGGTCGACATTCGAGACGAACACGCATGTGATCCCGGGATCTCGAAAGGCAGTCAGGGCCTGGTAGACCATCGCGGGACCGAGATCGGAGCCGCCGATTCCGATGTTGATCACGTGGGAGATCCGCTTGCCGGTTGCGCCGACCCACCTGCCGTCTCTGATGCGTTCGCCGATGTCGGACATGCGGTGAAGCTCTGTCTGAACAAGGTCCGAGATCTTCATCGTCCCGTCGTACCAGTCGGGGCTGGGCTCCGCGCGCAGCGCCATGTGCAGCGCGGCACGATCCTCCGTCGTGTTGATATGTGCACCTGCGCGCATCGCATCGCGGTGAGCGAGAACGCCAGTCTGATCGGCCAATGCAAGGAGGTGATCAAAGACCTCATGAGTCACTCGCTGCCTCGATGCATCCAGATGCCAACCCGCCGACTCGAGTCGTAGGAAATCACGATCGACGCGTCCGAGATCATGGATGGACTGCTGTGCGACGCTGGTGGACAAGGTCTGAAGGGCTCCCCAGGCAGGCGTCGCCGCGGGATTTATCACCCGATCCACGAACGTCATGTCCTTAGCCTCCCATCGAGATGCAGCGGGCTAGCGCAGTTGGACGCCGAGAAGGGCGTCCACGGTGTCGGCCATGAGGGCTGGAGCCGCCGGATCATCGCCCTCGCGATGGACCCAGGCGTCGATCGCGTCGATCGCCTCCGGCGTCGCGAGATCGTCCGCAAGGCAGGCACGCACTTCAGCTATGAGGGGTTCTGCCGGACTCGCGGTTGGTCGCCGCGCTGCTGCGCGCCACGCGTCCACACGTGCCTGCGCGCCCTCAAGGCCCTGTGCGGTCCACGCCCAGTCCGTTCGGTAATGGTGGGCCAGCAGCGCGAGTCGCAGCGCCATGGGGTCGACTCCATCGGAGCGAAGGGCTGACACGAAGACCAGATTGCCCCGTGACTTGCTCATCTTGTGTCCCTGCCAACTCACCATGCCGGAGTGCACATAGAGCCGCGCAAAAGCGGGGAGATCGCAGGCTCTCTGCGCCTCTGCCGCACCCATCTCGTGGTGAGGAAAGGCTAGGTCGCTGCCGCCCCCCTGAACGTCGATGGGGATACCGAGGTACTCCAGGGCTATGGCCGCACACTCGATGTGCCATCCGGGCCGTCCCGGTCCCAGCGTCGACTCCCACGAGGGCTCGCCATCACGTGCTGCCTGCCACACCAGGCAGTCCAGCGGATCGTCCTTTCCTGGTCGGTCGGGATCTCCCCCTCGCTCGGCGAAGATTGACCGCATGCGGTCCTCGTCGAGGCCGGCTACCGAGCCGAAGCGCGGATCGCTTCGGACCCGGAAATAGAGGTCGTCATCGACGCGATACACATCGCCCAATTCGACGAGACGCTCCACGTAGGTCACAACCGAGGGGATGGCCTCGACGGCACCGATGTAATGATCCGGGGGGATGACACGGAGAGCGGACATGTCTGTCCGGAAAAGCTGGATCTCCCGATTGGCAATGGCTCTCCAGTCCTGACCGGTCTCCACGGCTCGCACCAGCAGTGGATCATCGATGTCGGTCACGTTCTGGACATATCGAACGGTGCGTCCTGAGTCGCGCCACACGCGGTTCACCAGGTCGAAAGCCACATACGTGTTTGCGTGGCCAATGTGTGTGGCGTCGTACGGTGTGATGCCACACACGTACATGGTGGCTTCAGGCCCAGGCGCGCTGGTGATCTTCGTCCGGGTGGATGTGTCAAAGAGTCTGAGGGGCAATCCAGTTCCGGGAAGTCGGGGGATGCCCGGGTGCGTCCAACTCTCCACCGGTGAAGGGTAGCGGCGCTAGAAGACCGGCCACGGAATCGCTGGCCACTCCTCTGACGGTTCCGGGAAGTGATGCGAGTCGAGTAACGCGGCCACGCGGCGACGAAGGGCTCTCGACTCGTCTTCAGAGAGCCATCGATCAATTCTCGGTACGTCCCCGGTCAACACATCACGAAGCGAGCGCAATTCGCGTGCGAGGTCGGTCGGGAGTGCCTCCCCGGCCCACCCCCACAGGACAGTGCGCAGTTTGTTCTCCGAGTGGAAAGCCACGCCGTGATCCACGGCCCGGATCGAACCATCCGGCAGCATCAGGATGTGACCCCCCTTGCGGTCAGCGTTATTGATCACGGCGTCGAGGACGCTGAGCCGCTGAAGAGCCGGTGTGTCTGCGTGCGCGAGTGCAACCGCACTTCCCGATGGGTCCTGGGCTTCCACCACCACCCGCCACCCGATCGGGACCTCGTCGCGGGGCGTGACGTTGACGAGGTCGCCGATGGTGGACGCCTCGCACCACTCTTGGACCATCCCAGGCCCTGCCGGCCCCTCGGCACGCCACACGGTCAGCGGGATGATGTTCCACCCGAGCAGACGATCCACCTCGAAAGCCGCGATCTCCCGGCCGGCAAGTGAACCCGGCGGAAAGTCCCAGAGCGGCCGGTCCCCCGCTACCGGCTTGTAGACACAGCGCCTGTCCTCGACAGTGCACAGGAGGGTTGCATTGCTCGCATCAACGAGACGGCCCTCGACGAGCAGGTCGGCTTCTTCGAGTGTGGTGGCGAGCGATGTCACGGGAGATCGCGGCGCCGATAGCCGTTGGCGCGGGGACAGATGTGGCCCGCGGGGTCGAGGGGCTGTTGGCAGAAGGGGCAGGGTGGGCGTCCGGCTTCGACGACGGCGCGTGCCCGGTGGGCAAATGCGCGAGCGTAGGACGGAGATAGCCACACGCGTAACGTGTCTGGACCTTCGTCATCGTCGTCGGCGAGTTCCGGCACATCGTCGCCCTCCGCAGCGATGGCGTGGGCTTCGATCACGACCTGGCGGAGGGAGTCGTCCCACCCGAGGGCCATGGCCCCCACTCGGAATTCCTCTGTCAATGGCACGTCGAGTGGTTCGTTGTCAAGGAGTGGGGAGGGCACGGTGTCGGGGATCTCGTCCGTGAGATCACGTGTGGCGACGACTTCGTCGAGAAGTTGATCTACGCGCTCGGCGAGGACTGATGCCTGCTGCTTCTCGAAAGCCACGGATACGAGTTCGGAGCCTTGTCGTGCTTGGAGATAGAAGGTGCGTTCACCAGGCATGCCAACGGTCCCCACGACAAATCGATCGGGTAGCCGGAACTGAATTATTCGCCGCGTCACGATCCCGCGCCTCCACCGACCACCGCATCAGACGACGCATCCTGCTGCCGCTCGGCGAGCCGCTGCATGAGTGAATCGAGGCCATCCGCTGACGCATTCGTTCGGACCACGAATGGACGCATCGGTGTGTAGTGGATGATCGATACGGATGCGGGATCCACGTGAATCCGTTGGAAGTTGTCGAGGTGCATACCGAGTGCGTCGGCGATCACCGCCTTGATCACGTCTCCGTGGGACACAACCGCGTATACGGCACTGTCACCGAGGGTTGAGTTCCAATCCCGGATCGCCGACGTCGCGCGGTGCTGCATGGCCTGCATGGCTTCACCATCGTTACCCGGGAACGTCACCGAACTGGGGTGTGCCTGTACAGCCGCCCACAACGGATCAGTGGAGAGGTCGGACAGCAACTTGCCCGTCCAATCGCCATATCGGCACTCCCCCACACGGGGGTCCACATGGAATGCGGGTGCATGCCCCGCATCGCGCTGCGCGGAGATGATCGCCTCGGCGGTCTGCTGGGTGCGGTCGAGGGGAGACGTGACAACTGCAGTCAGTGGAGCACGCGCGAGAGCCACGCCGACGCGTTGCACCTGCTCCTCGCCATCGCCATCGAGGAACACCCCTGGGCTCCAACCAGCGAGTATCCCGGAGGAGTTTGCTGCGGTGCGGCCATGCCGCACGAGCACCACTGTCGTCACGGCCCAACTGTAGATGCGCCGAACTCGGGGCGCCCGCGAAGAGTTGCTCCGTTCGCAACAGGCAGAATGTGGCCGTGATCAGCAACATCGGCACCTACTCGCCGACACAGTGCCACTCGGACCCGACCCTGCGACACGTGCCCTCGGGTGACGACCTCGTGGGCACGACCGTCACATCCCAGATCCAGGGTTCCATGGCGCTTCTTGACGAACCACACGCGTTTGTCTGGGTGGATCTGGTCAATCCCACGAGACCCGAGTTGCTTGTGGTCGCCGAGACGTTCCATCTAGAAGCCCTGCAGATCGAGGATGCCGCCAATCCGCACCAACGTGCCAAGTTCGACGTCGATGACGGCGGAGCGGTATTTGCACTCTTCAAGGTCCTCGATTACGAGGAGGAAACCAGTGGAGTCACGACGGGCCAAATTTCAGTGTTCGTCGGATCCGGGTATGCCGTCACCATTCGTCAAGGGGGCTCGCGCGACATCGCGGGGGTCCGAAGTCGGATCGAGGGAAGCGATGTACTGCGCGGACATGGCTCGGTTGCGGTGATGTATGCCGTTTTGGATTTCGTCGTCGACGGGTATCTGGCGGTGATGGATGAGGTCGGTAATGACGTTGATGAGATCGAGACTCAGGTGTTTTCGTCGTTCCCGGTGTCTCAACTGACCCGCCGAATCTACGAACTGAAGCGCGAGAACATGGAAGTTCGCCGGGCAGTGGGACCCTTGGTCCTCGCAGCACATCGCTTCGCGTCAGAAACGGCGCCCGAAGTTCCGGAAGACCTGCGCCCCTACTTCCGCGATATCGGTGAGCACATTCTTCGCGTCGACGAGAGCGTGGACACAGTTGACAACTTGCTCCTCACCATGCTGATGGCCTCGACCGCGTTGCAGGACCTCCAACAGAACAAGGACATGCGTAAAATTTCGGCGTACGCAGCAATGGGCGTAGTTCCTACGGTCATAGCAGGTATCTACGGCATGAACTTTTCGCACATGCCGGAACTTGACTGGGAGTTTGGCTATCCGCTGGCCCTCGGACTCATGGGCCTTGTCGTACTGCTGCTCTATCGCGCCTTCAAGAAGTCGGGCTGGCTTTAGGAACTCAGGATTCCTAGCGAAAGCAGGGTGAGCACACCAGCGCCGAGCGCGATGCGGTAGATCACGAATGGAAGAAACGAATGCGTGCTGATGTAACGCAGCAGCCACGCGATCACGGCGTAGCCCACAACGAAACTGATGGCCGTCGCCGCGAGGGTTGGACCCCACGCGACCGACGAATCCGTGCCGATCTTCGACGCTTCGTAGAAGCCAGCACCGAGGACAGCTGGGATCGCAAGAAGGAAGGAGTAGCGGGCGGCAGCTTCGCGCGTGTAGCCGAGGGCGAGCCCCGTCGTGATCGTGGCACCTGATCGCGAGACACCCGGGATCAGCGCGAGGGCCTGTCCGAAACCGAGGATCACCCCATCGCGGGAAGACATACTCGAGAGGGACCGCATCTTGGCCCCGTACCTGTCGGCGAGTCCGAGTACTACACCAAAGGCGATAAGGACGCTTGCGACGAGCCACAGATTTCGAGCTGCGGTTTCGATTTGTCGAGTAAAGGTAACGCCAAGTATCACGATCGGGAGCGTGCCGATGATGATGTACCAGCCGAGTTTCGACTCCGTCGTGAGAACCCGTGTGCGGAGTGAGTGACTCCAGGCTCGCAGGATCCGAGCGAGGTCCCGCCGGAAGTAGACGATGACGGCTGCTTCGGTTCCGATCTGAATCACAGCAGTGAAAGCCGCTCCAGGATCCTCCCACCCGAAGATCTGGGAGACGATCAAGACGTGCGCCGAGGAGGAGATGGGCAGAAACTCCGTGAGCCCCTGGATGAGGCCTAGGAGGACAGCCTCGAACCAGCCGATCGGCTCAGCCACTCACTCGGCCAATCCGGAACGTTCGAGTGCATCGGACATGAGTCGAAGGCTCGCAACGCGCTCCTCCAACGTACCCGCGTAGGACGCGATCGTCAGCGTGGTGACCCCGGACTCCTGGTAGGCGGCGAGGCGATCACGGACGCGATCCGGTGGACCGAGGAGGGATGTCCGATCGAGGAAGTCCAGCGGGACTGCCGCGGCGGCTCCGGCATAGTCCTTTGCCAGGTACTTGTCTTGGATATCTGCAGCTGCCTGCTCGAAGCCCATGCGGCTCATTAACTGGTTGTAGAAGTTCTTGTCCCGTGACCCCATGCCGCCCACGTACAGGGCTGCGTAGGGGCGCACCAGATCGGCGCACGCATTCCAGTCGTCACCGAATACGACGGGAACCGTGGGGACCACGTCGAAGCCGGACATGTCCTTACCAATCGTGGAGCGGCCGACGCGGATGGAATCCATCGATGCCGTCGAGTCTTCTGGTGAGTAGAAGATGGCGAGCCATCCGTCCGCGATCTCGCCGCACAACTCGAGATTCTTCGGTCCGATGGCAGCCAGATAGATCGGAATGGACTCGCGCACCGGGTGGACTGTGAGGGTCAAAGCCTTTCCGGGTCCGTCCGGAAGAGGGAGGGTGAAGAAATCACCCTGGTAGGCGACGCGCTCGCGTCGCAGGGCCATGCGAACGATGTCCACGTACTCCCGGGTGCGTGTCAGGGGCTTGTCGAACCGGACCCCGTGCCAGCCCTCGGACACCTGCGGTCCGGACACGCCGAGCCCGAGCCGAAATCGCCCACCGGACAGCGTGTCGAGGGTCGCGGCGGTCATGGCGCAGTTGGCGGGTGTCCGCGCAGGGATCTGGAAGATGGCCGAGCCGACGTCGATGGATGTCGTCTGCGCCGCGATCCACGTGAGAACCGTCGCCGCATCCGACCCATAGGCTTCCGCAGCCCACGCGACGCTGTAGCCGAGGGTGTCGGCCTGGCGCGCAACCTCGAGGTTGTCCGCGTCGTTTCCAGCGCCCCAGTAGCCCAGATTCACTCCGAGTTTCATGGCGCAACCCTAGACGTCAACGAATTCGACGTGGGACGCAATAGCGTGGTCCTATGCAGCAGCGGCCACTCGGTAGGTCCGGACTCTGGGTGGGGCGTCTTGCCCTGGGCACGATGACCTGGGGTCGCGGCACGGATGAGTACGAGGCCAGGGATCAGTTGGCCGCGTTCCTCGACGCGGGTGGCACGCTTATCGACACCGCAGACACCTATGGGGACGGCGCGAGCGAAGATCTTCTCGGAACGCTCATCCAGGAATTCGAGTGCCGTGACCAGATAGTCCTCGCCACGAAGGCTGTGTCACGTCCCCAGACGGAGCGACGTTTTGACGCAAGTCGCCGGCACATCCTCGACACGCTTGATGCCTCACTGAAGAGACTGGACGTCGATGCAATCGACCTGTGGCAAATGCACGCCTGGGATGCGTTTACACCTATCGAGGAGACACTCGCCGCCTGCGACGATGCTGTGCGCAGTGGCAGGGTGCGCTACATCGGGATCTCGAACTACTCCGGCTGGCAGACCGCGAAGGCCTGCACACATCAGCAGGCGGTCCCTGGCCGTGTGCCAATCATCACCGTCCAGATGGAGTACAGCCTTCTTGAACGTGGAATCGAGCGTGAGATCGTTCCTGCTGCACAGTCCTTGGGCATCGGCATCCTCCCCTGGTCCCCCCTGGGACGCGGTGTCCTCACGGGCAAGTACCGGCACTCCATCCCGATCGACTCCCGTGGCGCCAATCCGGATACCAGCCAGTGGGTGAACGTCTACTCGGATCAACGCGGGCAGCGCATCGTGGATGCCGTTGCTACGGCCGCGGAAGGATTGGGGGCCTCCCCCGGTGAGGTGGCCCTCGCCTGGCTCCGGGATCGTCCCGGAGTGGTGGCTCCGATCCTGGGCGCGCGCACCACGCAGCAGCTCGCGGCCGCGCTCGCGAGCGACGAACTCGTGCTTCCCAAGGAGATCATCACGGCGCTCGATGAGATTTCCGAGCCGGCCATGGGTTACCCGGAAGCGGGATGGGCTCAGCGGAGATGAAGCGTGGTCAGGCCGAATGGGAGTACCGAGAGGTGCGCATCTCCCGGGACGCCACCCGTGAAGAGGCCCGGGTCTACGTGACGGCCTCGGCTGAGCAGGGTCGCTGGGAGTTGACGCGCACCAGGATCTTCCGGGATGGTCGTCGGGAGTACCGGTTGCGCCGCCGCGTCATTCACGTGAGCCGAACGGCCTGATTCAGGCCTTGCGGAGAAATTCGTCGAGCACCCGCACTCCGAAGTGGAGCCCCTCGATCGGCACACGTTCGTCGACTCCATGGAACAGTCGCCAATAGTCGAGATCCGGTGGCATGCGCAATGGGGAGAACCCATAGCACGTGATTCCGAGCCGGGAGAGCGCCTTGGCATCGGTCCCGCCGGAGATCATGAACGGGATCACACGCCCACCGGGATCCGACGATTGGATCGCGCTGGCCATGAGATCGGTGAGGAGGCTGTCCACGGGAGCTTCGACGGCGATATCCGAATTCAATTCCTCGATCTCGATGTCGTCGCCGACCAACTCACGGATAGTCGCCTCGAACTCGTCCTCATAACCTGGGAGGAACCGCCCGTCGATGGCTGCTGTTGCCTCGCGTGGGACGACATTCACCTTGTACCCGGCATCCAACATTGTCGGATTGGCCGTGTTCTGCATGGTGGCTCCGACAAGGAGTCCCAGAGTCCCGAGCTTGTCGCGGACGTGAAGGAGATCGTCGCCGGCGAAATCCGTGCCATAGGCCCGAGACAACTCGTGGAGGAACCGCTCGGTGGTGGGGGTCAGACGAGTCGGCCACTCATGACTCCCGATCGTCGCGACCGCGCGGGCGATTTCCGTGACCGCAGTGTCTTCGTGCAAGAGAGAGCCGTGTCCGGCACGGCGACCGGCGCGCAGGAGCATCCAGCGGATCCCCTTCTCCGCCGTCTGAACCGGGTAGAGCCGAAGGTCGTCGCTGACAGTGAGACTGAAGCCACCCACCTCGCCGATAGCTTCCGTCGCACCTGCGAAAAGGTCCGGCCTGGTGTCCACCATCCAGCGGGAACCGTGCACCATGCCGGCTTCCTCGTCGGGAAAAAACGTGACGATGATGTCCCGCCCAGGTCGAAAACCCTCCCGCTGCCAGGCACGCACAACGGCCAGGATCATCGCGTCCATGTTCTTCATATCCACGGCACCGCGACCCCAGATAAAGCCCTCATCGACGTCCGCTTCGAAGGGTGGATGAGTCCATTCCGAGGCAATCGCAGGAACGACGTCGAGATGCCCGTGGACGACGAGTGCTCCCCGGTCGGCATCTGTACCGGGTATACGCACGACAACGCCGCGGCGAGAGTCGGACGTTGTCACGATCACCTCAGGATCGAGTCCGACCTCGCGCAGGCGCATGGCGCAGTAGTCGGCAGCCTCCGCTTCCCCGACGGTCTCAGGGCCCGGGCCCCAGTTGCTGGAGTCGATCCGGATGAGATCTCGGGTGAGATCGACGACCTCGGTCTCCATCACGCCCACGCCGTCATCCTGCCGTGACCGGCTCGCTTGTATGCTTCCCGGGCCACGAGTCGTGGTACCTGTCCGGGTGGCGGAATTGGCAGACGCGCTAGCTTGAGGTGCTAGTGCCCCAAAAGGGCATGGGGGTTCAAGTCCCCCCTCGGACACCACAGGAAATGTCCCCCTCCGTGTGGGATAGGTAGCCTCCCGGGGTGTTGGCCAGGCTCGCACCCACGCCGAGTGGTTACCTGCATCAGGGCAACGCCGTGAACTTCGCGCTCGTCAGCGACCTTGCTCGGGCTCGGGGCTGTGACATTGCCCTGCGAATCGACGACGTCGATGCCCCAAGGGCACGCGCGGAGTATCTGGAGGACATCTTCCGTGTGCTGGAGTGGCTCGGCATCGAATGGCAGGTCGGTCCGCTGTCGGCCGAGGACATGGAGACCTGGAGCCAGACACGACGCATGGACCACTACCTACGCGCACGCGATGAGCTTCTCGCGCACACGGAGTACTTCTACGTCTGCGAATGCTCCCGAAGCACCAGGCACGCATCCGGATGCGCATGTGACCAGCGCCGACTCTCCTTGGAAGCCGATCGGACGGCTCTTCGGATGCGGTGGAGAGCCGGCCTGGATCCGGTCGTATGGCGTCGGGATGGGTTGCCGGCGTTCCACCTGACCTCGATTGTCGATGACGAACTTCTCGGCGTGAGCCTCGTGGTGCGGGGCGAGGACCTGCGGGAAGCATCGGATTTCCAACGGGACCTGTCGCGATTCCTCCCCGGCGATTACTTCGCTGGTGTGCACGTGGTGCACCACCCGCTCATGCGTGACCGCGACGGACGCAAAATGTCCAAGTCCGCAGGGGCCGGCGCTACCCCCATGATGTTGACCGCGGACATGCGAGAGAACATCCGGGATGTGGCGGCCCGCATGCGAGTGGAGCTTGACAGGGTCATCCGGTGATGGCAGCGGCGTCGAACCCGGACAAGGCTTCCTGCCACTGACGGGACGCAGATTCCCGGCCCCACTCCTCGATGGCCTCCTGGAACAGAACTCGGAGGGCAGCCGCGTCTCCCGTCGTGGCTGCCTCCTGCACGCGTGCTGCCCACCGGTCTGCATCCACCACGTATTCGTATCACCACGTGGGAGGCCATCGATGTGACATTCGGCCCTCCATCACAGTGGAATGTCGGTCTACGGTGGGTGAGAGGGAAGGGACGCGCATGGGAACTGGGTCTTCCGAGACACCGAGCGACGTGGCGGACGCGACGCGTGGCGCCGAGCAGGGTGACATCGCCGATCAGGCGGACAGGCTGAGCATGGTGATGGAAGCAGAAGCCGTGCGCAATGCACTCGCCGGGAGCTCGGGTGAGGGCAGCCTCTAGGGATACGACCTGCCACTCGAGGACGGTGAGACCCTTGTCGCCGAGGAAGGCGCAGTAGATGCGTCCGATGACCCGATGCATGCGGGTGGGCTCACAGGTGCGCCGGTGGTCGAAGCCGAAGTTGCGGCGATGCATGTCGTCGACGATGTCGACCCCGCCCGAGACTTCTACCTCGATGACGAGGACGACGAACAGCGTGCCGACCCGGACTTCGACCAGTGCGACGAACCGATCACACACCTCACCCCCGAGGATGAAACTCTGCTCGGGATCGATCCGTACGAGTAGTCACGCATCCCGGCATGTGATTGGCTCCTCACATGTCCGAGAGGATCACGGTGGAGCGCCATGGCGCCATAGCAACCATCACCCTCAATCGCCCTGATCGCTTGAACGCACTCGTTCCCGGGATGGGTGCGGAATACGTGGCCGCCCTCCAGGACGCGGACCTTGACCCCGCGATCCGAGGAATCCTGGTGACAGGGGCGGGACGCGGCTTCTGCTCCGGAGCCGATGTCGCAGTCCTCTAGGAAAGCCCTGACGCTCTGGAATCCTTCATCACGGGCGTGGCGGACCTGCCCACGTACGTCTTCCACATGGGATTACCCGTCGCAACCGCGATCAATGGACCGTGCGCGGGAGTCGGTTTCGTCATGGCCGTCTGCGCCGACGCGCGGTTCGTGCACCCCGATGCGACACTGACAACCTCGTTCGCGCGACTCGGACTGGTAGCGGAGTACGGCGCTGCGTGGGTACTCCCCCGAATCGTCGGTCTTCCTGCGGCCACCGACCTGCTCTTGACGGGCCGCACCATTACGGGACGCGAGGCGGAATCCCTCGGCCTCGCGACCTGCACGGAGGATCCCGTCGATGCCGCACATCAATGGCTCACCTCGATCGCTGACCACAGTTCGCCGACGTCGGTCGCAGAGATGAAGGAGCAATTACTCAACGCATGGAGTCAGGATCTGGACACAGCAGCCGAGGACTCCCTGCACAGGATGAAAAACTCATTTCGCCGTCCGGATCTCTCGGAAGCGCTCACGGCGCGAGCCGAAAAGCGCCCGCCGAGGTTCGCTGACTACGGAAGAACGCCGCAATGAGCCAGGGCTGAACGCACGAGCCGACCCTGTCCGCCGGACATCTCACCCTGGAACTCCGCGCTCGCTGCTTGCTCCGGCCTCACCCACACGAGATCAAGGGCGTCCTGACTCGGGGCACACTCCCCGTCGATCGGAACGATGTAGGCGAGGGACACAGCGTGCTGGCGGGGATCGTGGAAGCCCGTGACAACGGGATCGGGGAAGTATTCGACGATGGTGAAGGGCTGCGGGCTCGCCGGAATCCGGGGAAGGGCCATGGGCCCCAAGTCCTTCTCGAGATGCCGAACGAGTGCGTCGCGAACACGCTCGCCGTAGAGGACCCGGCCGGACACCACGGCGCGGCTAATCGCACCATCCGGCATCGCGCGCAGGAGCAGACCCACCTCGGTCACCATCCCTTGAACGTCGACACGCACGGGGACTGCATCAACGTAGACGATGGGCAGCCGTTCACGGGCTGTAGCCAGCTCCTCGTCCGAGAGCCACGTGGTGCGGGTGTCGAGCATGGGTTCTCCGATTCCTCTGAAGCAATGCTTTCATCTCGGGCGGGTCACGCCTGTCTGGCGCGCGGACTGCCGGGAGCCGTACCCTGAGCGGGTGGCGACAACCCCCGCACGCGATGGGCGATCGCGTCCCGACGGGACTCCGTATCCGGCCGCACGCGACGAGGGCGAATGGCAGGCGCGTCTGGATCCGCAGGAGTATCACGTCCTGCGCGAAGCCGGGACCGAGGCCCCGTTCACGGGTGAGTACACCGACACCGTGACACCTGGGGTCTACGAGTGCCGCGCGTGTGGTGCCGAGCTGTTCCGATCGGATGCGAAGGTCTCCTCGCATTGCGGCTGGCCCAGCTTCTACTCCCCCCTCGCGGGTGACTCCGTGGTCTACCTCGAGGACCGGTCCTTGGGCCGCGTGAGGACCGAGGTGCGGTGTGCCTCCTGCGGTGGCCACCTGGGCCACGTCTTCGAGGGCGAGGGCTACCCGACACCGACCGATCTCCGGTACTGCATCAATTCCATATCCCTCCGGCACGTCCCCGAGGCCTAGCGGCGCGCCACCCCGGAGAGGGACCCCGGGCCGACCTACAGTGCCGGGGTGAAGGTCGTGGATGGTTCCACCCAACAGTTCGAGCGTGCCATCGGCGCCATCCGGGGCATCGCTCCCCGTGCGGAGTTCGTCCTCGAGGAGACGCCGGCACCGCAGAAGCTGGCCCCGCACGCCCTCGCCATCACCGCGGAAATGGCCGACCTGGACGACGACGCCGCCAGTGGAAGATTCGTCCTCCTGCACGATCCGGACGGCATTGACGAATGGGAAGGGACATTCCGTGCCGTCGTCTTCATCCGGGCGAACGTGGAGCCGGAGTTGGTCGACGATCCACTGATGGCAGAGGTTGTCTGGAGTTGGCTCACCGAAGCGATGCACGGGCTCGACGCGAGGCACATCGGTGGCACGGTGACCAAGAGCACGGGCGACTCCTTCGGAACCATGACCGGCAAGCGTCCCCAAGGGTCCATCGAGCTGCGTGCCTCCTGGACCCCCACCGGATCCCCAGAACCGGATCTGGGCGCGCATTTCCAGGTCTGGCTCGAGACCCTGGCCGTGGCCGCGGGACTCGCGCCGCTTCCTGCGGGTGTGGTGAACGTCGCCCAGCGCCGTCGTGGCTGAGGACGCGGAGCGACCGCGCGGCGATATGCCAGCGGTCATCAACTCCGATACCGACCTTCGCGCATGGTGCGCCAGGCTCGGCTCGGGAAGCGGTCCGATCGCGGTAGATGCGGAGCGCGCGTCGGGTTACCGATACAGCCAGCGCGCGTATCTGATCCAAGTGAAGCGTGAGGGAGCAGGAACCCTCCTCATCGATCCCATCGGCATCGCAGATTTCACCCCGCTGGCACAGGCCATGTCCGATGCTGAGTGGATCATTCATGCGGCGACACAGGATCTCCCCTGCCTCGCGGAAATCGGCCTGGTGCCCGAGTCCGTCTTCGATACCGAATTGGCGGGCCGCCTCTTAGGACGTGAGCGTGTGGGACTCGCTCCGCTGGTCGAGTCCGAACTCGGTGTGCACCTCGAGAAGGGCCACGGGGCCGCCGATTGGTCCAAGCGGCCCCTGGATCCTGCCCTCATTCGCTACGCAGCACTCGACGTGGAGTATCTCCTCGAGCTCCGCGACGTCCTCGCGAGTGAGTTGCGCGCCGCAGGAAAGTCACACATCGCCGACCAGGAGTTCCACAAACTGCTCGGCTTCCGGCCGAAGGAACCGGGCCCAGACCCCTGGCGTCGGACGTCGGGACTGCACAAAGCCCGTAAGCCCAGGCAGCTTGCGGTGGTGAGGGAACTCTGGAACGCACGGGATGAACTCGCCCGCACGACGGACACGGCGCCGGGACGCATCCTTCCCGACTCCGCACTGGTCGCCGCTGCCCAGTCCCACGCGACCACCCCACAGGAACTGCTGGATTCCGATGGCTTCCACGGTCGCGGGGCGGCAAAGCATCTGCCTCTGTGGTGGGCAGCGGTGCGCAAGGGCCGAGACCTGCCCCACTCCGAGCTCCCCGTCGCCAGCCCACCCAGCGGTGGGCTCCCCCCACCGCGAGCGTGGGAGGAGCGCAATCCCGACGCCCACGCGCGGTTGATCGCGACCCGCGACCTTCTTGCGCGATTGTCGGAGGAACATGCGATACCCGTGGAGAACCTGATGACGCCCGAGCTCGTACGCAGCGTGTGCTGGGAGGGGCCGGCGGATCCGGCAGCTGCATTCCGGAGCGGCGGAGCGCGGGAGTGGCAGGTGGAGCTCGTGGCGCCCGCGCTCGCACTGGCATGGGCGGACACGGACGCTGAGGCCCGGTAGGTTACTGCCAAGTAACTTGACCGAGGAGAGCCATGGGCCGAACAGTCACCGACGTCGTCTTCGTGGATGGGGCACGTACCCCCTTCGCCCGAGCCGGGAGCCTCTACAGCGAAACCCGCGCCGATGACCTTGTCGTCAAGGTGATCCAGGAGCTCCTCCGTCGTAACCCCCACCTACCGGTCGAGAGGATCGACGACGTGGCGATCGCGGCAGCGACGCAGACGGGCGATCAGGGGATGAACATCGGTCGCTCTGCTGCGCTGCTTGCCGGCTTGCCACCGTCGGTCCCGGGCTACTCCATCGATCGTTGGTGCGCAGGGGCCATGACAGCTGTCACCACGCTCGCGGGATCGATCATGTCGGGGGCGTACTACATTGCTCTCGCCGGCGGCGTTGAGCACATGACACACCATCCGATGGGCGAGGGAATCGATCCGAATCCTCGCTATCTCGCCGAACGACTCGTGGACCCCGAGGCGCTCCTGATGGGTAAGACAGCCGAGAATCTGCACGACCGGTTCCCGCACCTCACGAAGGCCCGGGCCGACGCGTACGCGGTGGGATCGCAGGAGAAGACCGCGAAGGCGTACGCGAATGGATGGATCCAGGCGGATCTCGTGCCCGTGGCCGCACGCGCACAGGATCTCGGCTGGACGATGGTGACAGCCGATGAAGGACCTCGTCCGGGGACCTCCCTCGAGGGCCTCGCCGGGCTGCGAACTCCGTTCCGGCCCCATGGTCGCGTCACAGCGGGTAACGCGTCCGCGCTCACGGACGGAGCTACCGCTGCTCTCCTCGCCTCAGATGACGTGGCTCGCGAACTAGGGCTGTCCCGAAAGATGCGCATGGTCGGATACGCCTTCGCTGGCGTCGAGCCGGAGGTGATGGGTGTGGGACCCGTGCCCAGCACGGAGAAGGCCTTGAAACGTGCCGGTATGACGATCGAGGACATCGACCTCTTTGAGATCAACGAAGCGTTTGCCGTGCAGGTACTCGCCTTCCTGGATCATTTCGGCATCGATGATGAGGATCCACGGGTCAACCCCCTGGGCGGGGCCATCGCGGTCGGGCATCCCCTCGCCTCGTCGGGAATCCGGCTCATGACCAACCTGGCCAAAGACTTCGAGTTGAACCCCACCGCTCGATTCGGGATCACCACGATGTGCATCGGACTCGGCATGGGTGGAACCGTGATCTGGGAACGCGTCGGAGGCAACTCATGAGTGCGAACACACTTGGCTTCCCCGACGAAGTTGTCACGCACGCGCGCGTGCGAACCTTCGAACTCCCGGACGGGACCGGAACGTTCGGGCTCATCACGCTGGACAACGACCGGGATCACACGCGTCCGAGCACCTTCGGTCCCGAGGGTCTGCGGTCACTCGCGGACGCTGTGGATCAGGTCTCGGCCATCCCGGGGATCGTCGGGCTCGGCGTCACAGGTAAGCCCTTCATCTTCGCTGTGGGAGCCGATATCTCTGCACTGGGCACCGTCGGCGACCGAACACTGATCGAACAGTTCGCCCGTCTCGGCCACGATGTTCTACGAAAGTTCGGCGAACTCCCCTTCCCCACCTTCGCCTTCGTCAACGGCGCCGCGATGGGGGGCGGGATGGAGCTCGCCCTCCACTGCACGTACCGCACGGTCTCGACAGGCGCCACGGGCCTCGCACTCCCCGAGGTGTTCCTGGGCCTCGTCCCGGGATGGGGTGGCTGCTATCTGTTGCCACACCTCATCGGTCCCGAGAAGGCCCTTCAGGTGATGGTGTCGAACCCGATGAATCTGAACAAGCAGTTGACTCCGGCCGCCATGGTCGACCTAGGCATGGCGGATGCCCTGTTCCCGCCGTCGGAGTTCCTCGAGCGCAGTGTGGCCTGGGCCGCAGACGTGATCTCCGGCCGCGTGACTGTCGCACGACCCTCGGTCGACACCGATACCTGGCAGGCCATCGTGGACGCCGGTCGTGCCACGGTCGATGCACGGATTCATGGGGCCGCGCCGGCTCCCTACCGCACCCTCGATCTCGTGGCCGCAGCTCGCACACGGACTCGTGATGAAGGCTTTGCCGCGGAAGACGAGGCGATCGCGGACCTGGTCATGGACGATGAGATGCGCGCCAGCATCTATGCATTCGACCTCGTCCAGCGGCGGGCGAAGAAGCCGGCGGGCGCACCGGATCCCGCGCTTTCGCGTCCCGTCACGAAGGTGGGGATCGTCGGAGCTGGGCTCATGGCGTCCCAGCTCGCCCTCCTCTTCGTGCGTCGCCTCGAGGTCCCAGGGGTCATGTCCGACATCGATCAGGAGCGCGTCGACAAGGGTGTCGGGTATGTGCGAGCAGAGATCGAGAAGTTGAAGTCGAAGGGGCGCATCAGCGCCGACAAGGCCAATCGCCTCATTGCACTCGTCAGCGGTCAGGTGGGACTCGAGGGGTTCGCCGGCTGTGACTTCGTCATCGAAGCCGTTTTCGAGGAGATCGGTCTCAAGCAGCGAATCTTCGCCGAACTTGAGACGGTGGTGTCCCCGGAGTGTGTCCTCGCGTCCAACACGTCGACGCTCTCTGTGACGCAGATGGGACAGGGGCTGCGCCACCCGGAGCGTGTGGTGGGGTTCCACTTCTTCAATCCTGTCGCGGTCATGCAACTGCTCGAGATCGCTCGCACGCCTGAGACCGACGATGCGACCCTGGCAACCGCCTTCTCGGTCGGCAGGTCGCTCAAGAAGTCCTGCGTCCTGGTCAAGGACGCCCCCGGCTTCGTGGTGAATCGACTGCTGATCCGCTTCCTCTCGGAGATAGCTCGGGCGGTCGACGAGGGCTCCAGTTTCGAGGACGCAGACGCCTCCATGGAGCCGCTCGGTCTGCCCATGAGCCCGTTCGTCCTGATCTCCCTTGTCGGGCTTGGTGTCGCGTCTCACGTGACCCACGCGATGCACGATGCCTTCCCGGACCGCTTCTACGCCTCCGAGAACCTCGATCGTCTCGCGTCCTCGGGTAAATCGGGGATCTGGGTGTGGGGCGCCGATGGAACACGGTCACTCGACCCGGAGGCCGTGGCGCTCTTCCAGCAGGGGAACACGCGCTCCACGCCGGAGCAGATTCGTTCTCGGGTGCTCGATGCACTCGCGGACGAGTGCCAGCGCATGCTTGACGAGGGCGTGGTGGGTCAGGCGCAGGACATCGATCTGTGCATGATCCTCGGGACCGGATGGCCGTTCTGGCTCGGCGGCCTGACGCCCTATCTCGACCGCACCGGGGTGTCGGAACAGGTCACGGGGAAGCGATTCCTGACTCCGGGGATCGCGTCAGTCCCTCGGTAGGGCAACCGCCTCGTCGCTTTCCGCGTGGCTCGCCATGTGCTCCACGACCGCACGGGCAACGTCCTGGGCAGTCAGTCCGATAGCGGCGAGAACTTCACTGCGCTTGGCATGGTCCAGGAACTGCGAAGGGATCCCGAACGTCATCACGGGCACGCTACTTCCAGCGTCGCGCAAGCGCTGCCCAAGTGCCGACCCGATGCCACCCTCGCGCACACCATCTTCAAGCGTGACCACGAGTTGCGCGTCCGCTGTGCATGCGATGAGGTCGTCCGATAAAGGGCGAACCCATCCAGGGTCGATGACCCGCACACCGATTCCCTGGGCGCGTAGCCGATCGGCGACCTGCACCGCCGTCGTAGCCATCGAGCCGATACCCAACACGACCACTGCACTGTCGCCGCTCTCATGTAGAACATCGACGGACCCCTGCGACCGGACTACAGGCATATCCTCGCCAATGGCACCCTTGGGGAAGCGGATGACAGTGGGCCCATCCGACACATCTACCGCCTCGCGAAGCAACCTACGCAGCGTCGCCGCATCCCTGGGACAGGCGATCCGGAGACCCGGCACGATCTGCAACAGAGCCATGTCCCACATCCCGTTGTGACTGGCGCCGTCATCACCCGTGACACCTGCGCGGTCGAGGACGAACGTGACACCTGCGCGATGCAGGGCACAATCCATCAGCACCTGATCGAATGCGCGATTGATAAACGTGGCGTAGACAGCCACGACCGGATGGAACCCGCCGAAGGCGAGCCCCGCTGCGCTGGTTACGGCGTGCTGTTCGGCAATCCCCACGTCGTAGGTTCGAGTGGGGAATCGACGCGCGAAGGGTTCGAGTCCGGTGGGTCCCAGCATCGCCGCCGTGATCGCAACGACGTCGGGACGAACCTCGCCGATGCCTACGAGGGTCTCCGAGAACACCGATGTCCAGGTGGGTCCCGACACGGTCAACGGTGTGCCCGTGTCCGGATCGATCACCCCGACGCCGTGGAAGCGGTCCGCCTCATCGTTCTCCGCGGGTGCGTAGCCTTGCCCCTTGTGCGTGATCACATGAACGATGACCGGTGCCCGGAAATCCCGGGCGCGCGTGAGCGCGAACTCAACCTCCGCCTCGTCATGCCCATCGATCGGTCCGATGTACTTCAGCCCGAGATCCTCGAACATGCCCTGCGGAGCCAGCATGTCCTTCGCACCCTTTTTGACACCATGCAAGGCTCCGTAGAGATGTGAGCCGATAACCGGCGTGCGCTGAACGGCGGACTTGCCCCATTGCAGGACGCGCTCGTACCCCCGTGTGGTGCGCAAGGCGGCGAGGTGGTGTGCAAGTCCACCGATGGTCGGACTGTAGGACCGGGCGTTGTCGTTGACGACGATGACCATCGGTCGGATGCTGGCGGCAATGTTGTTCAGGGCCTCCCACGCCATGCCACCGGTGAGTGCGCCGTCGCCGATCACAGCCACCACGTGCCGCTGTGACGCCACTCCCCGGAGCGACCAGGCTTTGGCGATTCCATCGGCGTAGGACAGCGCGGTGGACGCGTGGGAGTTCTCGACCACGTCGTGTGGGCTCTCCGATCGGCTGGGATAACCCGATAACCCCTCGCTCTGCCTGAGGCGATCAAAGCCCTCGACCCGCCCCGTCAGGATCTTGTGCACGTACGCCTGGTGCCCGGTGTCCCAGATGATGATGTCCTCGGGGGATCGGAACACGCGGTGGAGGGCAATCGTCAGTTCCACCACGCCCAGGTTGGGACCGAGGTGACCACCCGAGGCGGAAACTTTGGCTACGAGGAATTCGCGGATCTCAGCGGCGAGATCGTCGAGTTGGTCCGGACTCAGCGCGCGCACATCGCGCGGGTCCCTGATCCCCTCCAACAGCCCCATGGCCCTCCTTATCCCTTACGAGTCTAGGTCGACCTCCGGTCGAGAGCGCGTCGGACCTGAGCTACCTCGCGCTCCACCGTGAGCAGGTGCGCCCCATAGGACTCCAGGGCGGTGTGCACCCGGGTGAGGAGCGGCTCCTGGAAGCGGGTGCGGGCCTCCCGGTAGGCCTGTCGGGCACCTGCCCGGGCACCCTCCATGTGGTGTGCGACAGCCCAGGCGAGGGCGGCGACATCTCCTCGGAGGGTCGACGTGCGCCACTCCGGAGGTGAGCGGTCCAGAAGCCATCGCTCCGCATGTTCGAGAAACTCAGGATGTCCCGCATCCACCAGATCGCGTGGCCACGTCACAGGAGTGAGCGGAGGACGAACGGGAGGATCCCACCATTTCGGTAGTAGTCAGCCTCGCCGGGGGTGTCGATGCGGACGTCGGCGGTGAAGACAATCGGGTTCCCCTCGGGTGTCCGTGCGGTTACCTCGAGTACGCGTGGCGTGACTCCATCATTGAGGGCCTCCACGCCGGTGATATCGAAGATCTCGAGGCCTGTCAGGCCCAGGGTCGCCGCATTTTCACCGGAGCGGAACTGCAGAGGAAGTACGCCCATCCCAATCAAGTTCGACCGATGAATTCGCTCGTAGGACTCGGCAATAACGGCCTTGACCCCCAGAAGGGCGGTGCCCTTTGCGGCCCAGTCGCGACTCGACCCCGATCCATACTCGGCTCCGGCGAGGATCACCAGGGGTGTGCCAGCCGCGGCATAAGACTCCGCCGCATCGAAAATGGGCACGATCGGTGTGTCCGGACGTGTGAGATCCAGCGTGAATCCGCCTTCGACGCCGTCCACCATCCGGTTGCGCAGCCGGATGTTGGCGAAGGTTCCACGGATCATCACCTCGTGATTTCCGCGACGGGACCCGTAGGAGTTGAAATCCTTGCGGTCGACGCCGTGGGCGATCAAGTACGCACCGGCCGGGCTATCGACCTTGATCGTGCCGGCCGGCGAGATGTGATCGGTTGTCACCGAGTCGCCGAGGACCGCCAGCACGCGTGCACCGCGGATGTCGCGCACCGGGGAAGGCTCAGCCGTCATGCCGTCGAAGTACGGTGGCTTACGAACGTACGTGGACGACGGATCCCATGTGAAGAGCTCTCCTTCGGGGGTCTCCAGTGCACGCCACCGATCATCACCGGCGAAGACATCCCGATATCTCGTTACGAACATCTCCGGCGAGATGGTGGAGTCGATGACCTGCTGAACCTCCGATGTCGACGGCCAAATGTCCGAGAGCATGACGGGAGCGCCCTCCGGATCGATCCCGAGGGGTTCGTTCAACAGATTGATGTCCATGGTGCCTGCAATCGCATACGCCACGACGAGGGGCGGAGAGGCGAGATAATTCATTTTCACATCGGGATTGATCCGACCCTCGAAATTCCGATTCCCGCTGAGCACGGACACCACGGCCAGGTCCGCCTCGTTGACCGCAGCGCTGACTTCGGGAATCAGTGGACCCGAATTCCCGATGCAGGTGGTGCACCCGTAGCCCACGGTCTCGAATCCGAGCTTGTCGAGATACGGGGTCAAGCCCGCGCGGTCGTAATAGTCCGTCACAACCTTCGACCCGGGGGCCAGGGTCGTCTTTACCCAGGGCTTACGACTCAGTCCTCGCTCCACGGCCCGCTTGGCCACGAGTCCTGCAGCGATCATCACGGAGGGATTGCTGGTATTGGTGCACGAGGTGATTGCCGCGATCACGACTGCCCCGTGCCGGACACTCACCGGCTCTCCGTGGATCGCGGTTCGCACTTCGGCGGCCGGGGTGTCCGTGAATCCCTCCAGCGCCTCGCGATAGGAGTTCCGCGCATCCGTCAGGAGCACACGGTCCTGTGGCCGACGGGGTCCCGCGAGGCTCGGTTGGACCGTGGAGAGGTCAAGTTCCACGTACTCGGAGTAACGGGGCTCGTGAGCAGGGTCATGCCACAGACCCTGCACGCGTGCGTACTCCTCGACGACCTGGATGTGGTTCTCATCGCGGCCTGTCAACCTCAGATAGTCCAGGGTTGCCTGGTCGATCGGGAAAATCGCGACGGTACTGCCGTACTCCGGGCTCATATTGCCGATGGTGGCGCGATTGGCCAGGGGGACGTGCGTGACACCATCGCCGTAGAACTCGACGAACTTCCCGACCACACCGTGCTTCCGGAGCATCTGAGTGATGGTCAGAACCAGATCCGTCGCGGTGGCCCCCTCGGGCAGCTGACCGGTGAGCTTGAAGCCGACGACTCGCGGGATCAGCATCGACACCGGCTGTCCGAGCATCGCCGCTTCCGCCTCGATACCTCCGACACCCCAGCCGAGGATCCCGAGTCCGTTGACCATGGTGGTGTGCGAGTCGGTTCCCACGACGGTGTCGGGGTACGCCTGCCCGCGACGCACCATCACAACGCGTGCAAGCGATTCGATGTTCACCTGGTGGACGATGCCGGTGCCCGGGGGTACCACCTTGAATTCCTCGAACGCTGCCTGGCCCCAGCGGAGAAACTGATACCTCTCTCGGTTCCGCTCGTACTCGAGTTCGACATTCCGTGTCTCTGCATCGCCGGTGCCAAAGAAGTCGGCGATGACGGAGTGATCGATCACGAGTTCCGCAGGGGCAAGGGGTTCGATCGTCGATGGGTCGCCGCCGAGATCGGAAACCGCCTCGCGCATGGTGGCCAGATCGACGACGACCGGAACCCCGGTGAAGTCCTGCATGACGACGCGGGCGGGGGTGAACTGGATCTCCTGCGTGGGCTCGCTGCGGGGATCCCAGGAGCCGAGAGCCGTGATTGTCTCCCGGGTGACATTGGCTCCATCCTCCGTCCGGAGGAGGTTCTCCAGGAGGACCTTGTGGGTGTAGGGCAACGTCTCCCAGCCTGGAACTGAGGAGATTCGAAACACCTCGACCTCGTGGCCCGCAAGTCGCATGGTCGTACGGGCATTG
Organism: Actinomycetota bacterium; assembly: GCA_046091195.1. GTDB lineage: Bacteria > Actinomycetota > Actinomycetes > S36-B12 > S36-B12 > VGCC01. The sequence continues at coordinate 23,734 of JBJTBD010000021.1, forward strand.
AATGAATCGGGGTGCGTCACCAGACCTCCATGATGTCGAGACGTCAAGATAACCGATGCGTGAATGCGAGGAGCGCGACGGTCTCGACGTGGTGGGTCATGGGGAAGGCGTCAATGGGGACGACACGCTGAACCTCGTATCCCCCGGATCGGAGGATGCGGACATCGCGGGCCAGTGCAGCCGGATCGCAGGCAACGTAGATGATCCGCGGTATCGGGAGGGACATCAACTGGCGTGTAACCTCGGGCCCGCATCCGCTCCGTGGTGGATCCACCACCACTCCATGCGGGGGCTGGGCTTGATCTGCCAGCCACGTTGCGACCTTCGCGTGGTGGAGTACGACGTCAGGTCGATTGTGAAACGTGCGGCGTGCCGCGCTGCAGGCGCGGCCATCGGACTCGACCGAGTCGACTCGGGACGCGCCTGCGCCAGCGAGGAACGCGGTGAGAAGCCCGGCTCCCGCATAGAGGTCCCACCACGTCTCCCCGGTGACCGAGCCGGCGAGACCCACGACGGTGTCCCCCAGGTACTGCGCGAATCCACTGTGTACCTGCCAGAACGCGCCGACAGGTAACGACCAGCTCTCCGTTCCCACCGGGGTGGTGACGGCCTCTCGCACACTCGGCGAGCCCCCCTGAGCCTCGAACCTCACGATGCCGTCACTCCCGATGGCGGCCCGGAACTCCTCGCCCGGTCGGACGTCGCGCATCACGGATGGGAGAACTCGGTCGTCGGCAATCGGGCACTCCGTGACCTCGACGATCTCGTGGGAGCGGGCTCGATGCATCCCGACTCCCCCGACGGTTCGGAGTGCGGTCATGCGGGTCCGCCACCCCAGTCCACCCGCATCTCCGGGAATCGACGTGGTCTCGGTCACGCACTCCTTGAGGTGGTCGAGCCCCATGCCTCCGAGACGCGTAAGACAGTCCACCACCACATCTCGCTTGGAACGCCGCTGATCCTCGAGGCTGACGTGCTGGAGGTCGCATCCACCGCACAATCCCGGGCCGAACGATCTGCATGCCGGATCGGTGCGAGCGGGAGATGGAGAGATCACGGACGTGACATCCGCGAACACCACTCCGCGCGCCCGACGCGTCACGACAACCCGCACGCGCTCTCCAGGGATGCCGAAGCGAACAAACCACGTTGTGCCCTCTGCATGCGCGATGCAGGCCCCTCCTGGGACCCACCTGCCGAGATCGAGCTCGGTGCCGCGGTCACTCACCGTCGGCTGATCGGGCGTCGCTCGACTCCAGCTGCCACGGCACGCTCGTGACCATGACATTGGGCATGAACAGAAGGCGGCTCTTGAGACGGAGAGCAGATTGATTGTGCAGCAGTTGCTCCCACCAGTGACCCACCACGTACTCGGGGATAAACACCGTGATGAGGTCCCGTGGATTATCCGAGCGGATGGAACGTACGTAGTCGATGATCGGGCGTGTGACCTCGCGGTAGGGAGAATCAAGCACCCGGAGTGTCACGGGAATCTCCCGGCGACCCCACTCGGCAACCAGGTCACGAGTGTCCACGGCATCCACATTGACGGTGACAGCCTCAAGCACCGTGGGACGTGTCGCCCGGGCGTAGGCCAGCGCGCGGAGGGTGGGCTTGTGGATCTTGGAGACGAGGACGAGCGTGTGAACGCGGGCCGGTAGCACCATCTTGTCCGATGTCACCGTCGCAAGCTCGACGCGAACCCTGGCGTAGTGTCGATTGATCGACCACATGATGAATACCAGAATCGGAATAGCGACGACGACGATCCAGCCCCCGCGCGTGAACTTGGTCACCAGCATGATCACCAACACGAGGGAAGTGAGCACGAAACCGAAACCATTGATGAGGCGTGATCTGATCATCTGGCTTCGCTCGGCCGCCGAGGCGCCGCGGAGGGCCCGATTCCAATGCCGGATCATGCTGAACTGGCTTAACGAGAAGGCAGTGAAGACTCCGATGATGTAGAGCTGGATCAAGCCCGTGACGTCGGCCTGGTAGACGATGACCAGGATGACGGCGAGGAGTGCCAACGTGAGGATGCCGTTGCTATACGCGAGTCGATCCCCCCGGGTGTGCAGCTGACGGGGCAGGTAGCCGTCCCGAGCGAGGATCGAGCCCAGGACAGGAAAACCGTTGAAAGCAGTGTTGGCGGCGAGAGCCAGTATGAGAGCCGTCACCAAGGCGATCACAACGACCGCCCACAGTTGGTTGCCGAAGACGGCACCGGCGATCTGGACGATGACGGTCTTCTGATCCTGACCTTCCGGGAGACCGATCAAGCTGGCGTTCGACTCGGTCACCTTGACCTGGGTGGTGAGCGCGAGCCACGTGAGGCCCACGAACATGGTCATGGACAAAACGCCGAGGAGGAGCAACGTTGACGCCGCGTTCTTAGACTTTGGTTCCCGGAATTGCGGCACACCATTCGCGACTGCCTCGATTCCGGTGAGCGCGGTGGTGCCAGATGAGAAGCTGCGAGCCAGAAGGAATGCCAAGGCAAGTCCGGCGAACGCAGAATCTGGAATGACCTCCCAGGCGGCACTCTCCGCCAACATCTCATCGCCACGCAGGACCCGGAAAATCCCTGTGCCGATCATGATGAAGACACTTGCTATGAAGAGGTAGGTGGGGATTGCGAAAAGCGACCCTGACTCCTTCACACCACGGAGGTTTATGAACGTGATCAGGATGACGGTCCCCACCGCGAACCAGACGTTGTGGTCACTGACGAACTGAAACGTGGAACCAAGGTTGGCGATCGCCGCCGATACGGAGACCGCCACGGTCAGGACGTAGTCGATCAGAAGAGCACTTGCGACGAGAACTCCCCATTTGGGCCCCAAATTGGCCGAAACGGTTTCGTAGTCCCCACCCCCGCTCGGGTACGCCCGCACGTTCTGCCGGTAGGACGCGATTACGGTGAAATAGAGCACGACAACCGCGACCGCGATCCACGGGCCGTAAGCAAGCAGTGACACTCCCCCGAGTGTCAGCACAATCAGGATCTCCTGCGTCGCATACGCATTCGACGAAAGGGCGTCACTCGCGAAGACCGGGAGCGCGATGCGCTTGGGAAGCAGGGTATGACCCAGATGCTCGCTTCGCAGGGCACGGCCTACGAAGAGCCGCTTCACTCCATCGGCGACGGACACGTTGCCACACACTAGACCTTCCTCACGTCGCGTGTAGCGTGTGCGCCGTGCACATCGTGATTCTCGGTTGTGGGCGTGTCGGGTCGCTGCTGGCGCATCGGCTGGACGATCAGGGTCACTCGGTTGCGGTCATCGACATGGACGCGAAGGCATTCCGGCGGCTCGGGGAGACGTTCAGCGGCACAACAGTGACCGGAATCGGCTTTGACCGCGAGACCCTCGAAAGCGCGGGGATCACCCGTGCGCATGGTTTCGCGGCCGTGAGTAGCGGCGATAACACGAACATTCTCTCTGCGCGTGTGGCGCGGGAAACCTACAACGTCCCGCATGTGGTCGCGCGCATCTACGATCCCGGTCGCGCCGAGGTGTACGAACGCCTTGGGATTCCCACGGTGGCCACTGTCTCGTGGACAGCCGGGCAGATCATGCGTCAACTCCTCCCGTCAGGCGCCGCCCCCGAGTACGTGGACGCAAGTGGAACGATGATGCTGGCCGAGGTTCACATCGGTTCCGCGTGGCTGGGGCGCCGGGCAGCAGAGATTGAAGCGGCGGTCCCTGCACGCCTGGGATTCGTGACTCGTTACGGGACCGCTCTGTTGCCCGATGCCGACACGGTTCTTCAGCAGGGCGATCTCGTGCACCTGTTGCTCGCCCCGGCAGACCGGACTCTCGTGGAGACCATGTGCGAGAAGGGTCCGGCACGGTGAAGGTCGTCATCGCGGGCGCCGGCAAGGTGGGTCGAGCGATTGCGCGTGAGCTCGTCTCGAATGGACACTCGGTCCTCTTGATCGACAAGGACCCGCAGTTGGCGCGGCCAGGCGTCGTGGAGGGTGCATCCACGTTACTCGCCGACGCCTGCGAGATTGCTGCTCTTGAGGATGCGGAGTTGACGCAGTGTCAGGTTGTGGTCGCGGCCACGGGCGATGACAAGGTGAATCTCGTGGTGTCTCTTTTGGCGAAAACAGAATACGGGGTGCCCCGAGTCGTCGCCCGTGTGAATCACCCCAAGAACGAGTGGATGTTCGATGCGTCCTGGGGCGTAGACGTTGCGGTTTCAACACCACGCATGTTGTCGGCACTTGTCGAGGAGGCCGTCAGCGTCGGAGACCTCGTACGTCTCTTCACATTCCGTCAGGGTGAGGCAAATCTCGTCGAGATCACCCTGTCGATGGACTCCCCCGTTGTCGGTGGGCGAGTGGGTGACCAGGAGTGGCCCCCCGACACCGCGTTGGTGGCGATCGTGCGAGGCCCGCACGTGATCACACCATCGCAGGATGACCCGCTGGAAGTGGGCGACGAATTGCTCTTCGTCGCGGTTCCGGATCAGGAACCGGCCCTCCAGCGGCTCCTCGGTCACGCCTAGATCTTCTTCTCCCGCATCTGCCGATAGGTGGGAGCCAGGACCACATACGTGAAGTACGCGGCAGCAATGAATGCCGGCCACCCGAGCACGATCCGCACGATGCCGAGGAGCTCCACCTCCCCCGCGAGGTACAGGGGACCCTGGACGATTAGACGTCCAAAGAACAGGCCCACCCAGATCCAGGAGGCAGCAGAGAAGACGCGGCGGAGTTCCCGTGACGCCCTCCAGGATATTCCCTGTCCGGTCAGGAGTCCGACGATCACACCGAGGAGAGGCCAGCCCACCACGATGGATATCAGGAACGCGGTGCCATAGACCGCGTTCGTGATGACGCCCGGGAGGAAGAAGTCCTCCGCCCTGCCGGTAAAGGCGGAGAACGCTGCTGCGATCACGACGCCAGCCAGCCCAGCAAGAACCTGCTGCAGGCTTTTCCGCTGGATCAGCCGGAGCACGGCGAGAATCAGCGCCACGGCAACTGCCGCGATCAGGGAGATCGGCAGCCGTTGACCGGTCACTGTGTACGCCGTGACGAAGACAGCCGTGGGCAGTCCGGAGTCCAGCATCCCCCGCCATCCACCGATCGCGCGATCGAGAATGATCCGCTCGGCGTGCAGGTCCTCGCGTGATTCTTCCTCGGACTCAGCCACCGGTCACCTCGTGGGGGCGCAGTCGATACGTCGGGTTGTAGATGACGAGGCGTGCCGCACCATGCGTTAATCGACCCCTCACGATGATGCGCCTGCCCGCCTCGATCCCCGGAATCGCGCGACGACCCAGCCACACCACCGTGAGCCTCCCCGTGTCGTCGGAAACTTCGATCTCAAGAGTCGGCGCCGCCTCGCGCGGGGGTACGCAGACGCTCGAGATGACCCCGGACACCTCGACGACAGATCCCGGCGCGCATGCACTCACGGGCGTGACGGATTCGGCCTCCGGCGTCATCGAGTCTCGGTGATCTCGGGTCCGCGCACAAATGGATCGGGGGGCGCCGGAACGGGCTCGGGTGATGCATTCGGCATCCGCAGGGGAAGCGGTGCTCCCACCGGAAGGGCTGTATCTCCTCGCACGATGATGACCTCACGGAAGGCATCCTCGAGGGCACGCGCGGATTCCGGGTCCCGGGCCGCTCCACCGATGAACACCCCGCGGACGAACCACCGGACGCCCTCGACTCCGACGAACCGGGCTGGCTGAAGAGCACCATTGTCGTCCTTGACCTGTGCAACCAACTCGATTCCGAAGGGACCCTCGCGTTCTTCCACCAGGCCGCCAGCGGCGTTAATCGAGGACTTCAACTGCGCACGGACGTCTTCCCAGAGTCCGCCACTACGGGGCGCGGCGTAGGGATGAACCTGCACCGCTCCCTCGGGCAAGGCGAACGTGACCTGGGTGATGACACCGGTCTTCTGGTCCGCCTGCACCTGCACCTGAAGTCCCGGGATGGCGGGCACGATCATCGAGCCCAGGTTCGTGCGCTCTAGGACCTCGCCCGGATCGACGTCGTTGATGTCGCGCGGTCCCGCAGGCCGGGAATCATGGGTCACGGCACCACTATCGCAGGCCGGTGGACCCGAAGCCGGAGTCCCCTCGGTCACTACCGGGCAGCGCGGACACCTCGGTAATCCGGGGTACCTGGACCTGAGTGACCAGGAGTTGGGCGATCCGGTCACCCACCTCGCAGGTCCATTCCGACTCGCCGAGGTTGACCAGGATTACGCGAATCTCACCACGGTAGCCCGCATCGATCGTGCCAGGTGCGTTCGCAATGGTCACGCCGTGCCGTAGGGCGAGGCCGGAGCGCGGATGGACGAGTCCGACGAATCCTGCAGGGAGGGCGATGGCGAGCCCGGTACCTACGTCGGCACGTGTACCGGGGCTGAGGGTGCAGCTCTCTACCGCCCGAAGGTCCCAGCCAGCGTCGCCCGGGTGGGCACGCTCCGGGAGAACTGCGCGAGGATGGAGGCGCTCAATCAGTAGGTCCACGTCCACGGGTTCCCCTCTGGTCACACCTCGATCGGGGTGTACGTGGACTCTAGTGAGGATGGATATGACGTACCGAGAACGACTCTGGCCCGCGGCGTGGGTGTGGATGCTCATGCTCGGAGTCGCCGTGATGCTGGCATGGGCACTGGCGTTCGCACTGGGCCCTGTCTGGGGCGTCTCCATGTTTTTCGGGTGCGTACTACTCATGGTTCTCGTCGTCGGCGCCACTGTGTCAACGATCACCGTTTCCCCGTCCGGAGTGCACGTCGATCGAGCGTTCCTGCCGCGGGCGTCCATCAGCGGGGTTCGCACCCTGGGTGGGACTGAGATGCGTATGGCGCTCCGCTCCCCGCCAGGGGCCACGTTCCTGGCCGTGCGGCCCTGGGCGTGCCGGGAGGGTGTTCTTGTGTCCCTCGATGATGCATCCGACCCTCACGCACACTGGCTTGTGAGCTCACGTCATCGAGAGGCATTCGCGCAGGCGATCCTCGAGGCCACGATGCATGGCCCACATGACAGACTCGCGCCTGGAAGGGATGTGTGATGGCACAGAACTCAGTCGAGCCCACGCGCGTGAATCCGATGGTTCACGTGGTTGCGCCCTTGGTTGCCATCGGTGCAACGATGATCGTGCGCAAGATGCTGAATCAGGGCTACAAGCGCACAACGGGACACGCTGCGCCCGATTCGCGCGATCCAAACACCCGGCTTGCATCAACGCTCATCTGGACGGCGGTCACGGCCGCAGCCGCGGCGGTCGCGGAAGTCGCGGTCTACCGCGCCACCGCTCGGTGGATGGACTAGCCCCTAGGCGCACTCGGTGCAGATGGGGCCCTTCTTGCCCTCGTGATGCAACTGGCTGCGATGGTGAACCAAGAAGCAGGACATGCACGTGAACTCGTCGGATTGCTTTGGCACAACGCGAACTGCAAGGTTCTCATCCGAGAGATCCGCTCCGGGAAGCTCGAGAGTTTCGGCGAGTTCGGCCTCATCGACGTCAACCGCGCCCGAGGACTTCTCCGCACGACGTGCCTTGAGTTCCTCAAGGCTGTCCTCGGCAAGTTCCTCGTCGGTCTTGCGTGGTGCGTCGTAATCGGTGGCCATCGCTCCCCTCCTGCCTCCGGATGCGGGCAGATTGTGCCCCATGACCCAGGTGGGTGCCCTCCGGGGTGTCCGATTTGGCAGGATCGTGTGGTGGCCGTCTATGCCCTGGGAGATCGAGAGCCGAGAATCGCCCCCGATGCGTTCATCAGTCCCGAGGCAGTGATCATCGGAGACGTCGTCATCGGATCGGAGTCCAGTGTGTGGCCAGGAGCCGTCCTACGTGGCGACCACGGCCGGATCGTGGTCGGCGAACAGACCTCAATCCAGGACGGTGCCGTGCTCCATTGCACGGGAACCGCAGACACGATCGTGGGCAACCGGTGCACGATCGGACACAATGCACACCTCGAGGGATGTCACGTGCACGACGATTCCCTCATCGGGAGTGGGGCGGTCGTCCTTGCTCGCGCACAGATCGGACCGCATGCCCTGGTAGGAGCATCGGCCCTGGTGCCCGAGGGTCGAGTCGTTCCCACCGGGGCCCGGGCACTCGGGGTTCCTGCGACCATCACCAACGAGGTTGTTGGTCCGGATGACTCCACCCACATTGTCGAGGCGTTTGTCAGGCAGGTGCTTGGTTACGGGGCCTAACTCAAGCGACTCGACTGACTCAGGGCCCCTGATCGACTCCGAGTGCGAGAAGTCGGTCACGGAGTTCGTCAAATATGGCAGGCATCGCGCACACAACGGTGGTTCCACTCTCCGGAGTCGACGTAGTCCAGGTTCGTGCCCCGGCCTCCTCCACGATCACGAGTCCAGCTGCATAGTCCCAGGGATGGATGCCGCGCTCGTAGTACGCGTCGATGCGACCGGATGCCAGCCATGTGAAATCGATCGTTGCACATCCGGTTCGTCGGATATCGCGCACGTGCGCGATTACCCCTTCGAGCACCAATACTTGAGATAGACGTCGGTCAGGTGCGTAACCGAATCCGGTCGACACGAGGGCTTGATCCAGGCTTGCCGTAGGACGACCCACGATTCGCTCCGCACCATCCCCACGGATGCGCCAGGCACCCGAACCGCGGATTCCCACATACGACTCGTGAAGGTCCGGTATGGCGATCACACCCACATCACCGACGCCGTCCGTCTGCACGCCCACCGACACGCCCCAGGTGGGGATTCCGAACAGGTAGTTCACCGTTCCATCAAGTGGATCGATGATCCATGTGACACCCGAGGTGCCCGAACGCGAACTACCCTCCTCGCCGAGTATGCCGTCATTGGGGCGCGTACTCCGAATGCGGCTCACGATCATGCTCTCGGAGGAGCGGTCCATCGCGGTAACGACATCCGTAGGTGTTGACTTGCTAAAGACCTCGAGCTCATCCGGGCGCTCATCCCTGAGGAATGTTCCCGCGTCGTTCGCCACCTCCCATGCGAGACGGGCACACTCATGCATGTCGAGGAGCGTCGCAAGCGGCATCGTTTCCACGGACACATCCTGCCGTTCGTGACTATCACGCGGTACGGTGCCTCGTGATCGCGAACTACCGAGCAGCCCTAGATGTGCCCGGGACGGCCGCCTTCACGGGAGCGGCATTCATTGCACGCCTACCCCTTGCTCTCAACGGTCTTGGAATCGTCCTCCTCGTCAGCATCACGACCGGCTCGTACGCGCTCGCGGGCGCCCTCTCAGCGGTCTACGCCGTGTGCTCCGCGGGTGGAGGGATCCTGAGTAGTCGCTGGGCGGATGTTCACGGGCAACGTGGCGTCTTACTTGCCCTTCCGGTCGTCTCTGGTGTGGCGATGATCGGCTTCGTCCTCAGCATCATGGGACCACTCCCCCGGTGGTCTGCATGGATCTTTGTCACCCTCACCGCCCTATGCCAGCCGACGGTCGGATCATTCGTTCGAGCGCGGTGGGCATCCGTATCCCCGACCCCCGACATCCGGCGTGCAGGGTTCGCCTGGGAGAGCATCGTCGATGAGTTGATTTTCTCGATCGGCCCACTCGTGGGCGCCATGACTGCGGTCTCGTTGTGGACCCCGACACCGCTGTTGCTGTCCGCAGCCCTCCTGCTCATCGGTAGTTGGTGGCTCGGAGGGCAACGCGCAACCCAGCCGCCCCTCCACCGGTCGTCGGGACATACGTCGGGTCGCTCTGCGCTCGTCACGCCTGGCATCCCGATAGCGATCCTTGTCGCGCTCGGCCTCGGCGTACTTTTCGGAGCATTCGATGTCTCCACCGTTGCCTTCACGGAACAGGCGGGTAGTGCCGGGGCGGCCGGAGTGGTGCTCGCCCTGTGGGCGGGTGGATCCCTTGTGGGCGGCCTCTACTTCGGCTCGCGTCGCTGGAAGTCCAGCCTCGGTGTTCAGTTGCGGAATACCGCTGCGCTGCTGTCCGTGGTGATGATCCCGGCCCTTGCCGTCTCATCCGTGCCGTGGCTGATGGTCGTTGCCTTCCTGGCGGGTATGAGCATCGCCCCGACTCTGATCAGCCTCTTCTCGGTCACCGAGCGCTTGGTCCCGCCACGGTTACTCACGGAGGGCCTCACCTGGGTCACCGCAGGGCTCTCCGTGGGGTTCGCGGTGGGTTCCGCGTCCGCTGGCGCCATCGTCGATGCCCAGGGCACCCGGATGGCGTTCGGGTTCGCGTGGGCCGGCGCTGTGTTCTGTGCGATTCTGGGCCTCGCGGCCTTCCGCTACATCGACCGCCATCTGCGCGACGAGATTCCGGAACCCGCGGTGTCGTGGGTCGAGGATCCAATACCCGGTGCTCTTCCCCCAGCACTGGAATCTCGCGATAGGTTGTCGCCCTAACCCGACCGAGGAGTCACCCTGCAGACGCTCAGTCCCCGAGAGATCCAGGCGCGCGTGCGAGCGGGCGCGTCGGTGGAGGATGTCGTGTCGGAGACCGGCTGGCCGGCGGACAAGGTCGCCCGCTACGCCGAACCACCGCTGCGGGAGCGGGCCTACATCGTCGAGCTTGCCCAGCGTGCGTACGTCCGAGGCACCACAGGCACCACAGTCCTCCTGGATCTGGTGGCTGACACCTGGCGAGGGGCGACCTGGGACGCGTATCGCGCTGAGGACGGACGCTGGCGGGTGACCGCGTCACTCGATCGTCAGCACGCGACATGGATCTACGATCCGGCGGGACGTTCGGTCCAGGCGGTGGACACCGGAGCATCACGGATCCTCGGTGTGGACGTGGCGGTCGCCGAGCCTGCCCCCGCACCCACCCTGACACCCGTCGCGGAGCGACCCACACTCATGGCCGTCCCGACTCCACCCGTGCAACCGCCGCCAACCGTTCCACCGTTGTCGACTGCACAGAACGAGGAACCGCGCACCGCGAAGAAGAGTCGTCGGGGTCGTGCGCGGGTGCCGAGTTGGGATGAAATCCTCTTCGGAGCCACTCGCTCGGAGGACTAGGTCGCGAAGGGAAGCGGCTGGGGCGATACATGCTCGCGCGAGGCACGTGCCGCTGTGAGCCGGGAACGGTAGTGGCGCCTGCACAACACCTCGTACGCGACCGAAGCGGCGCCCGGCCCATGGGAGACGTCCCCGACGAGCACTTGGTCACCCTCGGTGGTCATTTCACCGTTGAGCGTTCGGGCATTGTGAATGGCGCGGGCGCCACACCAGCACAGTGCCTCGACTTGGAGAACGTGCACACGATCCGCCAACTCCACGAGGCGTGCGGACCCCGGAAACAGACGCGTGCGGAAGTCCGTCATGATGCCGAAGGCGTAGACGTCAATGGCCAATTCATCCACCACACGAGCGAGCTGCTCGACGTGCTCCTCGGAGTAGAACTGAGCCTCATCGCAGATGAGGTAGTCCACCCGCTCGCCCGTGGACAGGAGGTCCACGACGATTCGGCGGAAGTCCACCGCGTCGTCAACCTCGACGGCGTCGACGGCGAGTCCGAGCCGACTCGAGAGTTGGTTCGTGCCCGCCCGATCCAACTTCGTGAAGACCAGCCCGCTGCGTCCACGCGACCTGTGGTTGTGGTCCGTCTGCAGCGCGAGCGTCGACTTTCCACAATCCATGGTGCCCGCATAGAAAATCAGCTCCGCCACCGCGGAATCCTGACACACGCAGCGCTTCAGTCCCGAGTTAACACCGCGAGTGGCACCCAGCGTTCCTCGTCGGTCCAGGAACCGTGCTGTCCGGGAAGGGACGAGATGCGCGGGTCGATACTGGGGCAGCTCACCATGGCATCACCCGTTGCCAGGACGAGTAGATCACCGAGACGCTCGGAGGCGAATCCCTCGAAAGCCCCCATGAGACCCGAATCGCGTACCTGACGCCGGGTCAGGACGTCGAAGTCCGGGGCCAGGCGCTCTCGCCATCTGCGCACCGTCTCGGCCAGGTCAGTGCCGCTCTCCAGGTACACGAGACGGCAGCGTGGCTCCCCACTAACGAGGGCGACGCCCTGATGGAGTTCGGACATGTCATCCCAGCGCAGACGCCGCTCCGGCGGGCAGTTCACCATGCCGTGGTCAGACGTCACCATGAGCAGGGCCTCCGAGCGGAGTACGTCCCGGATCCCGGACAACAGCAGCCCCACGCGGTCGAGGCCTGCACGCCACTCCGGATGCCCCACGCCGCGGGCATGACCGATGCGGTCGAGCTCCGGCCAGTAGACATACGTGAAACTTGGTGCACCAGAATCCTGGATTCGCTGAATCTGGTCCACGTAGTCCCGGATCTCCCGGGCACCGTGATACGCCGGCCCGCGGAGTGCGGCGCGAGTGAGGCCACTGTGGGCGTATTCCATGGGGCCGACCGTGTGACACGCGATTCCATGGCGCGACATCACTTCCAGGATCGTCGGCTCGACCTGAATAGCTTCGGGGATGGGTTCACTCCCCCAGTGCAGCGGTGACAACACCTGCCCCGTCTCGGGGAGCACGAACGACGCCGCGACCATGCCGTGCGTCCCGGGCATGGACCCGGTCCCCAACGAGGTCAGCGCCACCGCCGTCGTGGTGGGGAGGACGGAGGAGATTTCCTGGACGCGACCCATTGCCAGCCAGTCGGGACCCTGGCGCATCAACGCCCCATAGCCCAAGCCGTCCACGAGCAGGCAGATGAGGGCGGAAGGTCTCCCCAGGCCGAAGACGTCACGGAACCCCGGACATCCCATGGCCGCGGCCGCGCTCGGAAGGACGTCGGCGAGAGACGCCTCAGCGAAGTCGGGCACTTGTCGCGTGGGACAACTCGGCGGCGAAGGCGAGAACCTGTGCAACAACATCCCAACCATCGGCAGCGGTACTCACCCGGAGGGAGAAGTCGTCGTTACTCGAGGTGCCGGTGAGCCCATGATCCGCGTCGCACGCAGGGTCACCGCAGGTCGCGGGCTCCAGCTCGATTCGGCTCACCGCACCCCACCCGATGGTGAGGACAACTTCGGACGCCGGACCGCCGAGGCGGTACGAGGTCGGATCCGGGACAACGCGCGTCACCACCACAGAGTCGACACGCTCGAGGCGGACGGCCTCCGTGGACGTGCTTGCATAGGCCGGAACCTCTGGCTGTTCCGACGCATGGTCGTCCGTGTGTCCCACGATGAGCCTGGTGGGCGTGAGGGCCAGCACAGTGACATGCCGACGAAGCTCGTCGCGGTCGAAAGTGGCTTCGTGGTGGACCACATACGACCGAAGTTCCTCACCCCCGAGCGCCGTGTCGAGGGCATCCGACACGATGTCCGGGTAATAGCCACTGCGCTCGATGTCGTGGCGCAACGCCTGGCGCGCCGCGGGTGAGGCCATACCCGCATCCTGTCAATCCTCATCCTGCGATGGGGAGTCGGGGCCACCGCTACTGTCTCACTGTGAAGTCGGCGTTCGTTCTTGCCCCTGAAGTGGCGGAGGCGCTCTCGGCCGGAGCTCCCGTCGTGGCTCTGGAGTCGACCATCATCAGCCACGGACTGCCGCACCCGGAGAACGTCCGGGTGGCCACCCTCGTGCACGAGACTGTTCGCTCCCGTGGAGCGGTGCCGGCGACCATCGCCATCCTGGACGGGCGGATCCGAATCGGACTCACGGATGACCAGATCACCGAGATCGGGACCCGGGACGATGTCATCAAGGCGAGCGTGCGTGACCTCCTGCCACTCGTGGGTCGCGGCGGCAGTGGTTCGACCACCGTCGCCTCCACGAGCCTCATCGCCGCGGAGTGTGGGCTCACGGTTTTCGCCACGGGTGGCCTGGGTGGTGTGCACCGCCAGGCGCGGGATAGCTGGGATGAATCCGCCGATCTCACCACCCTGAGCTCCACACCGATCACCGTCGTCTGCTCCGGTGTGAAATCCATCCTCGACGTCTCGGCAACCCTCGAGCGCCTGGAAACGTTGAACGTGACTGTTGTCGGATACCAAACGTCGCGATTCCCAGGGTTCTACCTGTCGGATTCTGGTCACGATGTCACCTGGACGGTTCAGGATCCAGGCGAGGTCGCAGCCATGATGCGTGTCCGTGCCGAGATTGGAGTGACCTCCGCACTCGTCGTCGGCAACCCGATTCCGGTCACCGCGCAGCTCGATCCCGATCTCCACGACGCCGTCCTTGCAGACGGGCTCGCTCGGGCACACGACCGCGGTATTTCTGGCAAGGACGTGACCCCTTTCCTTCTCGACCATTTCCATCGCGCGACCCACGGCGCCAGCCTCACTGTTAACTCGGAGTTGATCGTGGATAACGCAGATCTCGCGGCGCGTATCGCCGTCGCCGCCTCCCGGTGATGTCTCTGCCGCGCGTCATCACGGTGATCGGGGATATCGCACGCGATGTCAACGTGCACGTGGATGTTCCGGTACCCCTTGGTCTTGTACCTGCCGGCGATACCCCGGCTCGCATCCGTATGGGACTCGGCGGATCGGCCACCGCCACCGCCGCGTGGCTGGCGCATGTGGGGCACGCGGTGCGACTCGTGGGGGCTCGCGGTGACGATCGTGCCGGCACGGCCTCCCTGGAGGAGCTACGTCACTTGAGGGTTGAGCCACAACTGGACGTCATACCCGGTACTCCCACAGGGACTGTCATCGTGATCGTGGATCCCCATGGTGAGCGCACCATGCTGCCCGATGCGGGTGCGAATGCGGCGCTGTCCGCGGCATGGTGTCTCAGTGCGCTGACCGGGGAGCACCTGCACGTCTCTGCATACCCGTGGTTCCGCCACGATTCTCGGCGAACCATCGAGGCAGCGATCGAGGGTGCACACGATCAAGGAATGAGCGTGTCGATCGATCTCAATTCCTACAGCCTCGTGCGTGAGAACCTGGACCCCCTCCTGGCCCTGCTAGCCCGTGTCGACATCGTCTTCGCCAACGACGAGGAGTGGCGCGCACTCAACGAGCGATGGGCAATGCCGCGTGAGTGCGTCGTCGTGGTGAAGATGGGGGCAGAAGGTGCCCGGTGGAGCGCGGGGGGAGACACGGGGACCGCTTCCGCGATTCCCGTGCGGATGGTCGATTCCACGGGTACGGGTGATGCCTTTGCAGCCGGTTTCCTCCATGCCTGGGTAGACGGCGCGAGTGTCGCCGACTCCGCTGTGGCCGGCAATCAGCTCGCAGCCGTCTGCGCCACACGTGTCGGTCCTGCACCGGAGTTCCCCGATTGAGAGAATGACGGACCCGGGGAAGGAGAGCGATGGCTCGCGGCACAGGTGCCGACCCGACGCGTACGACGGATGTCGATGTCTCCGAGGAGATGCGCGTCTCGTTCTTGGAGTATGCCTACTCGGTTATCTACGCACGTGCGCTCCCAGACGCACGCGATGGATTGAAGCCTGTCCAGAGGCGCATTCTCTTTCAGATGGCGCAGATGGGGCTCCGCCCCGATCGCGGCCACGTCAAGTCGGCGCGCGTCGTCGGGGAGGTCATGGGTCGGCTTCACCCACACGGTGATTCCGCTATCTACGACGCACTGGTGCGGCTTGCTCAACCCTTCTCTCTGCGACTCCCCCTCGTCGACGGGCACGGGAACTTCGGCACTCCCGATGACGGACCCGCGGCGATGCGCTACACGGAGGCGCGACTCGCCCCCGCCGCCTTGGACCTGACCGCATCCCTCGATGAGGATGTCGTGGACTTCACTCTCAACTACGACGGGCGCGAGCGCGAGCCGGTGGTTCTCCCCGCGGCGTTCCCCAATCTGCTTGTCAACGGGGCCAGCGGGATCGCCGTGGGAATGGCCACAACCCTGGTCCCACACAATCTCGTCGAGGTGGTCGCGGCCGCCCGTCATCTGCTCGCCTCGCCGAGTGCAACCCTGGCAGATCTCCGCCGGCTTGTCCCAGGGCCCGACTTCCCCGGCGGCGGCGTCATTGTGGGTCTCGACGGTGTCGCCGATGCCTACGCCACAGGCCGTGGCAGTTTCCGCGTACGCGCCCGCACACGCATAGAGCACGTGACTCCACGACGCCGCGGCATCGTCGTCACCGAACTACCTCCCAATGTGGGCCCCGAACGCGTCATCGAGAAAATCAAAGACGCCGTGGGCGCCAAGCGACTGACAGGTATCTCCGACGTGGTCGACCTGAGCGATGGCGAGCATGGGCTGCAGCTCGTTATCGAGCTCAAGAGTGGAGTGTCGCCCGAGGCGATCCTCGAGGACCTCTATCGCCTCACCCCGCTCGAAGACACGGTCTCCATCAATGCGGTTGCCCTTGTAGATGGTGAACCGCGCACCCTCGGCATGGTCGACCTTCTGCGGGTGTTCCTCGACCATCGACTCGATGTCGTGCTTCGTCGGAGCAGCCACCGGCGAACTCGAGCCGAGGAACGCCTACATCTCGTCGAGGGCCTGATCGTTGGCATCGTCGACATCGACGAGGTCATTGCTGTCATCAGGAGCAGCGATGACACGGCGGAAGCTCGGTCCCGACTCGGGACTGTTTTCGAATTGTCGGAGACCCAGGCTTCCTACATCCTCGACATGCCATTGCGTCGCTTGACCAAGTTCTCCCGTATCGAGCTCGAAACGGAGGCGGATGAGTTGCGCAGCGCCATCGATCGTCTCCGGTCCATCGTGGAGGACGAGGCCCTGTTGCGTGCTGAAGTCGATGGTGAGCTTGAGGCTGTCGCGCAGTCACACGGATCCCCACGACGCACTCTCCTGCTCGAAGGCTCGATCTCCCCGGTGCCACGATCGAGCCCGACGGAGATTACCGACGAGCCCTGCGTCGTCCTCCTCTCGTCCACCGGGCTCGTGGCACGGGTTTCCGAGATCACCCCTCGCCCGGATGCTCCACGGGCGCCACACGACGTTCTGATCGCCGCCGTTCCGGCGCGCACCCGGAGTTCGGTCGGTGTCGTGACGTCGCGTGGTCGGATTCACCGGCTCGCTGTTGTCGATCTACCCGCCCTACCAGCCACCTCCGGTACACCCAGCCTCGGTGCTGGCTCGCCGCTGGGCGCCCTGGTCACGTTCGACGCATCCGAGTCCGTCGTGGGCCTCGTTCCCCTGGACGGTGACTCGGGCCTGTTTCTGGCCACCGCGAGTGGGGTCGTCAAACGAGTGTCCGACGAGTTTCCACGTCACAAGTCCGCATGGGACGTCATCCGGCTCGAACCCGATGATCAGGTCGTCTCGGCGCAGTGGCTTCCCGACCAGGAAGCAGAGAGGGGGAGCGTCGTTCTCATCACCGCAGGCGGCCAGCTCCTGCATTTCCCTGTGGCAAAGATCCGCCCCCAGGGCAGGTCGGCCGGGGGGATGCTGGGGATCACGCTGTCCGACGGTGATGAGCTTCGATGTGCTCGGGTGGTTGATGCCGCAGGCGATGTCGCCGTCGTGACCGTCGCCGGATCTGCGTCCGCTCTCCCGGGAACCGAACTCGGGTCCGTGAAAGTCACCGCTCTCAGTGCCTATCCCGCAAAGGGCCGTGGGACGCAGGGTGTGAAGTGCCACCGGTTTAAGAAGGGTGAGGACACGGTGACCCGGGCCTGGTGTGGTGTCCGCCCCGTGCGGGCGTGCACCGTGTCCGGTACGCCCGTGGACCTACCGGACGTCGACGATCGGCGTGACGGCACCGGTGCGATTCCCCACGCTCCCATCGACGCGATGGGGACCAGCCTGTGATCCGATGCTCGGAGGCGGCTGCGGGTGAACCTCTCCACGGCACGGCACCCGAACGTCGCTTCTGGTGGGCGATCGACCACCCGGGACCATGGCCCGCCCAGCCCATCGTGGAATCTGTGCTCGGCGATCTCGCGTCGTGGGTGATGCCCCTCGCCGAGCGCGCAGACACGACGGTGGTGTTGATTCGCCAGCGGGATCCCGGGGCACCCCGTCAGGTGTACCTGGCCGACACCCATGGCGGGGCACTGTTCGTAGGTCCGAGTGGACCATCGCTGCCACCGCTCGAAGCCTGCAGCGACACGCTCACGCTGGTATGCACCCATGGCCGGAGGGACCAGTGCTGTGCCGTGCTTGGTCGCCCACTCGTAGATGTGGTGGAAGGTGGGCGCGAGTCGAGTCACATTGGCGGTCACCGCTTTGCCCCGACAGTGCTCCTCCTGCCGTCGGGCATCGTGCTCGGCCGCTGCACCGCGCAGGAGTGGCCTCGCGTGGGGCTGCTCGATTCCGCAGCGCTGCCCTACTACCGCGGCCGCACCGCGCTGGACGCACCCGCGCAGGTTGTCGACGCGGAAGTCCGACGCATCTGGAGACTCGGGTTGACGGAATCGATCAGCGTGACACGGGACATGACCTCGGAGCACATGCGTTTCCACGCCAGTCACGATGGTGAGAATCTCGTGGTCGATGTGGAGGCGACCGATGTGCCTTACATCCCCTCGTGCGGCAAGGCCGAGGACACGACGACGGTGTGGCGAGTTACTGGGCGAGGGTGAGAAGTTCACCTCGGTCGTGAATGGTCACGCGCTCTCGCCCCGAGCGCGCTCCGCGTACGCATTCCTCCTGTGCGATTCGACGCCAACCCTCCCGATCCACGGTGGTGATGCCCAACGAGGAGAGGTGGGATGTCAGTCCCCCAGGATGTGTCGGTTCCGGGAGGCCGTCCAGATCCTCCAGGAGCGCCGCCACGGTGGCTGCAGCGTCCTTCTTGTTCGTTCCGATGATGCCGCTTGGCCCGCGCTTGATCCAGCCAGCGGTGTAGTGCCCCACCCGCGGCCGCTCGCCGTCGAGGACGCGGCCATCGGCGTTGGGTATGACCCCGCGGGAGGTGTCGAAGGGAAGCCCCGAGATCGGCTCGCCGCGGTACCCCACACTCCGCACGACGACGTCGGTGTCCAATTCCCATGTGTCGCTGGTGTCGTGGGCGCGCCCCTCGGCATCCACCTCGGTGCGTACGATCTCGAGCGACTCGACGGCCGTCGTGCCCCGGATCCGCTCGGGACGTGCATAGAAGTGAAAGGCCAGCGTCCGTGACGCCTCAGGCCACTCCCGGGCGGACCACTCCTCCAGCACCCCGACGTTGCGGGCCGACACCTTGTCGCCCGCCATCGCCGCGAGGCTGGCCTCGGTGCGAACGAGATCGCGCGCCTCGACGTGCACGCGAACCCCGGGAATCTCCCCCAACTCCTTGAGTTCCTTGGTTGTGAAGCTCGCATGGGCCGGCCCGCGCCGACCGAGGACGTGAACCCTCCGAATGGTGGAGGCCTCGAGAGCCGCCAGTACGTGGTCGGGCATCTCGGTATGTCGCAAAGAGTCAACCGGGGAAATGAGGATCCGAGCGACATCGATCGCAACGTTTCCCACCCCAACCACGGTCGCGACGGTGGGCCCCACGAACAGGGTGTCGAAGCCTCTGTCTGCGTCGGGATGACCGGTGTACCAGTTCACGAAGGCAGTGGCGGAGAAGCTGCCTGCGAGACCCTCCCCCTCAATGCCAAGGCTGCGATCCGTGGGAGCTCCGTAGCACCAGATGACGGCGTCATAGAAGCGATGGAGGTCATCGACGGACACATCCCGGCCCACCTCGACGTTGCCGACGAATGTCACGCCGGGGACGTCGAGGATTCCGTCCAGTGTGTCGCGCACCGATCGAATGGACAGGTGGTCGGGAGCGACCCCATACCTGACCAAGCCACACGGGACGGGAAGGCGATCGAGGATGTCGATCTCCACGCGACCCGACTTGCTCAGCGCCTCGGCTGCGTACATTCCCGCCGGGCCCGCACCGACGATCGCTACACGCCTCATGGGAACCTCCGCTCGAGCCGAGCCTAGGCCCTACGCGTCGATCCGGGTCCGATCCAGCCCTCGTGCACCATCGACGATGAAGTCCTTGCGGGGGGCGACCTCGTTGCCCATCAGGAGGTCGAAGATCGCTTCCGTCCCCTCCGCCTGATCCAGGGTGACCCGTCGAAGTGAGCGCAGTGACGGATCCATCGTGGTCTCCTTGAGTTGCCTCGCATCCATCTCCCCGAGACCCTTGTACCGCTGGATGGGCTCTTTGACCTTGCGACCCTTGCGCTCCGCCTCGGCGACGATGCCGCGCATCTCCTTATCACTGTAGGCGTACTGCACACCCGTCTCGTTCTTCCGGCCACCACTGAATTCGATGCGATACAGCGGTGGCACGGCGGCATAGACCCGCCCTTCCTGTAACAAGGGTCGCATGTACCGGTGGATAAGGGTGAGCAGAAGGCACCTGATGTGCGCGCCATCGACGTCTGCGTCCGACATCAGGATGACTTTGCCGTATCGCGCCGCGTCAATATCAAACGAACGCCCTGACCCGGCACCGATGACTTGGATGATCGCGGCGCACTCCGAATTCTTGAGCATGTCCGAGAGCGACGCCTTCTGGACATTGAGGATCTTCCCTCGAATGGGCAACAGGGCCTGGAATCGCGAGTCTCGCGCCGATTTGGCGGTACCCAGGGCACTATCCCCCTCCACGATGAACAACTCGGTCTCGGGGACCTCATCCGAGCGACAATCCACCAATTTCGCGGGGAGCGCGGACGTCTCGAGAGCCGACTTCCGGCGCTGCGTGTCCCGATGGACGCGCGCTGCCACCCTGGCTCGCATGGCGTTTGCGACCTTGTCGAGTGCCGCACGTGCGGCCTGCTTGTCACCGCGCGGGGGTGCCGTGAACCATCGCGCGAGATCTCGACCCACCACGGTAGAAACGATCCGCGAGAGTGCCGGCGTTCCCAGCACCTCCTTGGTCTGCCCCTCGAATTGAGGCTCCGGGAAACGCACCGCAACCACTGCCGTGAGCCCCTCGAGGACATCGTCTTTCGACACGGAGTCCTCACCGGATTTGAGCAACTTTGCCGCCTTGAGTTGATCGTTGAGCACCTTGACGATCGCCCTCTCAAACCCCGCCAGGTGCGTGCCACCCTTGGGTGTCTCGATGACGTTCACGAAAGACCGGATGCACGTGTCGTAGCCGGTATCCCACTGCAGGGCAATGTCGACTGAGACTTCCCGCTCCACCTCGGTGCTGACCATGTGACCTTTCCCGTCCAGGACAGGCACCGTCTCGGTGAAGTGGCCCGATCCGACAAGGTGGATCGGGCCTGTGACCGCCTCCTGTGCGCGGAGGTGCTCCACGTACTCGATGACGCCACCCTTGTGCCGAAAGGTCTCCGTCGTGGACGCACCCCCGCGTTCATCGACAAGGGTCACCTCCACACCCGGCACGAGGAAGGAGGTTTGGAGCGCACGGGTGGTCAACGCGGTCCAGTCAAAACGGGCGTCGGATGTGAAGACCTGCGGGTCAGGCCAAAAGCGGATCCGCGTGCCGGTCCTCGTGCGCGTGACTTTCCCGACGATGCTCATACCGGACTTGCGGGTAAAGCTCGACTCAGGGCCATCAGATTCGAAGACACCGGCCACGCCGCGACGGAAGCTGATTCCGTGGGTCTTCGCTGACCGATCGACCTCAACATCCAATCGTGTGGAGAGGGCGTTCACAACAGAGGCCCCCACCCCGTGAAGACCCCCGGACGCTGCGTAGGAACCCCCACCGAACTTCCCACCGGCGTGCAGTTTCGTCATGACAACCTCGACACCCGACAACTTGGTCTTGGGTTCGACGTCCACCGGGATCCCACGCCCGTTGTCCGACACGAGCACGGAGCCATCGGCCTTCAGGGTCACCTCGATTCGACTGCAGTGTCCCGCCAGGGCTTCATCGACCGCATTGTCGAAGATCTCCCAGAGGCAATGCATCAGTCCCCGCGTGTCATTGGATCCGATGTACATCCCCGGGCGTTTGCGAACCGCCTCCAGTCCCTCGAGGACTGCGAGGTCCTTCGCCGAATACGAATCTGATCCCGCGCGTGCCACCACTCCAACCTAGGCCGACTCACCGGACTTCCCCCCGAACCCGGCCGCAAGTGCACTTGTGCGTCTTCGGCCCACGGCGAAACGCACCGGCGTGGCGCGCCCACGAGGTGCCGGTCGTGTAAGACTGTTGGAGGCCAGGGAGGGATGTCCGAATGGGGACCATGACCGCGCCCGTGCTGGGCGCCACGGATAGATGCGATCGATGCAATGCGCAGGCCTACGTGCGCGTGGTGCTCCCGGGCGGCGCGGACCTACTCTTCTGCGGGCACCACTGGGGCCACCATGAATCCGCGCTACGCCCGAAGGCCGAGGAGATCATCGACGAGCTCCACCGCCTCGCCGAGGCCCGCGAGGACTAGTCCAGATAGTCCCGCAGCACCTGCGAGCGTGATGGGTGGCGGAGTTTCGACATCGTCTTGCTTTCGATCTGTCGGATGCGCTCACGAGTGACCCCGTACACCTTGCCGATCTCGTCCAGAGTCTTCGGCTGACCGTCCGTCAGCCCGAAGCGCATCCGGACCACGCCTGCCTCGCGGTCGGACAGGGTGTCCAGAACAGACTCAAGCTGCTCCTGCAGCAGCGTGAATGAGACCGCATCGGAGGGGACGATCGCCTCGGAGTCTTCGATCAGATCACCGAACTCGCTATCGCCTTCCTCGCCCAAGGGGGTGTGGAGAGAGATCGGCTCACGACCGTACTTCTGGACCTCGACTACCTTCTCCGGGGTCATGTCGAGTTCTCGCGCAAGCTCTTCAGGTGTGGGTTCGCGTCCAAGGTCCTGGAGCATTTGACGCTGCACGCGTGCGAGCTTGTTGATCACTTCCACCATGTGCACGGGGATACGGATGGTCCGCGCCTGATCCGCCATCGCGCGCGTGATGGCCTGCCGGATCCACCAGGTTGCATACGTCGAGGACTTGTAGCCCTTTGTGTAGTCGAACTTCTCCACTGCACGGATGAGGCCGAGGTTTCCTTCTTGAATAAGGTCAAGGAAGAGCATCCCTCGACCCGTATAGCGCTTCGCGAGTGAGACGACGAGTCGGAGGTTTGCTTCGAGTAGGTGATTCTTCGCCCGGCGACCATCGGTGGCGATCCACTCAAGATCCCGACGAGATTTCTTGTCAAGCTTCTTTGTCTCGTTCAGAACCTCCTCGGCGAAAAGTCCCGCCTCGATGCGCTTCGCGAGCTCTACTTCCTGCTCTGCATTGAGCAGCGGCACCTTCCCGATCTGCTTGAGGTAATCCTTCACCGGATCGGCGGTGGCTCCCGCCACGGTCACGGTCTGGACGGGTTCGTCGGTGTCGTCCACGTCCGAGATCACGAACTCCGCAGACTCCTCGGTCGGTGGTGCGACGACCTGCTCCTCATCGTCGTCATCGACCTTCGCGAGGTCGACCTCGAGCTCAGCCTCAAGCTCCGCTTCCAGGTCAGCAGCCTTCTCCAGGTCGACCTCCTCGTCCTCGAGGTCGATGGCCTCCTCATCGATCTCGCCGACGGTTCCGGATGCCTTCTTGGCGGCTTTCCCCGGACGCGCGACCTCCTTTGGTGCACCGGACTTTGCAGGCGGTTGTACCTTCACGGCCGCCTTGGCCGCCGCCTTCGGAGATGATTTCGAGGCGGCTTGTGCAGCGGAGCGGGGCGCGGGCTTCTTGGTGGCCGACTTCTTGGCAGCTGGCTTCGAGTGTTTCGTGGGCACGGCCTTCACGGCCTTCTTCGGGGTTGACTTCTTGGCTGCGGGCTTACCGGTCACCTTCTTCGGGGCTGGCTTCGTGGCCGCACGCTTGGGGGCCGCACCCTTCTTCGCGGTGGGCTTCTTCCTGCCCACGGGTGTGGCGGCACGAGGCATGCGGCGCTCCATTCTGATGTGGACGACGTAAGCCCGTGTCAAGCCATCTGGCCTGCCGGGCGCGCCCAGTCTGCCACCTAGGGTCGACGCGCCTCGGGGCGGGTCAGGACGGCTCGTGCCTGTCCGATCACGATGGGAAGGTCGGTCACCTGTCGGATGGCGGGCAACGGGAAAGGTCCGAGTCCATCGGCGGTATAGGAGCCACGCCACTCGGTGGTGACCCTGATGACTCGTGCCCCCGGGGTGCGGTAGGTGTGCGACACAGACATGTCCGGATACGTGCCGCCAGGCACGTTGGTCACGAGGCGTACGCCTGCATCGAAGTCCCACGTCCATGCCGGAGAGGTCTGGATTCGGACATCAAGTCCGAGGAGCGAGTCGTTCCAGACAGGGGTCGCTCCCCCTTGACCACTCGTGCACACCAGGGGCAACTGCGTCACGGCGCCAGCCCCGGGCTCGCAGGAGGGATCCTGTCCCGGCACCCGACGCTCGAAGCGATCACGCACGTCTGTGCCCACTCTCGCGACGGGCACGATGTCCGATTCCAGGAGACACACCAGGCCACGGTCCTCCCAGTCCTGACCCCGCTGGGTGAACCACAGCCTCAGCAATTCCCGACCCGCGGGGCATCCGCGCACCACGCTCGTACAACCATTCCCACCCGATTCGACCCGACAGGGTGCCGCAAAGCGCCAGGCACAGTCGTCGCATTCACTCAACTGCCGGCGGCTCGTGTCATCCACGGCCCCAGGCGTCACGATGGCGTAGGTGCCGACGTAGCGGTCCTCCTCCACGACGACGTCGACCGCAGCCACAGGAGTCGGAACGACCCCGAACCCAAGGAGACCGCCCGCCAGTGCACCCGCGAGGACGCGTGCGGGCCAGGTGGACACCCACCCACGGTACGTCGATCACTCGGACCGTGGGAGGGCCGGAATCCGACTGTGGATAACTCAGGCGGGCAGGCTCTCGGACTCGTCAATGCGAGAGATGGCGTGAGCGACGAAGTCACCCACCTGCTCCTTCTCGACCAGGAACCCGTCGTGTCCGTAGGGCGAGCGCAGGATGTGCAGCCGGTCAGCGCCCGGTGTCCATTGAACAATCTCCTCCTGCAGACGAAGGGGGAATAGTCGATCGCTGTCGATGCCGACGACCGTCAACGGATGCTGGATCTGCGCGAGAGCGCTGGCCACTCCCCCTCTGCCATCTCCCACGTCGAACAGGCTCATCGCCCGTGTCAGCGCGATATAGGTGTTGGCATCGAATCGCCGAGCAAGTTTGTCGGCGTGGTGGTCGAGGTACGACTGCACCGCATAACGACCGCCGGCAGCCGGATTTTCCGTTCCTTGAGCGTCCCGTCCGAAGCGAACATCGAGTTCCGTCTCGCTCCGATACGTGAGGTGCGCGATCATTCGCGCGACACCCATGCCTCGGTGGGGGCCTTCACCGTCGCCTGCTGCGTAGTAGTCGCCTCCGCGGAACGCCGGATCGGCCTCGATGGCTGAGATCTGTGCATGGTGAGTACCGATCTCGTCTGCGGTCACGGCCGCGGTGGATCCCAGGACCAGGCCACTGCGCACGCGACCCGGAGTGGCCACCATCCATTCGAGGACGCGCATCCCACCGAGGGAGGGTCCGAGCATCAAGGCCCACGACTCGATCCCCAGATGATCTGCCAGGCGACGCTCCACCTCCACCATGTCGGCGACAGTGATCACAGGGAACCGGCTTCCCCACGGTGCGCCATCGGGGGCGATGCTTGCGGGACCCGTGGTGCCCATGCACCCGCCCAACACGTTCGCGCAGACCACGAACCAGCGATCGGTGTCGACCGGAGCACCGGGTCCGACGAGACCCTCCCACCACCCGCCCGTGGGATGGCCGGGACCGGGCTCCCCGACCACGTGCGAATCACCGGTCAGCGCATGTGCGACGTAGACGGCGTTCGAACGCTCCGAGTTGAGTGTGCCCCAGGTCTGGTACGCCACCCGGACGTCCGGGATCGTGCGTCCCGAGTTCGACGCAAGGTCCCCCACACCGAGGAACAGTCGATCGCCGGGAGGGTCTCCCTCCTGCCACGCGGCGGTGGCGGGAGGGAGACCGTCGTAGCTCAATGGTCCCGTGACCATGTCAGGCCGACTTCGCCGCCCGGAATCCCGCGTCGAGGTCAGCGAGGATGTCGTCGAGCCCTTCGATACCCACGGCGAGGCGCACCAGGCCGGGCGTCACGCCCGCGGCGAGCTGCTCCTCGGGCGTGAGCTGCGAGTGGGTCGTCGACGCCGGGTGGATCACCAGACTGCGGACATCTCCGATGTTCGCCACGTGGCTATGCAGCTCCAGTGCCTCCACGAACTTCGTGCCGGATTCCACACCGCCCTTGATTTCGAAGGCGAGGACTCCACCGGTCCCGAGCGGCGCATACTTCTTGCCGAGCTGGTACCACGGGCTGCTCGGCAAACCTGCGTAGTTCACGGAGAGCACCTCGTCTCGACCCTCGAGCCACGTCGCGACGGCGAGTGCGTTCTCCACATGACGCTGCACCCGCAGGGACAGGGTCTCGATCCCCTGCGCGATCAAGAACGCATTGAACGGTGCGACTGCAGCACCGAGATCGCGCAGCAGTTGCACCCGAGCCTTCAGAATGAAGGAGAGGTTGACCCCGAAAACCCCATTGACACCGAGATCGCGCGCGTAGACCAAACCGTGGTAGCTCGGATCAGGTTGGTTGTAATTCGGGAAGCGCTCTGGGTACTGCCCGTAATCGAAGGTTCCTCCATCGACGATGACGCCGGCGATCGCCGTGCCGTGGCCCCCGAGATACTTGGTGGCCGAGTGAACGACGACGTCCGCACCCCACTCCAGAGGACGAATCAAATACGGCGTCGCCACCGTGTTGTCCACGATCAACGGCACACCGACCTCATGCGCCACCCCGGCAACTCCCTCAATATCAAGGATGTCATTCTTCGGATTCGCGATCGTCTCGCCGAAGAACGCTTTGGTGTTGGGTCGCACGGCACGGCGCCAGGAATCCAGGTCGTCGGGGTTGTCAACGAACGTCACCTCGATCCCGAGCTTCGGCAGCGTGTAATGGAAGAGGTTGTACGTCCCCCCGTACAGGCTGGGGCTTGAGACGATGTGGTCTCCCGCCTCGGCCACGTTCAGGATCGCCAGAGTTTCGGCAGCCTGACCGCTGGCCACAAGAAGCGCGCCCACGCCCCCCTCGAGGGCCGCAATCCGCTCCTCGACGACCGCCTGCGTCGGGTTCATGATGCGCGTATAGATGTTGCCGAGCTCCTTCAACGCGAAGAGATTCGCTGCGTGCGTCGTATCATTGAAGGTGTACGACGTGGTCTGATAGATCGGCAGCGCGCGCGCATTGGTGGTGCCGTCGGGGGACTGCCCCGCGTGGATCTGCTTGGTGTCGAAAGACCAACCGTTACTCATGATGACTCCTAAAAAGTGTGTGTACGTGGATGGCAAAGACTCAGACTGCTGGGGACGGTGACTAGCTACATCGATCGCACATGAAGACCTCGCAACCTCCGGGGCCTTGCCCTGTGCAAGGCCGCGCTTGCCCCTCTGGGGCCTGGTCTCCACCGGAGCACCCCACCGCGGTTGGAGGGTTGCCGCTCAGCTAGCCGGGGCTTGACGCTGAGGCTCTTGACCTGAATCGACAATACACAGAGCCGGCGCTCACGCGCAAACCCGACCCCGCTCGCAATATCCGCACGGGGTGCCCTGCACCATCGACACCCAGGTGGCAGGTGGCAGCCCGGCCCTCAGGGCGGCCGTCAGGATGTGCCCCAGAGCCTCATCCGGGGCATCCGCCCGTGCCCGCTCGAGGACGACGGAGGCCCGGTACCCATCTCCCGCCACCCAGAACGCCATCGCCGCGGTGACCGCGATCTGGCCCGTTGCTCGGGGGCCCACCGCCCTCAGGAGGTCTGTCAGGCGCAGTGCCACTGGGCGCGCCACGGCCGGGTTCGCGCAGACGTGCCACAGAATCCGGTCTCGCACCTCCACCAACTGCAGCGCACGGACTACCCGCCGGGCATCCGACGACGCGACGGTGGCGATCTCAGGACCCGAGCGGTCGAACAACGCGGAGATGACAGCGTCGGTCTCGGCCTCGTCGAGCGGCCGGACCCGTCTGATCAGTCGGCCGCCCACGGCCGGTGCCACGGTGAAGTCCTCCCGTCGTGGGGCGTCCCACCGGAGGGCTTTCGGCAGGTCCCGCCGGCGACCCCAGGGGATCCCCTCCGCCAGCCACGCACCACCGTCCGTTGCGAGGGTTGCGACACGCCCGATTCCTCGCTCATCGCATGCCGCATGGATGGACGTCACGGCAGTGGGGTCCGGCAATCTCTCATCGACCCAGATGTCGAGCACCGAGTCCGCGCCGACCCGAGAGGCAACCTGCACCAGCGCGGAACCCCACTGTGTCGCATGCGTCGACGGAAGATCAGCGCGCTGCGCAACTGCGACGGCACCGTGCGCAATCCACAGAAGCACGACCGACCGGCGCGGAGCGAATCCGAGAATCTGCGGGACGGCGGTGACCGCACTCTCCGGTCCCACAATCGAGATGGTGTCCATGCCGAAAGCATGGGCACACCCGCCCGCCTAAGGCCGACGAATGTTGCCGAGTGGGAGACATGCGCACCTGTGGACAGCGCCGAACATACAAGGACCCGGTCGCCGAAGGCTTCCCCTCCCGCGACGACCGGGCTTCGCCGACTCTAGTGCGCGCCCGCGGTTCCGTCTCCACCGACACGCCCGCCCACGGACGCGAGGACCTGACCCGCCTTCCGGTACCACAGCGCAATCGCGATGATGCCGATGATGATCTGCGGGATATAGGACGTTGCGCGCCACACGAGGTCCGCTGCCGTGGCATCTCCATTGGATACACCGAAGCTGACCATGAGCGCGATCATCGCTGCATCAACGGTTCCGAGGCCACCCGGCGTGATCGGAACCATGAGGCCCAACTGACTGATAGCGAATGCTGCGAAAACGACGAGGATCGAAGTCTGTTTCCCATCCTGTGCCTCCACACCTCGCAACGCGACGTAGAGGATCAGGAATTGAGTGAGGGAGACCGCCAGCTGTGCACCGGTGATCCACGCCCACCGGCTCTTGAGCAGGCCGTACATATCTCCGCGGAACTTCGTGATGGGCCCAACGAGATCTACCTTCGCAAGGGCCTTGATCCGGCCTCGGAGGGGCGTGATGAGAGCGTTTCCGAACCGTCCTACCGCCGTCGCCAATTTCTCGGAACGCATGACGAGAACAAACAGAGTCACCGCGGCGATCAGGATCCCCAGCCCAAGCACCGCCACCGCTGTATGGGACTGGTTCCCCTGACCTGAGATAGCCAGCGCCGCCACTCCGAGGATCGGCAGCCCGAGAGTGACGAATGTGCTCCAGAGACCGACCGCCGTGATAGCCGCGGTGGCCGCCGTCGGAGTAATGCGGAACGAGGTCAACATCCCGAATTGCACTGCGAGGCCGACCGCTCCACCACCGGGAATTCCGTTGCTGATTGCGAACGCCGCTTGATTGGTCTGCTGAGAACGCCAGAACCTCAATCCTGGCGCAGCCGCCATGAATGGCAGGCCGTACGCGAGGAGGTATAGGACGACACTGACACCGATCAGGATGATCGACACAACACTCATGCCGCGGAGTGCGTTCGCGGCGTCGGAGTAGCTCCCGATCTGCGGGATCACCTTCCAGAAGATCAGGATGATGAATGCGAGGCCGATGATTCCCAGGATGATCGACTTCTTCTTGTCCAGCGTCGCCGTTGGCGCCTGCACGGGATCTGATGCCTCTGCCACATCGCGAGGATGCCACACACACGATGGGGGGTGCTGCAGAACGGGACAAACCCCTTCGGCAGGATCCTCCCCATGCGTCTGGACCACGTCTCCTATGCCTGCTCCGGCAGCGAAATTGCAAACGTGGTCCTGCGGATAGGTTCCGATCTGGGAGTCACGTTCGTGGATGGTGGCCGCCATCCGTCCTTCGGTACCCGGAACTTCACAGCAGCCCTTGCGTCCGGTTCGTATATCGAGGTGGTCAGCGCCCTGGATCACCCCGCAGCACTCAAGGCACCCTTCGGCCAAGCTGTGCACGCACGAGCGGAAGCCGGCGGCGGATGGCTCAGTTGGGTGGTTGCGGTCACGGACATCACCCCGATCCAGACCCACCTGGGACGGATGGCAACGCCCGGGCGACGCATTCGACCGGATGGTTCGGAGCTGCGGTGGCAGCAAATCGGCGTTCTGGACGTCATCGACAGCCCGGTTCTCCCCTTCTTCGTGGAGTGGCAATCACCTGCCGATGATCACCCCTCCTCACGTGGCGGACTCGTATCGATCTCCGCGCTCGTCTTGGCCGGGGATCCCGACGTGCTCGGCACACTTCCCCCGGGTGTTACCGAACTGGTCGACGTCGAGTGGGTCGAGGATGAGCCGGGGATCACGACGATCTGGTTCGATACGCCCCACGGCCGCGTGAGCATCGACTAGCCTCGCCCCACCGCTGAAGAGAGGTTCCATGAGCTCCTCCGACAATGTCCCGCAAACCCTCAGGACCCTGTCCGGGTACACCTGGCGGATCCTGGTACTCCTCGCGGGTATCGCCGTACTTGTCATCGCGATGGGTCGCATATTCCCCGTGGTCTTCGCGCTTTTCTTTGCCATGCTCGTTACCGCATGGACTCAGCCAGTCATGAAGCTCTTCCAGCGATTCCTTCCAAAAATCGTCTCGATGCTCCTCGCGTTGCTCGTCATCATCACGGCGATCGTGACGATTCTCTACATCGTGGTGACTTCGACCATCGCGGAAGGACCCAAGTTCGTCAGCAGCCTGCAGTCGGGTTACAAGGAGATCACGACGTGGTTGCAGGAGGGGCCCTTGAAGTTGTCCGACACGGCCCTCACCAGCGTCATATCCCAAGCCCAGAACGTCGGGACGAGTGTGGCCAAGGGGTTGCTGGGGGACGCTATGGGCGCGCTCGGGTCCATCGGGACACTTGTCATCGCGGGTTCGGTGTTCATCTTCGGGGTGATCTTCTTCCTGCTGACCCCGAAGCAGATCTGGAATTGGTTGATCAGTTGGATGCCCGAGGGGTTGCAGACTCCGGTGAACACCTCGGGGTATCTGGCCTGGGACTCCATCTCCGGCTACACCCGTGGAATCGTGATCGTTGCCCTTGCCGACGCCACGCTCGTGTTCATCGGCCTGTCCATCATGCAGGTGCCCCTCGCCCCAGCGCTCGCCGCTGTTGTCTTCCTCGGCGCCTTCATTCCGGTGATCGGTGCGCCCGTGGCGACCTTCTTCGCCGCCGTCGTCGCATTGGCCGAGCGCGGACCCCTGATCGCCCTGCTCGTGATCGGCCTCACCGTGGTCGTGGGGTCCTTCGATGGCGATGTCCTGCAACCCTTGGTCATGGGCAAGGCCGTGAACCTGCATCCCCTCGCGATCGTCTTCGCCATCGCTGCCGGAGGCATCGCGCTCGGGATCGTGGGCGCCCTCATTGCCGTTCCCATCGCCGGAGCCCTCTATAGCGTCGCGAAGTACCTCACAGGACGCGATCCCGACCACCCCTACCCTGGCCCACCACCGGTCCTGACCACAACCGCGGGAGCGTAGATGTCTGTACCTCGCCTCACCATGAACGACGGACGCACCCTTCCTCAGATCGGTCTCGGGGTCTGGCAGGTCCCCGACGACATCGCAAGTGACGCATGTCTCACCGCGCTGGAGTGCGGGTATCGGCACATCGACACCGCTGCCCTGTACTACAACGAGGAGGGCGTCGGACGGGCCGTCGCGTCCTGTGGCCTCCCTCGCTCCGACCTGTTCCTCACCACCAAGGTGTGGAACACGGATCAGGGATACGACGCCACGATGCGGGCTTTCGATCTCAGCCTCTCAAAGCTCGGCGTGGACTACGTAGACCTCTATCTGATTCATTGGCCTACACCGGCGCGCGATCTCTACTCCGACACGTGGCGGGCGCTGATCGACCTCCGGGACTCAGGTCGCTCCGTCTCGATCGGTGTCTCGAACTTCCACGAGTCGCACATCCGGCGCATCGTCGCCGAGACGGGCGTGGTTCCCGCCATCAACCAGGTCGAGTTGCACCCGTGGTTGCCTCAGCGGGCCGTGCGGGCCGTGGACGCGGAGCTCGGAATCCTGACGGAAGCCTGGAGCCCCCTCGGGTCCGGCCGCCTCATCGATGATCCGACACTCCTCCGCGTGGCCGAGCGCCATGGCGTCACCACAGCGCAGGTGATGATCCGGTGGCAACTGCAGCTGGGGAACGTCGTCCTGCCCAAGTCCGTGACCCCGGAGCGCATCCGCGCCAACATCGACGTCTTTGGTTTCGAACTCGATGACCAAGACCTTGCCGATATCGACTCGCTGGCATCGGGCCAGCGGACGGGACCCGACCCGGATCACTTCAACGAAGCGTAGGCCTACGGTGCGGGCGTCCGCGCGTCGAGGTTCTCCTGGGGAACGAGATCGCCCGCGGCTTCGCACTGGGCCTCAATGCGCTGCGATGACTTGTCGATGCGTTCCGTCTGAGCGGCGCTGATGCCTCCCGTGCCTCTCTTGGTGGCCGCCTTGTTGAGGTTGGTCTGAATGCGCACGGCGTTGTCCAGAGCCCGCTCGGGTAGATCCCCCGCGGCAACAGACGCCTCCATGTCGGTGACCATGCCATCGGCGAGTGCCCGGTAATCCCGAAGCAGATCCCTCTTCTGCTTACGCGTGAGATCCTCGGTTCCCGAGGCAACCGTGCTCCGAACCAGGTCGAACTCGTAGTACGCCCCGCACCCGTCGATGAGGATTACCTCCTCTTCTACAACGAGCTCCTCGGTCGGCGCGACAGTGGGCGACGCCGCAACCGTGGGAGTTGCCTCGTCGGTCCCCGACGAACACGCGCCGAGGGCCAACGTCAGACCAACACCGATGGGCAACAAAAGTCGAATATTCATGGGCGGCCTCCCCGCGATTTCCTCCATGCTAACCGCCGAATGGCGAAGAAGGGGCGCAACGAGACCGGTGCGCCCCCTCTTCCCTAGCTACAACCGGAGGTGCTTCCACACCCTTCACACACGTAACAACTCCCCGCGGGGCGCATCTTGATGCCACACGTCATGCACAGCGGAGCATCCGAGGCCGTGCCCGTAATCTCCTCGAGGAGCTCTGCGCTGGAGTGCGCCGTGCTGACACGCGGGGACTCGGGTGCCACCTCATCGATCGCCAGGTCCGCCGCGGGTGCGTACGTTGCAGACACCGTCGCGGCCCGTTCGTCGGCCGTGAAGATGCCGAGCGCCTCCCGCTTCTCGTATGGGAGGTAGTCGAGCGCCAACCGGCGGAAGATGTAATCCATGATCGACTGGGACATCCGGATATCGGGATCATCCGTGAGGCCCGCCGGTTCGAACCGCATGTTCACGAACTTGGACACGAACGCCTCCAGGGGCACGCCGTACTGCAGCGCGATACTGACGGCGATCGAGAAGGCATCCATGACCCCAGCCAGGGTGGAACCCTGCTTACCCAATTTCAGGAACACCTCGCCCAACTGTCCGTCGTCATACGAGCCGGCCGTCAGGTAACCCTCGGCACCCGCGACAGCGAACGACGTGGTGCGGGACGGACGTGACTTCGGAAGCCGCCGACGAATCGGTTGACCGGTCGCGAGAGCCTCAGCGACCGCGTTGACCGTCTCATCGACCTTCTTGGCTTTGGCGTCTGAGAGCGGTTGGCCGACCTTGCAGTTGTCTCGGTAGATCGCGAGCGCCTTGATCCCCAGTTTCCAGCCTTGGAAGTAGATCTCCTCGACTTCCTCGATCGTCGCGGTCTCTGGCATATTGACCGTCTTCGAGATTGCACCGGAAATAAACGGCTGGACCGCAGCCATCATCCGCACATGACCCATCGGCGTGATGGCGCGAGCACCCATAGCCGTGTCGAAGACCGGATAGTGCTCCTGCTTCAGTCCGGGAGCATCGATGACATGCCCGTTCTCCGCGATGTACTCCACAATGGCTTCGACGGTCTCCTCGGTGTAGCCGAGCCTCCGGAGTGCACGGGGAATTGTTTGATTGACGATCTGCATCGATCCGCCACCCACGAGCTTCTTGAACTTCACGAGCGAGAAGTCAGGCTCGATCCCCGTGGTGTCACAGTCCATCATGAAACCGATGGTCCCGGTGGGTGCGAGTACGGACGCCTGGGCATTGCGCCAGCCGTTCTTCTCGCCGAGCGCCACGCAGTCCTGCCAGTTCTTGATGGCCAACGTGAGGACATCCGAGTCCAGGGGAGAGACGGAACGCACGTTGTCATTCGCAGAGGCGTGCTTGCGCATCACCCGCTTGTGTGCATCGGCGTTGCGGGCGTAGCCGTCGTAGGGACCAACGATCCCGGCAAGCTCGGCGCTGCGCTTGTAGGCAGTGCCGGTCATGAGAGAGGTGATGGCCGCCGCAAAGGAACGCCCGGCATCCGAGTCGTAGGGGATGCCCGTCGCCATCAACAGGGCACCCAGGTTGGCATACCCGATTCCGAGCTGGCGGTAGCGACGTGTGGTGTCCCCGATTGCCTGGGTCGGGAAATCTGCGAACGAGATCGAGATGTCCATCGCCGTGATGACGAACTCCACGGCCTTCGCAAACCGCTCCGCATCGAAGGTGTCGTCCTCTTTGAGGAACGTCAGCAAATTCAGGCTGGCGAGATTGCAACTGGAGTTGTCGAGGCTCATGTACTCAGAGCAGGGATTCGACGCATTGATCCGGCCGGTCTCGGGATTGGTGTGCCAGTCATTGATGGTGTCGTCGTACTGAATGCCGGGATCCGCGCAGGCCCAGGCCGCCTCGCACATGGTCCGGAACAAGGTCGTGGCATCGAGGGTTTCCACCACATGACCATCCGTGCGCGCCGTCAAATTGAAAGTGTCGCCGGCCTCGACCGCACGCATGAACTCATCCGAGACGCGCACCGAGTTGTTTGCATTCTGGTACTGGACGGACGTGATGTCCTTGCCACCCAAGTCCATGTCGTAACCGGCGTCGCGTAGGACGCGGATCTTGTCCTCCTCGCGCACCTTCGTCTCGATGAACTCCTCGATGTCGGGGTGATTCACGTCGAGGACCACCATCTTCGCGGCGCGTCGAGTAGCGCCACCGGACTTGATCGTCCCAGCGGAGGCATCTGCTCCCCGCATGAACGACACCGGGCCCGAGGCCGTCCCTCCCGAGGAGCGAAGGAGTTCCCGACTGGAGCGGATCCGCGACAGATTCAAGCCTGCACCTGATCCTCCCTTGAAGATGATCCCCTCCTCCTTATACCAGTTAAGGATCGACTCCATGGTGTCGTCGACGGACAGGATGAAGCAGGCGCTCACCTGCTGCGGCGCACTGGTGCCAACGTTGAACCACACCGGTGAGTTGAAGCTGAACACCTGGTGGAGAAGCATGTACGTCAACTCATGCTCGAAAATCTCCGCGTCCTCATCCGAGCGGAAGTAGCCATTGTCACGACCGGCCTTGACATACGTCAGAACAACCCGGTCGATCAACTGCTTGAGGCTCCACTCGCGCTGTTCGGTGTCGAGGGCGCCGCGGAAGTACTTGGTGGTCACGATCGTCGACGCGTTGACACTCCAGAAGTCAGGGAACTCCACTCCCTTCTGCTCGAAGACGGTCTCCCCTGTCTTCCAGTTGGTCTGAACGACATCGCGACGCTCCCACACGACGTCGTCGTAGGGGTGCACCCCCGGTGTCGTGTAGAGCCGTTCGACGACGAGCCCCGGCTTATGCAGGGTGTTGTGAACGAAGACGGGATTGCTCATCGTCTGTGACATGTCGTGCCCTTCCGCTGGTGTCGATCGTTTTTCACACTCATGGGGTCGCTCTAGTCTGCGCCGATGGGCTGACAAGCTCCGGCTCCGTTCCCGTGGGATCACCCTCTGCGCGAAGCAAGGCAATCTCAGCCTCGAAGTCCTCAAGCGAGTCGAAGGATCGGTACACGGAGGCGAAGCGCAGGTACGCGACTTCGTCCAGTTCCCTCAGTGGACCGAGAATCGCCAAGCCCACCTCGAGGCTCGGCACCTCCGCATTTCCCGAGGCACGGACGTTGTCCTCCACCCGCTGCGCTAGGAGGGCCAGGTCGTCCTCGCTCACCGGGCGACCCTGGCACGCCTTGCGGACACCTGCCAGGACCTTCGAGCGGGAGAAGGACTCGCTCACCCCGCTGCGCTTGGCGACGGTCAGGGTGGTGGTTTCTGCCGTGGTGAATCGCCGTCCGCAGGACACACACTCACGGCGGCGGCGGATCGAGGCTCCCTCTTCCGCAGTGCGCGAATCCACGACACGGGAGTCCTCAGCACGGCAGAACGGACACCGCATGGCTTTCCCTCCCGTCACTCGGGTCACATCAGTTGCGTTGTTCCCACGCGTTCTTGGGGATTGGGGAGATCCTGTGGAACACCTGTGGACGAGTCACCACAACCTATTGAGGTTACCTCAGGTTGCAGCCACTACATCTTGGGGTCCGCAGACTATTCCCGCACGAGCCCCCCATGCAAGTAGGGAACGCGGCGTGTCGCATCACTCTGCGGCGCGGTTGACCCCGTCCACGAGGGCCCGAGCGAAAGCCCGCTCGCCCTTCCGGTCGTAGTGGAGCGCCGAGCCGAATCGGACACCCAGGTCCTCGGCCATGGCACCCCAGGGCACGCGCTGCACGTGGGGGTGCGCCTGAACCAGGCGTCGAATCTGCCGGTTGATCCAGCGCTCCATCGATTTGGTGAACCTGTCCCCGCCGCTGCCGTAGGTATCCATCCAGACCACGGTCCGCCCGCGCAGTTCCCGGGCGACACGTTCCATCCGCGCCCGCGTGGTGGAGCGGTCGATCCACCGCATGTCATTGGTTCCCATCACAAGGACTACGACGTCCGGCAACTGGCCCAGGGCACGGGCACGGTCGATTTGGGCAAGCGCCCAGTCCAGGCGCTTCCCTCCGAAGCACCGGATGGTCGGTGTCCAGCCGGATCTGCGCAGGCCACGGACTATGTCGTCCTTGGATTCCCGCGCCAGGGAGTCGCCGATCACGAGCACCCGGCGCCCCTGACCGGGCTCGCCCTCTGCGATCCGCGAGGGCCAGACGGGTGCGCTGCATGCGCGCGGATCTCCCCCGGTGGTCCAGCCAGGGTCCCGCTCTGCCGCGGTCGCCGCCGGGGCCAGCAGGAGAAGCACCAGGCTCAGGCACAGGACGCGCAGCATGGACCGAGTATCACCCGCGCCCGACTGCTCGGCGTCGCTGCGTGCGGTATTCCCCCATACCTATCCGGGCACCACCAGGGCGCGGCCCGCGGTGACCGAGGCGCTCCCCATCCCATTGAGGTCCATGATCCGGGCGATGGTTTCCCGGGGATCCGCGCCCGGGGACACATCATGGGCGATGCCCCAGAGGTTCTGCCCGGGCTTGACCACATAGACCGCGGTCGCTGCGCCTAAGGGGTCGTTGCTTGCACCAGCGGACTGGCCCGCGGCCGTGGCCACCCCCGCCACCAGCCCGACACACCCGAGGGTGACGGCGAGCCGGCCGCGGCGGGTGAGCCGAAGACGAACGGGGGGCGTGATGGGTGTGCTCTTCATGGGGAAGATCCTTTCGAACGTGTGTTCGATCGAACGTATGGACGATTTATAGCATGCCTGGACCCTCCGACACGCCGTTGATCGAACATGTGTTTGATTTCGGCGTGTCGGGCCCCTAACCTGAGCCCATCACAAGGAGGAGCCATGGCTCAGC
This sequence comes from Actinomycetota bacterium, assembly GCA_046091195.1. Lineage (GTDB taxonomy): Bacteria > Actinomycetota > Actinomycetes > S36-B12 > S36-B12 > VGCC01. The sequence continues at coordinate 61,234 of JBJTBD010000021.1, forward strand.
GCGTCGTTCGACCGGAATCCAACGTCCGGGAGCTCCCCGATGGTCCCCCCGACTCCGCAGGCCTCACCCGGCGCCAGCGAGCGATCCTCGACGCGATCCGCGCCAGCATCGAGGAGCGCGGGTACCCACCGAGCGTGCGCGAGATCGCTGACGGTGTCGGTCTCACCTCCTCATCGTCCGTCGCCTACCAGCTCACCACCTTGGAAAAGATGGGTTATCTGCGCCGGGACCCGAATCGGCCCCGAGCCCTCGTCGTGAGCGACGCCCCCGCCGTTGCCATTGCTGCCAGCGATGATGTCGTCGACATTCCACTCCTCGGCCGCATCGCGGCAGGTGGACCTCTCCTTGCGGAGCAATCCATCGAGTTGACCATGCCGCTTCCTCGCGAACTCGTCGGCCACGGAGAACTCTTCATGTTGCGGGTCGTCGGAGACTCGATGGTCGACGCCGCGATCTGCGATGGCGACTGGGTGGTCGTGCGGCAGCAACCCACGGCACTCAACGGCGACATTGTCGCCGCGCTTCTGGGCGATGAAGCCACGGTCAAGACGTACAAGGAACGCGACGGGCACGTGTGGTTGATGCCGCACAACCCGGCCTATGCGCCGATCCTCGGCGACGAGGCGCGGATCCTGGGCAAGGTCGTTTCGGTCCTACGCTCCCTCTAGACCGGCAAGCCGCTCGAGGGCGCCCACGACGACGGAACGATCGGTCGTAGTCCACAGCGGGGGCATGGTCCGCCGAATTGCCATCCCGTACCCCGCGGTGGCAAGTCGGGAATCCAGCACCGCCACCACCCCGCGGTCGTCGTGCCCGCGAATCAGTCGCCCTGCTCCTTGAGCGAGAAGCAGCGCTGCACGCGGAACGCTCACCTCGATGAATCCGGATTTCCCACGTTCCTCCGCTCGCTCCGCACGGGCAGATACCAAGGGATCGTCGGGTCGCGGGAAGGGCAATCGATCAATGGTCACCAGGATGCACGAGCGCCCCGGCACATCGATGCCCTGCCACAAGGCGACGGTGCCCAGGAGCACGCTGGTCTCGTCTCGCATGAACTCGTGAATGAGCCGGGACGGGGACTCTCCACGCTGCTGCACCAAGAGACGCATGTCGGGGAGTCGCACTCGGAGGTAGTCGCTCGCTCGATCCACCCCTCGCCACGACGAGAACAGCCCTAAGGAACGACCACCGGCTGCAGTGATGAGGTCGGCCAACTCGTCGAGGGACTCCATCGCAATGCCGTCACGGTCGGGCGGAGGCAGGTGACGCGCGATGTAGAGCATGCCCTGCTGCGCGAAGTCGAACGGACTTCCCACGTCGAGCACGCGGGTACCGTGCGGCAGTCCGAGGCTCGCAACCGTGCGATCGTCATCGTCGCCTACAACCAGGGTGGCGCTCGTCGCGATCGTTGCGCCGGGCAGGGCCTCACTCACGACGGTGCCGATCTCCAAGGGGGCGACGTGCAGGGAGTACTCGGCACCGGTGCTCTCGACCCACATCACCTCGTCGTTGCCGATGACAAGGGCGCGTGCGGCGGCATCGTGGAACTCCTCCACAGCAGCGCGGAGCCGTGAATCCGCCACGCTATCGCCGGGGTCAGCGGCGGTGAGAAACCCTGTGATCGAATGCCCCACGTCACGCATCACGGTGAGTGCGAGAAGGAGGTCCGCTGGGAGTTCGCGGAGACGCCCTGTCGGCTGGTCCGCGAGCACCCGGGTCAACACTGCCAGGGCCTCATCAGCCCGCACGCGCAATCCATCGTCGATACGGCGTCCGAGTCGACCAAGAACGCGTCGAACGGCCCCCGTGTCCAGCTCGATCGCGATTGCGGACGTCACTCGATCAACAAAGTCATGGGCCTCGTCGAGGATGAGCACATCGTGTGGTGGCAATACCTGGGATTCACCCGTCGTGTTGATGGCGACGAGGGCGTGATTCGTGATGACAATATCCGCTCCCATCGCATCCGCGCGTCTTCGTGCTGAAAAGCAATCCGCCGCAAAAGCGCACGTGCTCTCCCCAACACACTCCCGCGACGTGACCGACAGGGATCGCCACACTCGTGAGTCGATGTCATCGGGGAAGTCGTCGCGGTCCCCGGTGGCGGTCTCCTCGGCCCATGCGCGAAGGTCACGAACCTGCTGCGCCAAACGCCCGGTCTCCATCTCGAACAATCCGTCTTCGTCTTCCGGGACGTCGGCACGTAATCGGTTGAGGCAGATGTAGTTCTGTCTCCCCTTCAGTACAGCGGCTTCAATGTCATCCGTGACCTTCAGACTCTCCAAGACGCGCGGGAGATCCCTTTCGGACAACTGCCTTTGCAGGCCGAGTGTGGACGTCGCGATCACAACCCGGACACCGGCATCGCGGGCAGCCAACACCGCGGGCACCAGATAACCGAGGGACTTACCGGTCCCCGTTCCCGCTTGGACGGCGAGTGGTGTATCGCCCCGAATGGCCTCGTCGATCGCCGTTGCCATGGCCTCCTGGCCAGGCCGGATGTCGCCACCGAGATCGCCCACGACCACGCGAAGCGCCTCGATTGTCGCGTCAGCCACGACTCGCGTCCCGCAGGTCGGAGGCGAGATCCTCGGGAGCCTGCCCAATGACATGAGTTCCATCGCCACGGTAGTCGACCGAGTCCACGCGCCCCGATGTGTGTAACCGCGAGATGAGTTCGCCTCGATCGAAAGGAATCACCAGGTCTATGGGAGTCCACCCGCGCGGCAGCAACTCCTCGACACGGGACTCGAGCTCCGGGATCCCCTCGCCCGTCCTCGCCGACACGATCACGGCGCCAGGTTCGCGACGCGCCAGTTCCGCACACGTGTCAGGATCTGCGACGTCGGCCTTGTTAATCACGACAAGCTCGGGAACCTCCCCCGCGCCCAGGTCACCCAGCACAGCCCGGACAGCCGCGATCTGCTCCCAGGGCGCCTCGTCCGAGCCGTCCACCACGTGCAGGATGAGGTCGGCCTCCCGAACCTCGTCAAGGGTCGACCGGAACGCCTCCACCAGATCGTGGGGCAGGTGGCGAATGAACCCAACCGTGTCGGTGAGCGTGAACTCCCGATCACCGGGGGTACGCGCCTTGCGCACCGTGGGCTCCAGGGTCGCGAAGAGGGCGTCCTGGACCAGCACACCTGCACCAGTCATCCGATTCACCAAGCTCGATTTCCCGGCGTTCGTGTAGCCGGCAACCGCGACGGAGGCAACACCCGACCGCGTGCGCGCGGACCGCTGCGTATGTCGAGCAGTATCCATGTCCCTCAGACTGGCGCGGAGCTTGGCCATGCGAGACCGGATCCGTCGGCGATCCGTTTCGATCTTGGTCTCACCAGGTCCTCGTGTTCCCACACCCCCAGAAGCACCGCCGACACGGCCGCCCGCCTGTCGAGACAGAGACTCGCCCCAACCTCGCAGCCTTGGGAGTAGGTACTGCATCTGCGCAAGGGACACCTGCGCCTTGCCTTCACGACTCTTCGCATGCTGCGCAAATATGTCCAGGATCAACCAGGTGCGGTCGACAACTTTGACTTTGACAATGTCTTCCAATTGACGGAGTTGACCGGGACTCAGTTCACCGTCACAGATCACTGTGTCCGCAGCACATGCGCGAACCAGATCTCGGAGTTCACTCGCCTTACCCGATCCCAGATACGTGGCCGGATCTGGAGAGTCCCGGCGTTGGATCACCCCATCGACGACAACGGAACCCGCAGTCTCTGCGAGGGCTGCCAGCTCACGCATCGCCCGTTCGGCCCGGGCAAGAGTTCCCGAAGTCCAGACACCCGCCAACACCACTCGCTCGAGGCGGACCTGCCGGTACTCAACCTCCCGAACGTCCTCAATCTCCGTGGAAAGCCCGGACACTCGGCGCAGCGCGCTGCGATCCTCGAGATCGAAATCACCCGTTGTCACGGAATCGTCACGACCCCCTCCGCGACGATCTCGGCTGGTCCGACGAGCGTGAAGGAGTTGTCCCCGTGGATCGTCACCTGGAGCGTCCCACCGGGGAGTTCGACCATCCAGTCGCTCTGCGCGGGTTCCTGCAGGTGGGCAACCCACGCCGCCGCACACGCACCCGTACCGCAGGACTGAGTCTCGCCCACGCCCCGCTCGTGCACTCGGAGCGCGAGTCGTCCCGGCGCACGCATCTCCACAAACTCCACGTTCGCGCCCTCGGTGAGTCTCGGGGTCACCTGGGGGACATCATGCAGCGGTCCGAGGTTCCCCAGATCCACACCAAGTGCCACGACGTGGGGATTGGGGACCCGAACTCCGACACCCGGCCATGTTGAGTCCCCGACCGCGACACGGAAGTCGGCGCCGAGGAACTCTGCTGGATAAGGCAGGTGCACGGCATAGGTACCGGCACCCGTCAACGTGACCTCCATGCACCCTCCACGTGTTCCGATGACGAATGCCGTGCCGTCCTCCCACCCGCGACTCATAAGAACGTGAGCGAAGACTCGGATGCCATTACCGCACATCTCGGCCGTGGAACCATCTGCGTTGCGATAGTCCATGAAGTAGCGAGTGTCCGAGCATGCGGCGCGCGCTTCAGGGAGCGCGCGAGTCTCGACAACCCGCAGCACCCCATCCGCACCCAATCCCGAGCGCCTATCGCACAACCATCGCACCTGGGCCGCGGTGAGGTCCACCACATTGCCGGGATCGAGTAGGACGATGAAGTCGTTGTGTGTGCCGTGACCCTTGACGAAAGGGAGGTTCACGCTCACCCGGGAAGCCTAATTGCGGTGACGGCCCTCTCGTAGAGCTCGTCCACAGCGGGGATGACCTTGTCCCACGCGTGCTCGACTGATGTTCCCCGGGCGTGCGAGGTCAGACGGGACCTGAGCACGGAGTCCCGTCCCATGTCGCCTATCGCCCGTGACAGCCCCGCGTCATCGTCCACCAGTAAGCCATCGACCCCATGGCTGATGAAATCCGCGGTCCCCGATTCGCGGTACGCGATCACCGGAAGTCCCGAGGTACGAGCCTCGAGAGCGGCGATCCCAAACGACTCACGTCGGCTCGCCTGTACGAATGCGTCACTCGAGCGGAAGGTCTCCCGGACCGACTCGGGTGTGACCCGCCCGAGAAAGGTAATCGCGTCGGCGCGACCCCAGGACGCGACCCGGCGCTCCAACGATCTGCGTGCCGGTCCGTCACCAATGATGACCAGATGCATATCCGGATATCCGGTGGATGCCGCAGCGAACGCGCGCACGAGCGCCCCTGTCCGCTTCCTCGGCGCCAGACGCTGAACTGCAACAAAGCGAACTCCGGTATGGGCTAACGGCGGCTCGGGACCCCACACCGAGGCGTCGATCCCATTGGGCAGTACATGGACGTTCACCGCGAGCGCGGACCCGACACGGTCAGCGGCCATGACGCTGACCGCAGACACCACCGTGGGAGGCCGGGCCCACCTCCGTGCCATGGGGGCAACCAACCTACGCATGACCGGGCTCCACACGCTGTGCACGGTGATGACGAGCGGGAGTCCCAGTCCGCGAACGGCTCTGATGCCCCCCCAGGCGAAGGGTGAAACCTCGCCCACATGCACATGGACCACATCGGGCCTTATCTCCGCCAGCGACGCCGTGACCACCATGCGCGTCCTCGGATGAATGGGGAGGTCTCCCGGGGTCCGCACCGTGAGTCGGACAACCCCGACGCCGTCGTCGACGTGGCTCGTCGATGAACCCGGGGTCGCCGTGAGGACGGTGACCTGGTGGCCGGCCTTCACCTGTTCGGTCGCCAAGGCGCGCACCTGCGTCTCCATGCCACCGGTGCGGGGTGCGAAACAGTCGCTGATGTGGACGATCCGCACGGGATGACCGTACGGCACTCCCGCACACTGCTACAGAATGTGGCAGTGCCCCAGCGGACCCTGATCTTCGTCCACGCCCATCCCGACGACGAGGCGCTCCTCACCGCGGGGACGATGGCCCGAGCGGTGTCCGAGGGTCACCGGGTCGTCCTCGTCATGGCCACCGATGGCGCCGCGGGACTCACCGCATCGGACATGACTCGGGACCTGGTCACGCATCGGGCTCGGGAGTTGCAGGCGTCGGCGGATGTGCTGGGGGTGTCCCGCGTTGTTCACCTCGGTTACGCGGATTCCGGACTCTCCGGTGACGTCCCCGACGCCTTCGTTTCCACGGGATGCTTCACGATCGGGCGATCCATTGCATCTATCATCGATGAGGAACGGGCGGACGTCATCGTCGGCTACGACCCGACGGGTGGCTACGGACACCCCGACCATGTGCATGTACACCGATCAGTGCGCACAGCGGTGCAGCTCTGCGTGCGGCGACCGCACCTGTACGAAGCGACACTGCCGCGAGAACCCATCGTGCGGGCTGTCCATACTGCCGCACGACTCCGAATCACTCCCTCCAACTTTGATCCACGCGAGTTCGACAGCTCGTGGACTCCCCGCGCCCACATCACCCATCGCGTCGATGTGCGTCGATCTCTCGATGCAAAGCTCGCCGCGCTCCGGGCCCATGCATCCCAGTCGGTGTCCGATTCCGGAATGCGAACTGTCGGTGTTCTGGGGAGGCTGCCTCGGCCGGTCGCGCGCCTTCTCCTGGGTACGGAGTATTACGTCCGAGTCGCCACCGACACCACATCGTCAACGAGGGATAACTCGTTGAATTCCACCCAGTGAGTGCGTGAGTCCGCGGCGAACCATCGCTGTTGACGTCGAGCGAACTTCTTCGTATCCGCCCAGGTCTGCATGCGCGCCTGCTCCTCGCTGATCTCACCTGCGAGGGAGTCCATCACGGGTCCATAGCCAAGTGCCGCTCGCGCAGTGGGTGCCTCTGCGAGGCCCTGTGCCAGGAGGTTCCGCACCTCATCGACCATTCCTCGACGCCACATGTCGTCCACGCGCGCCTCGATCCGCGCATCGAGTGATGTGCGGTCGATTGCGATCCCCACGCGAGTAGTCCGATACCGATCTTGTGGTTCGGGGAGATTCGCCTGGAACGGACCACCCGTAATGGCATTCACTTCCAGAGCTCGCACAATCCGGCGTCCGTTCATGGGGTTAATCACGGCCGCCGCGGCTGGATCGATGCGTCCGAGCTCCTCGTGCAGGGCCCGTGGGCCACTCTCGGCGAGACGCTCCTCAAGGCTCGCACGGACTTCGGTGTCAGTGCCGGGCGGGTCCAAGTTCTCCAAAACCGCCCGGACGTAGAGTCCGCTGCCACCGACCGCGATCGGTACCCGGCCCCTCCCCCACACATCCTCGATTGCCGCCCGAGCGGCGTCCCGGAACTCGACGACCGTGAGCGGGTGCGAGATGGGCCAGACGTCGAACATGTGGTGCGCAACCCCGGCACGCTCCTCCATCGACGGGGTTGCGGTACCGATGTTCATTCCTTGATAGGCCTGCATCGAGTCGAGACTGATCACCTCCCCGCCCACGCGCGTGGCCACCTCGATCGCGAGGCGGGTCTTCCCCGCCGCTGTGGGGCCCACGATGGCCAGGACCCGTGGAGTCACGTGCGGCCGGGAACGGTGGGCAAGCCGAGTAGTACACCGCGTGCGGGCTCCTGCGCGCGATTCCGCCGCCGCGCCCCACCCCAGTCATCGGCAATGAGGTGATGGGGTGCCGCGTAGGTGACCCGCGCCGTGACGAAGTCGCCCGGACCCGGGGGCTCCTCACCCTCGGGGACGCCCACATGGACGAGTCGGTTGTCGGCGGCGCGGCCGGAGACGCGCTCGGTGGTCCCATCCTTGCGACCCTCGTGGCGTGCGACGAGCACCTCGACGGTTCTACCGATCAGGGCGCGGTTCTCTGCCCAGGCGATCTCGTTGACGGTCTCGACAAGGCGTGAGTACCTCTCGGACACAACGTCGGCGGAGACCTGGTTCGGCAGCTCCGCCGCAGGCGTGCCCGGTCGCTTCGAATACTGGAAGGTGAATGCGCTCGCGAAGCGAGCGGCGCGCACCACATCGATGGTGGCCTGGAAATCTTCTTCTGTCTCGCCGGGAAACCCCACGATGATGTCTGTGGTGATCGCAGCGTCGGGCATCGCCGATCGCACACGATCGACAATCCCGAGGAATCGCTCAGCACGATAGGAGCGCCGCATCTCGCGGAGGATGCGATCAGATCCTGACTGCAGCGGCATGTGCAAAGCAGGCATCACGCAGGGTGTCTCCGCCATCGCGGCGATCACGTCGTCGGTGAAGTCCCGGGGATGTGGACTCGTGAACCGGACGCGTTCCAATCCCTCGATGGAGCCGCATGCGCGGAGGAGACTGGCGAATGCCGATGGGTCGCCGAACTCGACGCCGTACGCATTCACATTTTGGCCGAGCAGCGTCACTTCGACGACGCCGTCGTCGACCAGCGCCCAGATTTCGGCGAGGATCTCACCCGGGCGTCGGTCCTTCTCCCGGCCCCGCAATGTGGGAACGATGCAGAACGTGCACGTGTTGTTGCACCCGACACTGATCGCGACCCACGCCGAGTGGGCGGAGTCTCGCCGGCTCGGGAGCGTGGAGGGAAACACATCCAGCGACTCGAGGATCTCGAGTTGGGCCTCCTCGTGTATTCGCGCACGCTTCAAAAGGATGGGGAGCGACGCCACATTATGGGTCCCGAAGACTACGTCCACCCACGGCGCGCGCTCCAGGATTTCCCCGCGATCCTTCTGCGCCAGGCACCCTCCCACAGCGATTTGCAGACCGGGCCGTGACTCTTTGAGTGGGACGAGATGGGAAAGATTCCCATACAGACGGTTATCGGCGTTCTCCCGCACCGCGCACGTGTTGAAGACGATGACGTCCGCCTCCTGGTCCGTTGAGACCGCCCGATACCCCGCTGTCTCCATAAGGCCCGTCAGGCGTTCGGAATCATGGACGTTCATCTGACAGCCGTACGTTCGCACCCGGAACGTGCGAGCCCCACGGCCCTCTGTGATTGACGTCATCGCGCCTCCTCGCGCATGTGATTGTAGGGAAGCTGTCGAAAGTCCTTGACGCGCTGACCTCACCTCGGCAAGGGTTGTCCAACAATTGTGGAAAGGGCCCCCATGGGACTGTTCAAGAAGCTCAAGCAGGGCATGGGAATCGGCACGGTCTCCTTCGACCTGGAGGTGCCCGCGCAGGTTCCAGCAACATCGGGAGCTATCGACGGCTTCATTGTGATCACCGCGAAAAGCGAGCAGGAGATCAATGACGTTGAGGTGAGGCTTGAGCGCCTCCAGTCGTGGGAGGAGCGTGTTGAGACGTTTAACACAAGTACCAACGTCTTCGATGTCCGCTGGGAGACGCGAACCAACACGGCCACGATCGCGGAGTGGAAGGACACTTCTCCGTTCTCGCTCACGGAGGGTGAGTCAAAGCGAATCCCGTTCACGCTCGCGTTCCCGCCCATGGACAAGCCCTACGGTGACGCACAGGACAGTGTCCTGTGGGGATTCATCTCCGCGGCTCTGGACTACAACAACGGTTGGCGAGGCGCGCGTATCGACTACCGGGTTACCGGAGACGCGGATGTCGAAGATGCTGCCTTCGACAAGGGCGACGACGTCATCATCGTCTTGATGTGATCGTCCACCTACACCGTCACGGGAGCTGGTTCGTCGTCGACCACCTCGTCGTCGCCTGCTTCGATGGTGACCTTCGGGAGAACTCGCTGCAGCCAACCGGGTAGCCACCAGTTCGCTGATCCCACCATGGACATCACACTGGGGACGAGAACTAGGCGCACAACGAAGGCATCGACGAGAACTGCAGATGCGAGTGCGACTCCGAAGAGCTTGATGGTCGCATTCGTACTTGGAACGAAGGCGAGGAAGACGCTGGACATGATCGCGGCCGCGATGACCACGACGCGACCCGAGCCCGCCAATCCCCTGCGCACGCTGAGCAGGTTGTCCCCGGTGCGCGCCCACTCTTCCTGCATGCGGGAGACGAGGAATACCTGGTAGTCCATTGAGAGCCCGAAGAGGATTGCAAACACCATAATCGGAACGAAGGGGAAGATCGGTCCGGTGCCAGGTACGCCTAGGACATCGGCGAACCAACCCCACTGGAACACCGCCACCGTGATACCCATGGCGGCTGCGAGGCTCAGCAACGACGTGACCGCCCCCGTCAGCGGGACGACGATGGATCGGAACAGGATTACGAGCGCCAGGAAGCCCAGGCCCACGACGACGCTCAGGAACAGTGGCAACGCGTCGGTGAGAACGAGTGTGAAGTCCTGCGTGATGGCCTGGGTCCCCCCCACGTACAACTGGGCGCCCGTCGCGTTCTCCAGCTCAGGATTCACCTCTGACCGCAGCCGGTCGAGAAGCTCCGCAGTCGCCTCGTCCTGCGGGGCCGATGACGGGAAGACGGCGATCGCCTGGACGCTCTGCGGAGGATCCGCCGGTTTCGCAAGTTTGGCGAGGATCGGCAGCGTCTCCAGGCTCGGTGAGGTGCCCGCAACCCCATCGGCCTGTGCCAGCCCGGCAACGATCGCACCGAAGGCCTGGGGATCGGTCACACCCTCGAGGTCCGCGACAACGAGAAAGGGTCCGTTCGACCCTGGCCCGAATCCCTCGGAACGCAGGTCGTAGGCGACGCGGGCAGTCGATCCCTCAGGCTTCCCCGAATCGTCGGCGAAACCCTGGCGCAGGCTCAGGGCAGGGATCGCAAGGATCACGACGAACGCGAGGGCAAGGAGCGAGGTCAGCCACGGCATGCGCTGCAGGAGGCGGCCATAGTGCGCCCACGCCCGTCCCTCACCGCCCCCGGAACCGGCGCGCTTGCCCCAGGGGAGACGCAGACCGAGGGATTTGGTGCCGAGAAGGCTTAGAAGTGCCGGCAGCATCCACACGGCGGCGAGCATCACCATCAGAACGGTCATGCCGGCGCCGATGGCCAGACCGGTGAAGAAGTTGATACCCAGGACCAGCAGCCCGAGGAGACCGATGATCACCGCCGATCCTGCGAAGACGACAGCGCGGCCGGCCGTGTGGACCGATTCCATTGCGGCGGCCTTCGGCTCGTGGCCGGCAAGGAGCGCTTGCCGGAATCGATTCACGACGAAAAGGGCATAGTCGATACCGACCCCCAGCCCGATCATCGCGGCCAAAGTCGGGGCGAACGTCGCAACATCCAGGAAGTTGGCCACGAAAGCGACGAACATCAGACCGGCGAACAGGCCCACGAGTGCCGTCACGATGGGGAGGCCTGCAGCGACGATGGATCCGAAGGCGATGAGCAGGATGACGATGGCGACCGCGATACCGATGCCCTCACTACTGGGGGGTTGCTGACCGGCGAACTCCAGCAACTGGCCCTGCGCCCCGATCTGCAGGCTGTCCGACTGGAGAGCGCCCACGGTGTCGAGGATGACCTTTGCGTCCGCGACGGAGACCACGGGTGCGCCGCTGTCGTCGGTCGCAAAGTTGATTGTGGCGTATGCCACGCGGCCGTCGGGACTTACTGGCGAGAAGCTCGCGGCAAGCTGCTGGAGTTCCGCCGGCGAGAGCACTTGCATGGCCGAGGCAGCATCAATTCCGCCTCCCGCTCCGCAGTCCCGGCCTAGGGATCCGCCGCGCGGATCGAACGGGTTGGTCACGCAGGTGACGCTGCTCAGGGCCGCGATCTCTTCCAGCCCGGGGAGCACCTGAGCTGCAACGCCGAGGTCGATCGCGGACCCTGACGCGGGTGACCAGACGACCGTCGCTCCCCCGTCAACACCGCCCAGGTCGGTTCCATTCTCGACCAGCAGATCAGTTGCCACCTTGGATTCGGTGTCGGGGAGATCGAAGGAATCGTTGTAGGCACCGCCCAATCCCACACCCAGGCCCGCGAATGCCGCGAGTGCAAGCACCCAGGTGATCAGGGCGACAACGGGGCGGCGAACCGCCCACGCGGAAAGACCAGGCATATGACTCCTTCGGAAGGGACTCAACGCTAACAATTCGCCAGCCGTGTGGCACGTTGGCGGGCCTGAGTTCTAGACAAGAACCTTTCGACGAGTGAGCCCGATCACACCACGGTGTCGACATGCCCCTCGCCGAGAACATCGCTCAACACCGTTGCGATCACGGACCCGCTGTACCCGCGGCGCGCGAGATACCCCGAGAGGCGCCGTTGCCGCGTTGGACGATCACAGCCGGTCATCGTGCGCAGACGTCGTTCAGCGAGAACGTGTGCCCGGGTGATCTCGGACTCGGAGTCGATCTGCTCGAGTGCGGCCGACACAATCTCCGGGGAGACTCCACGATCGGCCAATTCCCGCCTGAGCGCGCCGCGCGCCAGGCCACGTCCTCGATGGCGGGATTCCACCCACAGGTGCGCGAACTGATCATCATCGATCAGACCGCACTCCTGGAGCCCGTCCAAGACCGAGGTCGACACCTCGTCGGGGACACCGCGCCGTGCAAGGTCACGCGCCAACTCGGATCGCGTCCGTGGCGCATGCGACAAGCGACGGAGCACGATCTCGCGAACCGCGGACTCGGAGACTTCCCCGTCGTCAGCCTTCCGGCGGGCCATCGGTGACCGGGGATGCGATCGTCGTCTCGGCAGCAGGTGCATCGACTCGCGCCCCTATGCCGAGCACTTCCTTGATCCGCTTCTCGATCTCGATGCCGAGGTCGGGGTTGTCCTTCAGGAAGGTACGCGCATTCTCCTTGCCCTGGCCCAGCTGGTCACCTTCGTAGGTGTACCAGGCACCGGACTTCTTCACGAGCCCCACATCGACTCCGATGTCAATCAGGGACCCCTCGCGGGAGATGCCCTCGCCGTAGATGATGTCGAACTCCGCCTGCTTGAACGGTGGAGCCACCTTGTTCTTGACCACCTTCACACGGGTGCGGTTCCCTACCGCCTCGGTCCCGCCCTTGAGAGTCTCGATGCGACGCACGTCGAGGCGGACGGATGCATAGAACTTCAGGGCCTTGCCACCCGTGGTGGTTTCCGGCGATCCGAACATCACACCGATCTTCTCGCGCAACTGGTTGATGAAGATCGCCGTCGTATTTGTGTTGCTGAGGGCACCAGCCATCTTGCGCAGGGCCTGACTCATCAGTCTCGCCTGCAGACCCACATGCGAGTCACCCATCTCGCCCTCGATCTCGGCTCGCGGCACGAGGGCGGCGACGGAGTCGATGACGATCAGATCGATCGCCCCTGAACGCACGAGAGTGTCGGCGATCTCGAGTGCCTGCTCGCCGGTATCAGGCTGGGAGACGTAGAGGTTGTCCAGATCCACACCGAGTGATGAGGCGTAATCCGGATCCAGGGCGTGCTCGGCGTCGATGAACGCAGCAAGCCCACCCGCGGCCTGGATGCTCGCGATGGCGTGCAATGCCACCGTGGTCTTGCCCGAGGACTCGGGACCGTAGATCTCCACGATCCGACCCCGGGGAAGCCCGCCGATGCCGAGTGCCACGTCGAGGGCGATCGAGCCGGTCGGGATCACCTCGATGGGGGCTCGCCCCTCCTCGCCCAGGCGCATCACCGATCCTTTGCCGAAGGACCTCTCGATCTGGGCGAGGGCGGCTTCCAGGGCCTTCTCACGGTCTGCTGCTGCGCTGGCCATATTCACTCCTTGTTCGCGGGTAGAAGCGGGACGCTAGGGCGAGCCTCTGACACTGCCTGCGAGACCGCGTGTGCCTCGGGTGCGGATCTGCGGGCTGAGCCGACTGTGAATCTATATCGAACGCATGTTCGAATGGCCGCGACACGCCGGCGCGAATGAGCAGCCGGCAGGTCCTAGGTTTAGCCCGTGTCCAAGGTGCTCTCCACGCTCCCCGTAGGCGACCGGGTGGGCTTGGCCTTTTCCGGTGGCCTCGACACCTCGGTGGCGGTCGCCTGGATGCGAGACCGCGGGGCCGTGCCCTGTGCCTACACAGCCGACCTGGGGCAGTACGACGAACCCGACATCGCCTCGGTGCCCGACCGGGCTCGCCAGTACGGGGCGGAAATCGCCCGGGTGGTCGATTGCCGGGCCGCCCTCGTGGAGGAGGGCCTCGGCGCCCTGGCCTGCGGTGCCTTCCACATCCGGTCGGGTGGGCGCCAGTACTTCAACACCACACCCCTCGGCCGGGCCGTGACCGGGACGCTCTTGGTGCGCGCCATGCAGGACGACAACGTCTCCATCTGGGGCGACGGCTCCACCTACAAGGGCAACGACATCGAACGCTTCTACCGCTACGGCCTGTTGGCGAACCCGCAATTGCGCATCTACAAGCCGTGGCTTGACGCCGAATTCGTCGCAACCCTGGGAGGTCGCGCGGAGATGAGCGCCTGGCTCAGTGAGCGGGGCCTCCCCTATCGGGATAGTCGCGAGAAGGCTTACTCCACCGACGCGAACATCTGGGGCGCAACCCACGAGGCGAAGTCCCTGGAGCATCTGGACACATCCCTGGAGATCGTCGAACCGATCATGGGTGTTCGCTTCTGGGATCCGGACGTCGCCATCGCCACCGAGGACGTCACAATCTCCTTCGAGCGCGGCCGGCCCACGCACATCAACGGCGCGGGATTGCCCGACGCCGTCGCCCTCGTGCACGAAGCCAATGCCATCGGTGGCCGCCATGGGCTCGGCATGGCCGACCAGATCGAGAATCGCATCATCGAAGCCAAGAGCCGGGGTGTGTACGAAGCACCCGGGATGGCGCTGCTCTTCATCGCCTACGAGCGCCTCGTCTCAGCGATCCACAATGAAGACACGATCGCCAACTACCACCACGAAGGACGTCGTCTCGGCCGACTCCTCTACGAAGGACGATGGCTCGATCCACAGGCGCTGATGCTGCGGGAATCCCTCCAGCGGTGGGTGGCAAGCGCCGTCACGGGCGACGTCACGGTGCGGCTACGCCGGGGTGACGACTACACGATCGTGGACACTCGCGGACCGGAACTGTCCTACCACCCTGACAAGTTGTCGATGGAGCGCGTGGAGCAGGCGGCCTTCGGTCCGACGGATCGCATCGGCCAACTGACAATGCGGAACCTGGACATCGCCGACACCCGCGCGAAGCTCGAAATGTATGCCCGCCAGGGCCAGCTCGGTGCGCAGTCCGACCTCGTCGGCCACGTGGAGGCCGGTGGTGCCCGCTCGATCGCACGCGGCGCGGAGGATGACGAAGCCACACTCGACCGCGCGGCATTGGACTACGGCGCCGACTGAGTCT
This sequence comes from Actinomycetota bacterium, assembly GCA_046091195.1. GTDB lineage: Bacteria > Actinomycetota > Actinomycetes > S36-B12 > S36-B12 > VGCC01. Next base: position 76,404 of record JBJTBD010000021.1, read on the forward strand.
TCGCCTTCATTCTGAGGGTTAGTACGGCCAGGACGATGACGGGAAGCGCTGCGACCGCGCAGAGCAAGCCGTACGACCCGAAGTACACGATCAGCCCGGCCACGGCTCCACCCACCGCTCCTGCAACGTTCATCACGAGGTCCGAGAGCCCCTGCACCGCCGGTCGCTCTTCGGGACCCACTGAATCGGTGATCAACGTCGAGCCGGCGATCAGCGTGCACGACCATCCCAGACCCATCAGCAGCAGGCCGGTACCGAGGATGAGCGCACTATTCGCAGGGGCAATCCCCGAGATGAGGCAGGCAAGGAGCAGGATCGCGATGCCCACGCCGATGATCGGAATGCGTCCGAATCTGTCCACGGCCCAGCCCACGATCGGCGAGAAGGCGTACATGCCTGCAACGTGAACGCTGATGACGAGCCCGATCATCTGCAGGGTGACATCGACGTGTGCCATGTGCACCGGCGTCATGACCATGACCATGACCATCGCAACGTGACCGATCGCAATAGTCGTGATCCCGAGGATCGCTCTCGGGTGGCGCCGGATGTGTTCCAGTCCAGCGCGCAGCTTCGGGTGGGGTGCACCGACATGCGCTCGTGCTTGTAAGGAGACCAGGTACGGATCCGGTCGAAGGAACACGAGAAGCAGCACTGCAGCCCCGCCCAGACATACGGCGGCGACCAGGTAGGGGCCACTCAACTGCGGCAGCCCCAGATGCAGCGCGAGCAGCCCGCTGGCATTGAGCAGGTTCGGGCCGAGCACGGCTCCGATGGTCGCCGCCCAGACCACGATGGACAGCGATCGCGCTCGCCGATCAGGGGTCGCCAGATCCGTCGCCGCGTAGCGGGCCTGATACCCCGATGCGGATGCGACCCCCACGAACAGGCACCCGAGAAGCACGAGCGCGATGGATCGGGTGGCCGCTCCCACGATGACGACTGCGGCGCCGAAGGCCCCCAGGGCGTACCCCAGGGAGAGAGCCGCCCGGCGGCCCCGCGTGAGGGCACGGCGCGCGAGCGGGAGGGCGAAGACCGCGGCTCCCACGACACCGAAGGTCTGGGCGAGGCCGGCGATCGCCTCCGATCCCGACACGCCGGCAGCGATCAGCGCCCCCGCCGGGATCGAACCGGCGACCGCGATGCCGCCGAGCACCTGACTGGAGGCCAGGGTCCGAACGGTGCGCCCTTGGATGGACTCGACGTCCGGTGTCGTGTGCGTCATGTCGGCGCCCACAGGGCTAGCCACCGGACCTCCCGTGCTCGAGTCGTGTGTCGAGCACCTCCGTCACGAGCCTCGGTTGCACGGGGAAGCCCAGCGCGGAAAGCGCACCGCACAGCGACGCCGGGTCGCACGCCCATTGCTCGTACTCGACCACGGCAACCCGTCCGGGACCGAGCACCTCCGTGAGCTGCTGGGATGCCTGTCGGAGATTGGCGATGGTTGTCGTCAACACATCGCGCGCCTGGGGATTCTCCGGCCACCAGCCGCTCGAGAGCGAGGAGTCGGCCTCGCGCACGTTGACGAGGTAGCGCACCCCGGGGAGGAGTGTCTGCACAAAGAGCAGGTGGTCCAGGAGATCGTCCGAGGAGGGGAAGTAGCCCACCTCGTACCGCACCTCTTTAAAGCCCGACCAGCGGGTATCCGGTTTGGGTCGCAGAACGTCGTCGATAAACGTTCGCCGAGCGGACTCGATCACCGCGGTCGGATCCAACCGCGCCGTGCCGAACCATGGGTGATCGGGTCGTCCCGCATGGTGTCGGTCCGCAGCGGACGCCAGCGACTGCACGTAGGTCTGCAGTCCGCGAAGAGCGAGATAGTTCTCGCCGCGGATGAGGGTCTCCGGATGCGCGTTCAGAACCGCCTGCAGCGCCGTGCTGCCCGATCGGCCGAAGGTGACGATGGTCAGGAACTCACGCACCCGAGGTGTGTCGCGCCACCGCATGCGATGACCCTAGGGGGCCTAGGTGAGGATCGAAGGAACCTCCGCGTTGGCACACACGGCGGACCAGATCTCCTTGGTCTCGATCCCTCGGTCTATGGCTTGGTGGACCGTGCAACCCAGTTCCGGGAGAACCGTGTCCCGGGCCCAGGACGGTGCGTAGTCCGGCCCGAAGACGGCCGTCATGCGTTCCCAGAAATCGCTGAGGCGCACGTCAGTTGAGTGCCTTGGACTCCTCGGCGGCCACGTGGCTGCTCACGGACGCCAGTACGTCTGCCAGGGAGACGTCAAGGGCCGAGCAAATCGCGGCGAGCAACTCCGAGGAGGCCTCCTTATGGCCACGCTCCACCTCCGAGAGGTAGCCGAGCGAGACGGCGGCGGCGCCGGAGACATCGCGGAGCGTGCGCCCCTGATCCTGCCGACGACGGCGCAACTCATCGCCGATCACCTGTCGCAGAACGATCATGATGCCTCCCTCCGGCACAGTACCGCGCCCGTGACCTGGACGCGAGATCACACCCGATGGTTGGACGTCAGAGTCTCCTCAGAAGTTCCAGCGCTCCCGCGATCGCCGCCTCCGCACTCGCAGCCCGAATGCCATCCCGGTCACCCGGGAGGTCCACCGTCCAGGTTCGCGCAAGCGACCGGCTCCACACGCCAAGGCACACGCGCCCTACAGGCGCGCCCCCGTGAGCCGCGGGTCCGGCAGACCCGGTGGTGGCGATACCGAGGTCTGCGCCGAGCAGAAGCGCGACCGCATGGGCCATCTCCCCCGCGACCGACTCGCTCACCACCCCGTGTGCAAGGACGCCCTCATCGAGACCGAGCAGGATCCTCTTCGCGTCGACGGTGTAGGCCACCACTCCCCCGCGTACCACGTCCGAGGCACCAGGGATGCTCACCAGTGCACCACAGACCCATCCTCCGGTCAGCGACTCCGCAACCGCGACCGTCAAGCCCTGCTCCCGCAGTGTGGTGACCAAATCCTCCGCGCCACTCACGGACGGCTCCGTACTCGGCTGATGGTGATCACGTACTCGATGCCGGTCACCACGGTGACCACAAGGGCGACCCACAGTGCGAGGTGCGCTGCAAGGTCCCACGCCGGAATCTGTGTCAGGGGGACCAGAAGCATGGTGATCGCGATGATCTGGGTGATTGTCTTGATTTTCCCGCCACGGGATGCCGGCACCACCACTCTCTGAACAACCGACAAGCGCAGCATCGTGACACTGATCTCCCGAATCATGATGACGAGCGTGATCCACCAGTCGATCTCCCCGATGATGGACAAGGCGACAAGCGCCATGCCGGTCAATGCCTTGTCCACGACGGGATCCAGCAGGGTTCCCAGGGCGGTGACCTGCTGCCGGGAACGCGCCAGCGCACCGTCCACCATGTCGGTGAGTGACGCACCGACAAACACCGCTGCCGCCGCCCATCGTGCGACGGGTGAATCCGAGCCGAGAACCAGGACACCGACGACCGGCACACATGCCAAACGCAGCATCGTCAGCGCATTGGGGAGGTTCCAGACCTCCGACCTCACTCCGCGGCCCTCACAATCAGGTCGACCCCCTCGGCATCCTCGACGATGCCTCGAAGGAAGGTCCCGGCGATGGGAGGAGCACCCGACCCCCGGATCAAGGACGAGCCATCATCCGGGCCCTGATGGGCTGCGCGACCCTCAGCTGACCACCCCTCGCGCGCCTCTCCGACCGACTCGACAAGGACCTCGACTTCCTCCCCGATCCGCGAGAGCGCACGTTGCGCCATGAGTTCCTCACTGAGTGACGCCACCAGTGCCACCCGTCGATCGATCTCATGCTGGTCGATCTTCCCCAGCAAGTGCTGCGCCTCGGTCTGGTCCTCGTCGCTGTAACCGAACACACCAATCGCGTCCAGGCTGGCCCGCTCCAGGAAATTGATGAGGATGTCCAGATCCTCCTCTGTCTCTCCCGGGAAGCCAACGATCACGTTGCTGCGAATGCCCGCGTTCGGCGCCAGGGAACGGATGTGGTCCACGAGTTCCAGGAACGGACCGGAGCCGCCGAAGCGCCGCATTCGGCGAAGAACATCAGGACTCGCGTGCTGGAACGACAAATCGAAATATGTGGCAAGGGCCGGGTGTAGCGCGATCACCTCAATCAACCCGGGGCGCATCTCCGCAGGTTGCAGGTAGGCGACCCTGAGCCGAACACCCGGCACCGCCTCGGACACGCGAGGGAGGAAGCTTTCCAGGAGTCGCAGGTCCCCCAGGTCCTTCCCGTAGGAGGTGGAGTTCTCGCTGACCAAATTGATCTCGTGCACCCCCTGCTCCGCCAGCCAGGTGGCTTCCTGAATGACGTCGTCGGGCGTTCGCGACACAAACGCACCACGGAAGCGCGGGATCGCGCAAAACGAACATCGTCGATCACATCCCGAAGCCAACTTGAGTGGCGCGATGGGGCTGCTGTCGAGCCGTTGGCGCAGCATCGGAGGTGTCCAACCCCGGGAGCGCTCAACCGGGGCCAAGGGGATAAGCGTGCGGCGGTCTACCGGTTCATGCGCGCGGACCGGGACGCCGGCATGCACGTCGTCGAGCACTCGACCGATGGTGGCGTACGAGTCGAAACCGATGATCGCGGCAGCTTCGGGAAGCGCGTCGGCTAGTTCGCTCCCGTAGCGCTCGGCCATACATCCTGCAGCGACGACCGTGCGGCCCGAGTCCGCGAGCGCGAGAAGGGTGTCGATGGAGTCCTTCTTTGCCGCTTCGATGAATCCGCAGGTGTTGACGACCACAACGTCCGATTCCTCCGGGGAGTCCGCCAGCGACCAGCCCGAATCGCGGAGACGCGCCGCGAGTTCCTCACTGTCGACCTCGTTACGGGCACACCCGAGTGTCACGAGCGCGACGCGTCGGGATTCCGGCTTCACCGGGCCAGCGTACGGAGTGGCTAGATGCCACCCGTGGACGCGTCGAACAGGTCCAGCAAGTCATCGGGATCCATCTCGAGCGCCGACGCAATGCTCTTGAGGTGACCACGGGCGTAGACACCTCCCCCGCACGCCGAAAAATCATCGGCCTCCATCGCAATCAGCATGGATGCGCGGATCTTGGTGCGGGCGGCAAGGTCGTCCACCGTGAGCCCTGCCGAGGATCGGGCAGCGGCTATGCGCGCACCGACCATGTGGCCCTCCTCCGACTCCATGAACGCTACGGATTCGGAGACGATCCAGCAACCCCTAGGTCCCGCGGATGGAGGACACGGTCGCGGCCAACTCCTCGGGGGTCACGAGGACCTCGCGCGCCTTGGACCCCTCGCTCGGACCGACGACGCCACGTGACTCCATCAGGTCCATGAGCCGCCCCGCCTTCGCGAACCCCACCCGGAGCTTGCGTTGGAGCATCGAGGTCGACCCAAACTGCGTGGAGACGACCAAATCGACCGCCTGGAGCAACAGGTCGAGGTCATCACCGATTTCCTCATCGACCTCACGGGACGGAGCGTTCGAGGTGGTCACGTCCGCGACGTACTCGGCGTGACCCTGGTTCTTGCAGTAGTCGACGATCGCTCGAATTTCGCGCTCGCCGACAAAGGCACCCTGGATGCGTGTGGGCTTGTTGGCTCCCATCGGCAGGAACAGTCCGTCACCCTGTCCGACCAACTTCTCTGCTCCCGGCTGATCCAGGATCACACGACTGTCGGCGAGGCTCGACGTCGCGAACGCGAGCCGGCTCGGCACGTTCGCCTTGATGAGGCCCGTGACGACATCCACGCTGGGTCGCTGCGTGGCGAGAACCAGATGGATCCCCGCGGCGCGCGCCAGCTGAGTGATCCGCACGATTGCGTCCTCAACATCACGAGGGGCCACCATCATCAAATCAGCCAACTCGTCCACGATTACCAGGAGATACGGATACGGCTCGATGGAACGTTCGCTGCCGGGCAGCGGCGTAACGGTGCCCTCACGCACGGCCTTGTTGAAGTCGTCGATATGCCGGAACCCGAACTGCGCGAGATCGTCATATCGGCGATCCATCTCCTTCACGACCCACTGAAGGGCGTCGGCCGCCTTCTTGGGATTCGTGATGATGGGCGTGATCAGGTGCGGCACGCCCTCGTAGATGCTCAACTCTACGCGCTTCGGATCGACCAGGATCATGCGCACATCTGCGGGAGTCGCGCGCATCAGGATCGATGTGATGAGCGCGTTGATGCAGCTTGACTTGCCCGCGCCCGTCGCCCCCGCCACAAGGATGTGCGGCATCGTTGCGAGGTTTGCTGTGACGAATCCGCCCGCGACGTCCTTGCCCAGTCCCACGGACAGGGGGTGACGATCGGCCTTTGCGGACTTGCTTCGGAGGACGTCGCCAAGGGACACCAATTCGCGATCCGAATTTGGAATCTCGATACCGATCGCCTTCTTGCCAGGAATGGGGCTCAGGATCCGGACGTCGGCACTGGCCACCGCATACGCGATGTTTTTGCTTAACGCCGTCACTCGCTCAACCTTGACGCTGGGCCCAAGCTCGATCTCGTACCGGGTCACGGTGGGGCCACGCATGAATCCGGACACCTCCGCGTCGATGCCGAACTGCTCCAGAACTTCCGTGAGGGCGCTGACAACCGAATCGTTCGCACCGGTCGCCGATTTGTGTCCCGGTCCTGCGCCGAGCATGTCCGACTTTGGTAGCCGATAGACGCGTCTCGAGCGCACCGGTGCGACAGCCGGGGCCGGCATGTGGATCGGGGCGGTAGGGACGTCTGCCGCGACAGCGGGAATCGCCTGGGTATCGGCCCAGGGATCCACCGCGGCAGGGGATTCCTCGACCGGGGTCGCGTCCTCGGTCTCATCCGCGTAGTCCTCGACCTCGACGCCGCCAACTGGGTCCTCTTCGCTCCAGATCTCCGGGCCATCCAGTTCGTCACCGTCGTGCACCTCGGGCTCGACGGCCCGAGCAACTCTCCTGGTGTGGATGCGCGTCATCACCCAGGTGACAGCCGCCATGCACCCGACGCGCACCTGACGAACGGACGTCCCCGTGACGACCATGACCCCGAACGCAAGAAGAAGAAGCAAGAGCAGAAAAGTCACGATCGGGCCGACGGCCGACCCCAGGGGTGCGGTGATCAGCCACCCGAGAACTCCGCCACCCGAGTCCATCCGCGCAGCGCCATCACTGGGAGTCGGGGTACCCGTGGCGACGTGCCACATTCCGACGAGTGCGACCACCAGCGCCACGGAGCCGATAGCCACGCGACCAGTCGTGGATCCCTCATCGGGGTGACGCAGGAAACGCCACGCGAGATACAGCAACAAGAGCGGGATCGCCAGCGACAGCACGCCAAGGAACGTTCGTCCGATCTGCGCTGTCCAGGCGACGAACCACCCATCCACCCCGAACCACGTGGCGGCAGCCACGACGATCGCGGCGGCCACGAGGGCCAGGCCCACGCCATCGCGACGTGTCTCCGGGTCAAGTTCGCGTGCACCCCGTCCGAATCCGCGGACACCGGCACCTGCGAGGCCTGCGAGGCCTGACCACACGGTGGCGAGGCCCTTGCCGAGGGCGACGGAGACCCGTACGAGGGGTCCGGGCTGAAGGGGTTTCCGGGCAGGCTTGCGCCGGCCGGTCTTCCGGCCCGTCGGGGAAGGTCGACTCCGGCGTGCCGGAGCGGACGTACGGGACGCCACATGATCACTCTAGGGGTCTCACCCCACGAGTCACGGTAGTCACACGCGCAACATGTCGCCTGCCGTCACGCCTGGACGACGACCGGAACGATCATCGGCCGGCGGCGGTGGGTGCTGTTCACCCATCTCCCCACCACCCGGCGAACCCGCTGCTGGAGATCGTGCAGATCCTCATCCCCGGCGGCGAGGGCGTCCACCAGCGTCTGGCGTACCTGTCCCGTGACGTCGGCCAGGTCGACGTCTGCGCCGAAGCCCCGGGCGTGAATCTCCGGGCCCGCCACCACCGCGCCGGACACCAGGTCGACCGCGGCGAAAACGGAGATAAAGCCCTCCTCCCCCAGGATCCGCCGATCGCGCAGGTGGGCCTCGGTGATATCCCCGACACCTGCACCATCGACATAGACGTGACCAACGGGCGTATAGCCGCTGACCCGCGCCTCGCCTGCGCCAACATCGACGCTCACTCCGTCGTCCGCGACGAGGACGTGATCTTCGGGGATGCCGACGCTTATCGCGATGCGGGCATTTGCCCGCAGATGGCGCCACTCCCCATGGATGGGCATGACATAGCGGGGCTTCACGATGTTGTAGACGTAACGCAGTTCACCTGCGGCGGCGTGACCGGACACGTGCACGAGCGCATTGCCCTTGTGCACGACGTTGACCTCCTGCCGTGCCAGGGCATTGATGACGCGATTGACGGCGTTCTCATTTCCAGGAATCAATGAGGACGCCAGGATCGCGGTGTCGTCATCACCGATCACGACAGCGTGGTCACGATTGGCCATCCGAGAAAGCGCCGACATCGGCTCACCCTGGGAACCGGTGCATATCAGTACGACGCGGTCATCGGGAAGCGCTGCGATGTCGTCGCTGGCGACCAGCGTCTCACCTGGGATCCGTAGGTACCCGAGGTCACGGGCGATCGCCATGTTCCGCACCATCGATCTCCCGACAAACGCCACATGGCGTCCATGCGCCACAGCTGTATCGATGATCTGCTGCACACGGTGCACATGGGAGGCGAAGGAGGCCACGATGATGCGCCCTCGGGCGCGCGTGAAAACTCCGTCGAGCACCGGGACGATGTCCTTCTCGCTCGGGACGAATCCGGGAACTTCCGCGTTCGTACTGTCGATCATCAGGACATCGACGCCGAGATCGCCCAGGCGAGCGAAGCCGTTGAGGTCCGTCACCCTCCCGTCGAGTGGGAGTTGATCCATTTTGAAGTCGCCCGTGTGCAGGATGCGACCTGCCGGTGTCTCGATCGACACAGCCATCGCGTCGGGAATCGAGTGGTTGACCGCCAGGAACTCGAGGGTGAATGGTCCTACCGACACGACCTCGCCGTCCGAGACGCGTGTCAACGGAGGTGAGAGCCGGAACTCCTTGAGTTTCGCCTCCACCAGGGCCAGCGTCAGCCGAGAACCCACGACCGGGATGTCTTCGCGGAGTCGGAGCAGATACGGAAGCGCCCCGACATGGTCCTCATGGCCGTGGGTCAGGACGACCGCCACGATGTCATCGAGGCGTTCGGCGATCGGCGTGAAGTCGGGGAGGATGAGGTCGACCCCCGGCTGAGCCTCTGCAGGAAAGAGAACCCCGCAGTCGACCACCAGGATCTTCCCGTCGATCTCGAACAACGTCATATTGCGACCGATGTCGCCGAGTCCACCTAAAGGAGTGATGCGCAACACACCCGTTGGAAGCGCGGGCGGAAGGCCCAGGTCTGTGTGATGCACGCTATTCGAAGCCTGCAACGCGCCCGGCGGCTAGGTCCGTGCAGAGACGTGCGACCTGATCCGCCGTTGCGTCGACGAGCGGGAGGCGCACCGGTCCCCCCGGAAGTCCGATTGAATTCAAGGCGGCCTTGGTCAGGATCACACCCTGCGTCCGGAACATCCCGGTGTACACGGGGAGCAGAGAGAAGTTGATGTCACGCGCGCGTTGCATGTCTCCCGCCATGACTGCATCCGCCATCTGCGCGAGACGGTCACCCACAACGTGGCCGACGACCGAAATCATGCCGCACGCCCCCACGCTCATGAGTGCGAGATTGAGGGCGTCGTCCCCGGAGTACCACGCGAGCCCGGTCTCGCGCATCCCCCATTGCGCAAAGTCGAGGTCTCCCTTCGCGTCCTTGTTGGCCACGATCCGGGGATGCTCCGCAATCCTCAAGAGGGTGTCCAGTTCGATTGCGGTACCTGTTCGCTTGGGGATGTCGTAGGTGATCATCGGCAGATCCGTCGCGTCCGCGATCGCGAGGAAGTGAGCGGTGAGTCCCTCCTGCGGAGGCCGGTTGTAGTACGGGGTCACGGCCATGATTCCGTGCGCGCCACATGCTTCAGCGGTTCGGGCTGCATGGATCGAGTGGACTGTGTCGTTGGTTCCCACGCCGGCAATGACGTGAGCACGATCGCCCACGGCCTCGACGACCGCCCGCAGTATCGCCTCGTCTTCCGCATCAGTCTTGGTTGCGGACTCACCGGTTGTCCCGTTAATGACCAACCCATCGTTCCGCAGGTTGTCGACAAGATGCGTGGCGAGCCTTTGTGCCCCATCGAGATCGAGTGATCCATCCGCCGTGAAGGGCGAGACCATCGCGGTCAGCATGACTCCGAAAGGGGCGGAACTCATGACACGAGGCTAGTGGGCTTCACGGAGCCACGCGTCCGTTCGCCACGAAAGAGGCGTGCGTGATCGGCATCAACCTCGACCACGCCTCTTCATAGTGCTCTGCGACCATCTCGATCTCCCTCTGGGGATAGGAGGGATATCGCGAGTCATGGGATTTCAGGCGCAATGACAGGAAATTCATCAAGGATCGGGCGTTCAATGTTACGTAGGCGCTGGAGTAAATCGATACGGGAAGGACCATACGTGCCACCTCACGAGCCACGCCGGCCTCCAGCAGGCTCTTGTATGCGGTGTAGGCGTGTTCACACGTGGACTTCATCTCAGTATCGATGAGTGAGTACTGACGGTCATCACCAGGGATGAACTCATAGGCTCCCGTCTTCCCAATCTGGACGACGTTGCGCGAACGATCCGGTATGTAGAAGACCGGCTCGAGTTCGCGATACCTGCCGGATTCCTCGTTGTACGAAGCGATTCGGTGGCGCATGTGTTCTCGCCAGACGAAGATTGGAGCCCGAACAAAGAACGTCATCGAGTTGTGCTCGAACGGGCTGCCGTGCCTCTCACGCATCAGGTAGTTGATGAGACCCCGAGATCGCTCTGGGTCTGCGTCGATTTCTTCCAGAGTCGACTCCCCCGCCGTTGAGACCCGTGCAGCGAATATGACGTCGGCGTCTCGGGCGCTGGAGCGCACCAACTCGACGGTGACGTCACTTCGAAACTCGATCGCATCGGACACGGGCGAAACCCTATCCGGCATGATCGCGACATGGCCTTCGTCCGAGCCGCGCAACCAGACGACGCCGGGGCGATCGCGGCTATCCATCTTCGCGCCTGGCGCGAGCGCTACCCCAACTGGCCGGAGTCGCTCTGGAGCCGACTTGCACCTGCGGAGACCGCAGGTACCTGGCGTCACGCTCTCGAGGATGCGGCAATCTCAGGGCACCAGGCCCTCGTTGCAACCGATGACGCAGGGCGCATCTGCGGGTTTGCGACCCTCGGACCCGACGAGGTCGAGCCTGGACACACCCTGATCGAGCTCCTCGAAGTCGATCCCTTGGACCGTCGCGTAGGACACGGATCGCGACTTTTGAGTGCCGCGGCCGCCCATGCCGAAGGACAGGCGGGCCTCCTCATCTGGATCGATCAGGGCTCGGATGCTGGTCGTTTCCTCGTTGATAGTGGCTGGGGGCCGCGGGGTAGGCGCCGGGTGCTTGAGGTGGGCGAGGATCTGCACCTCGCACAGCACCAGTGGTGGACGAGCCTCGGGGGCGCCTGAGGCTGTCGCTACTGTCGCGACGTGTCGCGCCGCAGCATCACATCGAATGCCGTGGGCATCGGTGTGGCCACTGGGGCCTACGGCCTGTCCTTCGGGGCGATCAGCGTCGCCAGCGGATTGGACTTCTGGCAGACCCAGACCCTTTCGCTAGCGATGTTCACGGGTGCATCCCAGTTCGCACTCGTCGGCGTACTCGGCGCAGGTGGGGGCATGGTCGCGGCCGTGATCACCGCCCTACTCCTGGGCGCGCGGAATGGGCTGTACGCCATGAGCCTCTCCCACCTCCTGCGGTTGCGACGAGGTCCTTCGCTCGTCGCCGCCCAGTTGACGATCGACGAGAGCACTGCGATGGCCATTCGCCACGGCGAGGACTCACAGGCCGCACGTCATGCGTTCTGGGCTACCGGGCTCTCGGTATTCGTTCTGTGGAACATTGGGACGGCCATCGGTGCCGTGGGCGCGACAGCTGTGGATGACCCGGCCGTACTCGGACTCGATGCCGCGATACCGGCGGGATTCATCGCCCTGCTATGGCCACGGTTGACAAGTCGAAGGACGCGTCTCCTCGCGCTGTGCGCTGCACTGATGGCGCTGGTCCTCGTTCCCTTCGTGCCCGCAGGAGTACCCGTCCTCGGGGCGGCGGCGGTCGCGCTGGGGGCGGATGCACTCGTGCGAAGGCGGCGTACACCATGATCTGGGCCGCGGTCCTGATCGCAAGTGTCGGGACGTACATCGAGAAGCTCGCGGGCTACGTCCTTCCCACGCGCCTCATGGAGGGTGCTGCACTGCGCAGACTGACAGCGCTGCTGCCGGTTGTACTTCTCGCGGCCCTCGTCGCCGTTCAGACGTTTGCCTCGGGGCAGTCACTCGTCCTCGATGCACGCGTGGCAGGGCTCGCTGCGGCGATCATCGCACTCATCGCCCGCGCACCCTTCATCGTCGTCGTCGTCGTCGCAGCCATCACCGCTGCCCTCCTTCGAGCAGGGGGCTGGAGCGCGTGACCCAGCGACGAATTTTTGCCTTCCTATGGCCGGATCCGCCCCCGGTTCCCGTCGACGAAAGGGCCCGGCAGGACCGCTACCTGCGCGTCAGCGGGCGCGGGCCCCTGCGTCTCGTCCTTCTCGTGGCCTTGTCACTCCTCACCTTCGGAGTCGGTCTCGTGGGCGCAGTCGCTGTCAGCACCCGGCCGACTGCTGCCGCTCTGATTGTGGTCGCCGCCGCATTGACTGTCCTCGTTCCCATCCTTGCTCGTTGCTGGCAGGTGGGCACCTACGTGAGCGACCACGGAATCCGAATCATCACACTCCCTCGGACGATCAGGGTTCCCTGGTCGGATGTCACGTCACTCGAGTCGGATGGGAGCAGGGTCCATCTCAGCACGCACACGCATTCAGTTGCTACCCACATCGCGTCTCGTGGATTGGACTACATCGGGCGCCGCGAGGCGTACGACATCGCTGTGGACCGGCTCACCAACTGGTGGCAGCAGCGCTAGAGCTCCAACAGGTTCTCCACGCCTACGACGAGGCCGGTGCGGGTGCTCATCTCCCGGATCGCGAGCAAGACCCCGGGCATGAAACTCCCGCGATCGAGTGAATCGTGTCGGATGCTGAGGGTCTCCCCGGGGGATCCGAACAGGACTTCCTGGTGGGCGACGAGCCCCTGGAGACGAATGGAGTGGATCGGGACACCCTGGACCGACCTCCCACGCGCATCCTGATCCTCCATTCGGGTCGCGTCCGGCGCGGCTGCACGACCTTCACGCGCCTGCGCGATCAGATGTGCCGTATGGAGTGCCGTCCCCGATGGGGCGTCGACCTTGCCCGGATGGTGCATCTCGATGATCTCAACCGAGCCGAAGTAGGGCGCGGCCATCCGCGCGAAGCGCATCATCAGAACTGCGCCGATTCCAAAGTTTGGTGCGATGAACACCGCACTGCCCGCGTGGGAGTCGACAAGGTCGCGCACTTGCGCGAGTCGGTCAGGAGTAAAGCCACTCGTTCCCACCACGCACGCGATGCCGTTCTCGACCCCGAAGGTGATGTTCCCCATGACAGCCTGCGGTGTTGTGAAGTCGACGAGGACCTGGGCGCGTGACTCGGTGAGAGCTTCACGCGGGTCATCGAGGTCGAGTGCGCATGCCACGGTCAGATCGGGAGCGCCCGCGATCGATTCGACGACGGCCTGCCCCATTCGACCGTGGGAACCAAGTACTCCGACCCTGATGGGATCCGACATGGCCGCAGGGTACCCCGGTTAGGCAAGCGCGGTGAACGTGTGCGCGTCGTCAAAGGGACCCACGACAGCGAGCGTCAAGGGCTGGCCGAGGAGTGCGGCTGCCACATCTGCCACCTCGGTGGCGCTGACCTGCTCGACTCTTCTCACGACTTCGCCGATGCTCACGATCTCCTCGCCCACGAGTTCGGCTTTCCCGATCCGGTGCATGCGCGCTCCCGTGTCCTCTTGTCCGAGAACCGCGGCGCCGCGGACCTGTCCCTTGGCACGGCGTATCTCCTCCACGGATAGACCAGTGCGTGCGACCGACTCGAGTTCGGTGCGACACACCTCCAGGACCGTGTCCGCCTTGGAGGGGAGGCATCCGGCATACACGCTGAAGATTCCCGAGTCGGAGAATCCCTGGGCATAGGAGTACACCGAATAGGCGAGACCGCGCTTCTCGCGCACCTCCTGGAAGAGTCGGCTGCTCATGCCACCGCCCAGTGCCGTGGCCAGGATGGACGTGGCATAGCGCCGGTCATCCGATCGTGGGAAGCCCGGTGTCCCGAGCACGATGTGCGCCTGCTCCGTGGGCCGCGAGACGATCCGGGACCCGCCCGTTCCGGTGGCGTGGGCACGTCCAGGGCGACGACGGTGCGGATCTCGATCCTCCGTGACAAGGTGGCCGAAACTCCGACGTACCGCGGATACCACCCGCGCGTGATCGACGTTCCCGGCCGCGGAGACCACGAGACGATGCGGGCGATAGTGCGTCCGGTAGAACCGACGGATGGCATCGCGGCTTAGGTCGTTGATCGACTCCACGGAACCGAGAATCGGCCGACCCAACGGCTCATCCCCGAAGAGCGCGAACGCGAACTCGTCGTGAACCATCTCTCCGGGATCATCCTCATGCATCGCGATTTCCTCGAGGATCACACCGCGCTCGGCCTCGACATCCGGGGGCGCCAATACCGCAGACGACACAACATCGAAAACGACGTCCATGGCCAGATCGAGATCTTGATCCAAGACACGTGCGTGATAGCACGTGTACTCCTTCGACGTGAATGCGTTCAGATCACCGCCGACGGCCTCGATCTCGGCAGAGATCTGCAAGGCAGTGCGCCGCTTCGTGCCCTTGAACAAAAGGTGCTCGAGGAAGTGCGCCGATCCGGTCGTGACCGGCGATTCATCACGCGAGCCCGCCCCCATCCAGACCCCGATCGAGGCCGAACGGACGCCCGGAACCCACTCCGTGACAACCCGAACCCCGCCGGGGAGGATTGTTCGCCGGATGGTGCTGCCGTCCCTCTCCTCGACGAGGGTCTGAGTGCGAGCCCGCCCCATGAGGGGTCTAGCCCTCGGAGTCAGCGGTGACCGGGATCAGCGACAGTTTGCCTCGGGAGTCGATCTCCTTGATCTCCACCTGGACCTTGTCGCCGACCTTGAGAACTTCCTCGACGTTCTCGATCCGCGGCTTCCCCGCCATCTTCTTGACCTCGGAGATGTGAAGAAGACCATCGCGTCCAGGCACAAGTGACACGAATGCGCCGAAGGTCGTGGTCTTCACCACGGTACCCAGGTAGCGCTCTCCCACCTCGGGCATCGTTGGATTCGCGATCTGGTTGATCGCGGTGCGTGCCGCCTCAGCAGAGGCCCCATCGGTCGCGCCGATGTAGATCGTGCCGTCGTCCTCGATAGTGATGTCCGCGCCCGTGTCTTCTTGGATCTGGTTGATGATCTTGCCCTTGGGCCCGATCACCTCACCGATCTTGTCCACCGGAATGGTGACGCTGATGACTCGCGGCGCTGTCGCGGCCATGTCGTCAGGCGCGTCGATAGCCTCGGTCATCACGTCGAGAATCGTCATGCGGGCATCCCGGGCCTGGGTCAGTGCCTTGCCGAGCACCTCCGCCGGGATGCCGTCCAACTTCGTATCCAGCTGGAGTGCGGTGACAAAGGTGCGCGTTCCCGCCACCTTGAAGTCCATGTCCCCAAATGCATCCTCGGCACCCAGGATGTCGGTCAGGGCGACGTACTCCGTGCGCCCATCGATCTCGCCCGAGATGAGGCCCATCGCGATCCCCGCCACGGGCGCCCGCAGAGGGACGCCAGCGTTCAGGAGAGACATGGTCGATGCGCAGACCGATCCCATCGAGGTCGAACCGTTGGATCCAAGAGCCTCGGACACCTGACGAATGGCGTAGGGGAACTCCTCTCGGGAGGGAAGCACCGGGATCAGCGCTCGCTCCGCAAGCGCTCCGTGTCCGATTTCGCGCCGCTTGGGGGAACCCACGCGACCCGTCTCACCTGTGGAGTACGGCGGGAAGTTGTAGTTGTGCATGTACCGCTTGCGATTGTCCGGATTGAGCGTGTCGAGCATCTGCTCCATCTTGAGCATGTTGAGGGTGGTGACTCCCAGGATCTGGGTCTCTCCCCGCTCGAACAGGGCGGAACCGTGAACCCGGGGAAGGACGTCGACCTCCGCGGCCAGCGTGCGGATGTCCGTAAGCCCGCGACCGTCAATGCGCACCTTGTCTCGCAGAACGCGCTCGCGCACCACCTTCTTCGTCACCGACCTGAGTGCGGCGGACAGTTCCTTCTCACGCCCCTCGAAGCTCGGAGCAAGCTCGGCAATGACGACGGTCTTGATGTCGTCGAGGCGCGCCTCGCGCTCTGCCTTGCTGGCAATCTGCATCGCCTGACGGAGATCTGCTACGGCAAGCCGTTCGACCGCGTCGTAGGCATCCGACTCGTAGTCGAGAAAGACGGGGAAGTCGACCGGAGGCTTGCCCGCTGCCTCTGCCAACTGCTGTTGCGCGACGCAGAGCGCGCGAATCGCTGGCTTTGCTGCCTCCAGGCCAGCGGCAACGACCTCTTCTGTGGGAGCAGATGCGCCGCCAGCGATGAGCTCAACAGTGCGATCGGTGGCCTCCGCCTCGACCATCATGATCGCGACGTCATTCCCGGCAATACGACCGGCGACCACCATGTCGAAGACCGCATCGTGCAACTGCTCATGGGTGGGGAATGCAACCCACTGGTCTCGGATCAGTGCCACGCGAACACCGCCCACAGGCCCGCTATACGGCAAACCTGAAAGCTGCGTCGATGCCGAGGCGGCATTGATAGCCACGACGTCGTACAGGTCATTCGGGTTCAGGGCGAGCACCGTCACCACGACCTGAACCTCATTACGGAGTCCATTCGCGAAGCTCGGTCGCAGGGGACGATCGATGAGACGACAGGTGAGGATCGCGTCCTCGGTGGGCCGACCCTCACGACGGAAGAACGAGCCTGGGATCCGGCCAACCGAGTACATGCGCTCTTCGACATCGACCGTCAACGGGAAGAAGTCGAAATGCTCTTTGGGCTGCTTGGACGCGGTGGTCGCGCTCAGCAGGACGGTCTCCTCATCGAGATACGCCGTCACGGAGCCGGCGGCCTGCCGTGCGAACCGGCCTGTCTCGAAGCGGATGGTGCGGGTTCCGAAGGACCCGTTGTCGATCACGGCTTCTGCCGTGGATACATGGAATCCGTCCATGGTTTCTCCTTGTCTCTACCGGGCACGTGGCCCGAGACGCCGTGGAGTCGGACGGTCTTCGATCGAGACCAACGGGAACGAGGCCCGGCAGCCACTACCGAGGACCGACGCACACCATCTCGCGTCTATCTGTGGTTGTGCGGACATGAGGTCCGGTTATGCAGTTGTGCCAAAAATCAGCGGCGGATGCCCAATCGGTCGATCAGGCTTCTGTAGCGCTCGATATCCACGTTCGAGAGATAACCCAGCAGGCGACGCCGCTGGCCGACCAGGATAAGGAGCCCGCGACGGCTGTGGTGGTCGTGCTTATGGGACTTGAGGTGCTCCGTGAGGTCCTGAATCCGGCGCGTGAGGAGCGCAATCTGAACCTCAGGTGAGCCGGTATCGCCTGGCTTGGTTCCGTACTCGGCGATGATGGCGGACTTCGTGGCTGTATCGAGTGACATGATTTCCTCTCGGGCGCGTGCGGGTGGGCACTGCGGATTGCTCCGCTGGGGTCACGTGTCGCGAAGCGCCCGCCTCACGACCGTCCGCACGAGCGTAGCAGGGCTGTTCAGGGCGCCGACCGTGGGGAGTCGGCCAGCGCGCTGCGTACGGAAACCACATCGCGTCCCATCTGGTCGAGGTACCCCGGGAGCGAGGGGAAAGTTGCCTGATCCCGCAGGCGGCACCGGAACTCCAGTCGAACACGGCTCCCGTAGAGGTCGAGATCCTCGTGGTCCAACACGTACGCCTCGACGCGCATTTCCTGGCCGCCGAAGTGCGGATTCGTGCCGACCGATATCGCAGCCGGCATCCGACTCTCCCCTGCGACGAGAAAGCCGGCGTAGATTCCTTCACACGGCACGGCGATTCCGGTGTCCGGCTGCACGTTGGCGGTCGGGTAGCCCAACTCACGACCACGCCGATCGCCGGTCACGACGACCCCCTCGATTTCGGGGTCCCTCCCGAGGATCCCTCGCGCCCCAGAGATGTCCCCGGCCGCGATCGCGGCACGGACCCGAGTCGACGACCAGGGATCACTGTCGCGTGACAGCGCCACACCCACTCCATCAAAACCGAGAACAGCTCCCAATTCCGAGAGTCGCGCGACGTCGCCCGCGGCATTCCGTCCGAATCGAAGGTTCTCCCCGACGACGACCGCCGCCGCTCTGTTCCGGCCCGTGAAGTACTCCCGTGCGAACTCCTCATCCGTCATCATGGACACCGAGGAATCGAAACGGACCACTTCGACCCGATCAGCACCGTGGATGCGGAGCTCTTCGCAGCGCCGACTCACGGACATCAAGCGTGCGGGCTCGGATCCGGGTCGCAGAACCGATGCCGGGTGGGGATCGAAAGTCAGAGCGACCAGGGGCAGCCCATAGGAGTCAGCCACTTCCCGGGCTCTGCGCAAAAGCGCCTGGTGGCCCCGATGGACGCCGTCGAAGACTCCCATGGTGATGACGCAGCGCTCATCGGCGGTCACGTTCCGAGCCTACGCAAATACACAGTCATAGCGCGTGACTCCGTCCACGTCATGGCAGACCGCACGCAGTGAACCATCCGCGCCGAGCAGCGCGACGGTGCCCGTGACGCCTGCCGGCCACGGAATGAGCCGCCCATGCCGCACGTGGGCCTCGTCTTCTGATGAGACCGTTACTGTCGGAAGGAGCCGCTGGGCGGCGCTCGCGAGTGGAATGAGAATGTCATCGGTGATGCCGTCGAGGGGAACCGCATCATCGAGGGAGAACTCCCCGACGCGCGTTCGCCGCAGTGATGTCAGGTGTCCACCAACTCCCAGCGCGCGTCCGATATCCCGGGCCAGGGCCCGCACATAGGTACCCGAGGAACAGCAGACGTGCACCTGGAGATCCACGGACTGAGTGTGCCGGTTCAGCATGGACCACTCGAGTGTGGTGATCCTCACCGGACGTGGGTCCAGCTCGAAGGACTCCCCCGCCCGCACCCGCGCGTACGCAGGCACACCCTCCCGCTTGATTGCCGACACCGTGCTGGGCACTTGCAGGATGGACCCCCGGAACGTGTCGACGACGCGACCGATCTCCGAATCCGTCACTTTGTTCAAGGCCTCTTCCGTGGCAACCTCAACGACCTCACCCTCGGCGTCATCGGTCGACGTCGAACTTCCCAATCGCACCGTTGCGTCGTAGCACTTGTCTCCCCCGGACACCCACTGCAGGAGCCGCGTTGCATCCCCTACCGCGACAACGAGCACTCCCGTGGCCATGGGATCGAGAGTCCCGCCGTGTCCTACCCGGCGAAGTCCCACGGCGCGACGCACGCGGGCGACGACGTCATGCGAGGTGACTCCCGGAGGCTTGTCGATGACAACAAATCCCCGAGCTTCTCGCATGGTCACTCAGTCGGGTGGCGGTAAGGATCTGCATCCCCGGCGTACCGGGCGTTGCTCGCCTGCTGGTGGACTTCGGCATCCGCTGCTGCCGCCTGCGCCAGCAGATCCTCCACGTGCCGCGCATTCTCCGGCACCGCGTCAGAGATGAATGTAAGAGTCGGGGTGAATTTGATCCCCGTTTGGCGACCAACTTCGGATCGGAGAAGACCCGTCGCGGAGTCCAGGGCAGTCCGGGTGTTGGCCTGGTCCTCCTCGGTTCCGAGAACGGTGTAGAAAATGGATGCCTCCCGCAGATCGGGTGTCACCCGCACGTCGGTCACGGTGACGAACCCGAGACGAGGATCCTTGACTCGCGTCTCCAGCATCTCCGCGACAATGTGCTGGATCCTCTCCGCGAGTTTTCGCTGACGCGCCTCGCTCGCACTCATGGTTTACGAGGCTTCTCGCGCATCTCGAAGGTCTCGATCTGATCGTCGACCTTGATGTCCTGGAAAGAACCGAGATTGATCCCGCACTCGAAACCCTCCTTGACCTCCGTGACGTCATCCTTGAAACGACGCAAAGTTGCAATGGAAACGTTGTCGGCAACGACGGCTCCATCGCGCACAACGCGTGCCTTCGCATTCCTACGCACCTCACCAGACTGCACCAGACAGCCCGCGATCGTGCCGAACTTCGAGGACTTGAATACCTCGCGGACCTCGGCGATGCCGAGTTGCACCTCCTCGAACTCGGGCTTGAGCATGCCCTTCAGTGCTGCTTCGATCTCATCGATGGCCTGGTAGATGACGCTGTAGTAGCGCACGTCGACACCCTCGTGTGACGCGAACTCCGCCACCTTGCCCTCCGGCCTCACGTTGAACCCGATGATGACCGCCTTCGAGGCACTCGCGAGGGTGACGTCGTTCTTGGTGATCGCGCCAACCCCGCGGTGAATGACGCGCAGGGAGACCTCCGCACCCACATCGATCTTTGTTAATGCGTCTTCCAAAGCCTCGACGGAACCGGAAACGTCGCCCTTGAGGATCAGGGTGAGTTCTGCGACCTCGCCCTTTTCGAGAGACTCCAGGAAATCCTCGAGGGACCTCTTGACTCTGTTCTTGGCAAGCAATGCATTGCGTTCTCGCGCCTGTCGAGTCTGGGCGATCTGACGTGCCGTTCGATCCTCCGGAACGACGAGGAAGGAATCCCCTGCACCCGGAACGGACGTGAGCCCCAGGACCTGCACGGGAGTGGATGGTCCCGCTTCCTCCACCGGGTTGCCGGCGTCGTCAAGCATCGCGCGGACACGTCCGAACGCGTCGCCGGCGACAATCGAGTCACCTGGGCGCAGGGTGCCGCGCTGGACGAGAACCGTGGCGACGGGCCCACGCCCACGATCGAGGTGTGCCTCGATCGCGACGCCCTGGGCATCCTGATTCGGGTTCGCACGAAGATCCAGGGCAGCATCGGCCGTCAGCAACACTGCCTCGAGCAGATTCTCGATTCCGCCGCCCTTGAGAGCAGAGACGTCGACGAACATCGTGTCTCCCCCGAAATCTTCGGCGACGAGGCCGTATTCCGTGAGTTGCGACCGCACCTTGACGGGGTCGGCGCCCTCTTTGTCGACCTTGTTGACCGCGACCACGATGGGGACTCCTGCGGCCTGGGCGTGGTTCAGTGCCTCGATCGTTTGGGGCTTGACACCATCGTCCGCCGCGACAACGAGAATCGCGATGTCCGTCACCTGCGCCCCACGTGCGCGCATGGCGGTGAACGCCTCGTGACCCGGCGTGTCGATGAACGTGAGCAGACGATCGCCGTCGGGGGTGTGGGCGGTTGCCTGATACGCGCCGATGTGCTGGGTGATTCCCCCAGCCTCTCCGCTGACCACGTTGGTCTTGCGGATCGCATCGAGCAACTTGGTCTTGCCATGGTCGACGTGGCCCATGACCGTCACAACGGGTGAACGCGACACGAAGTCCTCCGAGTCGCCCTCATCCTCGCCGAATTCAAGATCGAACGAATCGAGCAGTTCCCGATCTTCGTCTTCGGGAGAGACCACCTGGACGTCGTAGTTCAACTCCGTCCCGAGTAACACCAATGTCTCATCATCGATGGACTGGGTGGCGGTCACCATC
>JBJTBD010000022.1:0-14253 GCA_046091195.1 Actinomycetota bacterium
GTAGCCCTCGAAGAACTCCCACCATGCGGGATCGACGGAGTTCCGATCGGTGAGGTACTGCTGGTAGAGCTCATCGACGAGCCACTCATTGGGCCCGAAGCCGGCAAGCGGCTCTGCAGACACAGCGGGATCCTCTCGCAGTAAGGACCGCGTGCCACGGCCCTCATGAAGGGTACCGGGATGCGGGAAGCGACGCCGACGGGCAGGCTCAGCCCGTGGGTGAACACCAGGTCGCGGTCATCACCGGAGGCACGCGGGGAATCGGGTTGGCGGCCGCGCACGGCCTTGGGGACGCGGGAGTAACCGTCTACCTGATCGGCCGTGATCGCGATCGTGCGGATGCTGCTGTGCGCGACCTGAGGAATCGTGGGATCGATGCCCACTCGGACGTCTGCGATGTCTCCAACGCAGACGACGTGGATGTGCTTGCCGCGCGCATCCCGGGCCCGGACATCGTGGTGGCCTCCGCGGGTGTCATGGCCGAACGCATGACGAAAACTCTGCGCACGACCCCCGAGGAGTGGCAGCGAGTGATGGCGGCCAATCTCGACGGCGTCTTCCACACACTCCGCTGCTTCACACCCGGCATGGTCCAACGTCGATCAGGACGGGTCATCGTCGTCTCGGCGTGCCTGGGGCGCAGCTCCGGCCCGGGACTCGAGGGCGGTCTCGTTCCCTACCGGGTCAGCAAGGCGGGGGTGAATGCGTTGGTCCGCTCCTTCGCCGCGGAGACCGGCATGGGTTCACGGGGCGTGGCGGTCGATGCCATGTGTCCTGGTCACTGCCGGACGGACATGGGTGGCCCCGACGCCCCGCGCTCGGCCGAGGAGGGGGCGGACACCATCGTCTGGCTGGCCACCCGGGAGCCGGCTAGCCCCACGGGGCTGCTGTGGGAGGACCGCGCACCCGTCCCGTGGTGAGGTTCGACTTCCGGTGCCGACCGCGCCTACAGTCATCCGCGTGCGCACTTCCCCGGTGATCGCGGCTCTGCTCGCGGTCGTGCTGGCCGGCCTCGCCACCCCGAGTGCGGTGGCCCAGGACGTCGCACCTGGGACGGTCCCGCCCGCGCCGCCGTCGATCGCGCAGGCCGTCGCCGGGCCCCAGGTCATCACGCTCTACTTCCAACCCGGCGAGGGTGCCACGGGTGCGGAGTTCTCGCTGGACAACGGACCGTGGACCACGTGCGCACAGAACCTCGGATCGTGCACCGTCTCCGGTCTCATGAACGGGCGCACCTACCGCATCGCCCTCCGTAGTACGAATGCCGTCGGTGTGAGCGCACCCGCAGGACCCGCGAGCGCCGTGCCCGTCGCGCCTCCCGGAATGGACCCGGACAAGCCGGCGCAGATCATCGGCAAGGTCCGCAGGGTCACCGCCGAGTTCGAAGCAGCCGGAAACGACCTCGGTGTCTCGGGCGCGCGCTCGCGACTTGGTGTGGGAACACTCCCCGAACTCACCTTCAGCGCGCCGATTGCCAGGAAGGCGGCCGTCGAGCGTCACCTCGTTGTCACCGCAACCGATGGAGCGGGTGCGACAGCGGCCGTGCCTGGCGCATGGGGTTGGTTGGGCGACCGACGCGTCGTCTTCCGACCCACGGCCTACTGGCCCGCAAAGTCAACGATCACGATCACGTCCACCCTCGGCGGGGTGCTGCTCGGTCGCGACGCGGGTGCGGCACTTGTCGGATCGCCAGCACTCGATGTGGCGCACACGTTCGGCACTGCCCGTGCGTTGGTCGCACTGGTGGATGGGTCAACCAAAAACATGCGGGTCTGGATCGACGGGAAACTGGTCAAGACCTTCCGCGTGTCCCTCGGCGGCCCGAGTTGGGAGACGCGCAACGGCGTGAAGGTGATCAGTGTCACCAAGGAGGAGCACAAGGTCTACCGGAGTACCTCGCTCGGAATCACCGATCCTGCGGAGGCCTATGTGCTGCCCGCGCCGTGGAACACCCGCCTGACACCCACGGGGGAGTTCATTCACGCGGCCCCCTGGGCCTACGGCCGCCTCGGTCGCTACAACGGATCCCACGGCTGCACCAACATGTTTGAGCAGGACGCGAAGTGGATATTCGACACCACTATCCCGGGAGACATCGTGATGTATCGGAACACCGGCGGATCCAGGGTCGAACCCTGGAATGGTCCCGGCGGACTGTGGAATATCCCGTGGCAGAACTGGGTCAAGAAGTCCGCACTCGGGAGCACGACAGGTGTCGTCGATGACGCGGATGTCGTTGAGACTCCACCGGACACCACGCCTCAGGCGAGTGCATGACCGTGGGTGACTTCGACGACGCGCTGCGTATCCAAGATTCCGAGGGGTCGCTGACCTGGTCCGTCCCTGACGGCTGGCAGCAGGGGCGAGGTGCCTGGGGTGGTCTCGTTGTGGCTGCCTGCGTCACCGCTGTGCAGATGCGCGAGTCGGCGTCGAGACCCGTGCGGGCCGTCACCGTCCAGATGGCCGGTCCCGTGATGGTCGGTGATCAGCGGATCGTGGTGACCGAGGTTCGCCGTGGCAGTGCCATGACGACATGGAATGTCGACATCATCGATGACCGAGGCGCCGCGGCCGTCCACGCGTCGGTGATCTGCGGCGCACCACGTGACATGGACGTGGATCGCACGTCCGAGTGGGGTTGTGCGCGCATGGGTGATGCGCCGCCGTGGTCCGCCGTCCCGGAGATCCCGGTCGAACCCCCCATGGGTCCGGTCTTCGGTCCGCATGTGGTCTTCCGACCCCTGGTCGGGCGTCCTGGAAGTGCCGAGGAGGCGAGAACCCGCGGCTGGGTGGCATACGCCGATGGCAAGCCCTGGAGTCCTGCGCGTGTGCTCGGCCTCATCGACGCGTGGTGGCCCGGGGCACTCGTCGCCTCCGACCGCATGCGCCCACTCGCGACCGTGATGTTCGCCGCAACGCTGCTCGTCGACCCCGGTCAGCTCGATGTCGGCCAACCGCTGTACTACGAGGGGGAACTCACCGCGGGTGCGGACGGGTTCACCAGCGAACTGCGTCGACTCTGGTCTCCGGATGGCCGATTGGTTGTGGAGAACCTGCAGTCGATTGTCGTCATTGCGTAGGAGTCGCCACAGGAGTCGGGGACGCAGGCTCTTCGAAGGTAAGCGTCTGTGACCAGGTGAGCACGCGCTTCACGTATTGCTCCGTCTCGGGATAGGGCGGGATGCCCTTATGGCGTCGGACTGCTCCGTGTCCTGCGTTGTAGGCCGCGAGAATGTTTTCTAGGAGGCGGCCTTCCACTTTGCGCACGAGTCGGCGATTGACGCAGTTCATCTTCGCTGCTGAGTGGATGGCGTCGATCGGGTTCCACACATCGGCCACACCGTCACCATCCCCATCGATGCCGTACTGCTTCCAGGTGCTCGGCATGAATTGGGCGATGCCCTGCGCGCCCGCCGGACTGACCGCCTCGGGGTTCCAGCTGCTCTCCGCCGCGATCTGCGCAGCGAGGACTCTCGCCGGGACGAGTGGGCATCGCTCGGCGGCCGCACGGATGACCGGTGTGTAGGTGGCGGGGACCACGACGCTTCCGCCAAGTCGTCCCGAGTCGCGAATTCCGTCGAGGTAGCGCCAACCCTGGTACCCGATCACCGCGATCCCGGTCACCACGACCAGCATGACGATGAAGGACCGAAGACGCTTCATGACCTCTCCTGGGAAGGGCGTCCACGGTAACCCGGGGCCGCTTCCCACGTACGCTCGACACATGTCATCAGACGAGGTCGCCCGCCCCGACCTAGGGCCTGCCGCGTTGGAAGCGCTGTTCGGCAAGGAGTTGGCGGAGGCCTATGCGTCCCTGGGGTGTTTCAATCTCGCCATCTTCGGCAAGACAGGTGCCGGCAAGTCGACCCTGCTCAACGCGATCTTCGGATCGGAGGTGGCCGAGACGGGGGTCGGACGCCCCGTGACCAAGGGACTGATCTATTACCGACATCCCGACGCCTTCCTCGGGATCTTCGACTCGGAGGGTTTCGAGACGGGGACGTCGGGGGATGTGATCCTGCGCGGCCTGCAGGAACTGGTATCCGCCCGCGCATCGGCACCGATCGACCAGCGGATCCACGCTGTCTGGTACGCCGTCCGATGGTCCGATCGGCGATTCGAGCAGGCGCAGCAGGATTTCGTTCAAAGGATCGCGGAACTGGGGCTTCCGGTCATCGTGGTGATCACGCAAGTGCCGTTCCGGAACGGAACCCCGCATCCAGAAGCTGTCGAGTTCGCGGACTTCATTACGCAGTGCTCCCTGCCGATCCATCCGGAGGGATGCCCCGTCCTGACCAACGCCGCGTACGACAACTTCACTGATTCGCCCGTTGCCGGTTTGCATGAGCTGCTCGACGTCACGTACGCGATAGTCCCCGAAGCTGTTGAGGGAGCTCTCACCGCTGCCCAGAGGCTCGACCTGGAGCGCAAGAAAAAAGCGGTCGCGGCCGTCATTCGCCAAGCGGTGGCGGTCGCTTCCGGCGTAGGCGCGGCCCCGATCCCGTTCGCTGACGCAGCCCTCCTCGTTCCGAACCAGGTCACGATGATCGCTCGCATCACAGCCGCCTACGGCCTGCCGGCCAGCACATCGCGCACCATGGCGATTGCCGGGTCCGTGGTCCTTACCGGTGGGGCGACCATGGCGGGGCGCTACGCCGTGACCAACCTTCTGAAGTTCGTGCCCGGGGGTCAGATCGCCGGCTCCGCAATCTCCGCCACGGTTGCCGCGGCGTTGACGATGGCCGTGGGTGTCGCATGGGCGCGCGTGTGCGAGTACGCGCTGTCGATGGATCCCGAACAGCGTGATGCATTCCTGTCCAGCGGTGCCGTCTCCGAGGCGTTTCGGGGTTTCATGCGGCGATCCAACGACGGTGTTAGCGTCGCACCATGAAGCGATTCCTCTTCCTCCTCCTCGCCCTGACCGGTGCTGCAGGCGCCTGGTTGTGGTGGCAGCGCCGCCTCGACGCGCAACAGCAGGACGTCTGGTCCCAGGTGATGACCCCAGAGCCCGAACCCGAGCCGCAGCCACCTGCGCCAGCTCCGAAACCGGCTGCGAAGAAGAAGGCGGCCACGAAGGCTGCCCCCGCCAAGGGTGCAGCAACGTCCTGACCATTCGCCGTGGGAGAAGAAGCCCTACGTAGGGTGATGTGAGGAGGTGGTCATGCGTTCCCCGTCTGAGGCGATGCGCATTCACCAAGAGGCGCAGTTCGACGAGCCACCCGTGCTCGTGCACGCGTTTTCAGGATTCGTCGATGCGGGCAACGGCGTACGGATCGCGATTGATCACCTGTTGACCCGTCCTCACGACCTGTTGATCTCCTTCGACTCCGACGAGTTCATCGACTACCGGGCGCGTCGCCCACGCATGCTGTTCTCGGCGGATCACTTCACCTCGGTCGACGTCCCGCGCATAAGTCTTCATCGCGTCAGTGACGACGACGGGCGTGACTTCCTGTTGCTGGCCGGTCCCGAACCCGACTACCAGTGGGAGCGATTCCTGGCCGCCGTCGATCTCATAATCGAGCGGTACCGGGTCTCGGCGTTGGTGGGGCTTTCGGCGATCCCGTGGCCGATCCCGCACACGCGCCCCCTGTCGGTGATCGTGCACGGCAACGAGCCCTCGTTGGTTGCCGGGCGCAGTGCGATGTTGGGGGACATCGAGGTTCCGGGACACATCGGCGCGATGCTCGAATTGCGCGGCGCTGAGTTGGAGATGCCCTCCATCGGTATCACCGCGCAGGTACCGCATTACCTGGTGCAGTTCGAGTACCCGCAGGGCGCCGTAGCGTTGCTCGAGGGACTTCACGATGTGGTTGGTCTGCAGGTGGATGCTGCTGATCTCTCCGCTGCCTCCGAGCGCGCCGTTCACGATGTTGCGGCGCAGGTTGCCGACAACGAGGCCTTCGCGGCGGTCGTCGCGGCGCTGGAGGCGCAGTACGACTCCGTCGCCGCGAGTGACGCGCCGACCTGGTCGGGTGGGGACATCCCGAGCGGTGATCAGATCGCTGCTCAGGTCGAGGAATTCCTCGCCGGTCTCGCCCGCGAAGACGGCCAGGACAAGGGCACGCCCGAGGCCTAACAGCGGGTGCCGGTCTCCGGGAGGGCTCCGCTGATCAGGTATGCATCGACGATTCGATCCACGCATCCGGACCCCTCGCCGTACGCCGTGTGTCCATCTCCGACGTACGTGAGCAGCCGGCTCGTGGGCAACTGCTGCTGCAGGCTTCGTGCCCAGGCGTAGGGAGTGGCGGGGTCGTACCGGGTGCCGATGATGAGGATGCCGGCCGTTGTCGTACTCGTGACCGGCCGCGGGGCATCGGGTGCGTGGCCGAACCAGGTGCTACACGGCGCATTGCCCCAGGACATCGCGCGTGCCAGGTCGGGAATGACGGCATCGCGCGCCCAGCGGCGGGCGGCCGTCGCGAGACCGTCCCGCCCGGGAGGCGCCGGGGAGTCCCAACAACCGATCGCGTAGAAGGCGGAGTTGATGTTCGAGCCGTAGGAGTTGGGTCCGACGCGGTCGCTGGCGAGTGCCGAGAGTTCGGCGAGCCCGGTTCCATCGCCTCGGCGAGCCGACTCGAGTGCATCCTCGAGCAGCGGCCACAGGTCGGTGCTGTACATGCTGAAGAACAGGGCCGTGATTGCCTCGGCCTGGACCAGGGGGGCACCACGGTCGGTGCGCAGCGGTGAGCGATCGATCCGCGCGAGCACGGTGTTGATGGTGGTGAACACCTCGCCCGGAGAGGATCCGAGGACACAGGACCGAGTGCGGCTGCAGTCCTGGGCGAACCGGGTCAGGGCGGTCTGGAAGCCCGTGGACTGGCCCCGCGAGAGCTGCATTGCGTCGAGGGATGGATCGACGGCACCATCGAGGACCATGCGGCCGACCCGGGTGGGGAACTTCTCCGCATAGGCGGCGCCGAGCACGGTTCCGTAGGAGAACCCGAACCAGTGGAGGTATTCCTGGTTCAGCACGGCGCGCACGATGTCCATGTCCTGGACGGTGGAGTCGGAGCCGACATGGCGAGCGATCGCGGGGGACATTTGGAGGCAACCGCGGCCGATGCTGGCTGCGCGGCGCACCAGCGTGGTGACCTCGGCCTGGGTGTCGGGTGAGGAGTCCGTCCGGAGCCACCGCGTGGTCTGCGGCCCGGTGAAGCAGGTGACTGCGGTGGAGTCCTCCACCCCCCGGGGATCGACGCCGACGATGTCGAAGTCCGCCCGGACTTCACGGGGGAGTTGCCCGGCGATGTACGGCGCGAACTCGGTGGCCGAGGAGCCGGGGCCACCGGGGTTGACCAGGAGGGCTGGTCTCGTGCCATCGGGTGCCGTCGGCGCGACCGCCCGTACGGCGAGGGTGATCCGGGCTCCGTCGGGATCCGCGTAGTCCAGCGGCACGCTGATGTCCGCACACCAGTTCCCCTGTCCGCAGGCCCGCCACGGGGGTTGTTGGGTGCGATAGGTGTCGAGGTCGTCCGCCCGGGCTGGGGCCGGGGCGAGCACCGTGCCGAGCACCAGGCCCACCGCGAGCAGCCAGCGCATGCTCCAGGGTAGGACGACGGCGTGGCGGCTGCCCCCGTCAGGCCCGGTCATGGACAATGGAACCGGTGGAGGCGGCGACCGCCCACACGCGACGAGGCCCCTCGAAGTATGAGTTCGAGGGGCCTCGCCATGAAGTCGGGCTCAGGTCTCCGGTTTCCCGGGCCTCCGCGGCTGTGCAGTCCGCGGTGCTCACTCCGGCGTTGCCGCCTTTGCTGACCGAGTCTTTCCGACTCCGCGTTACCTTCCACCTCGCCGACCCCGCCAGCACCCGGGGCCTTTCCGGTCGAACCGTTAGGCGTTGCTTCCGATCTCGCCCGCACCTTGCGGTGCGTAGGTAATTTCTAACAGTCGAAGTCAAGGCACCACAAGTGGTTTTCCAAAGATTTTTGAGGAAATCCTGACCCACGGATCACGTCTTGTCACACGTGTTCCTTCCCGTCACTACAGTTCACCGACTCGCACCGATTGGATGACCCTGTGAGCTTCGTCGTGACCGCACGAATGCCCGACGGCCGGGGTCGGGCGGGGCTCGTGCGCACCCCGCACGGTGACATCGCGACCCCTGCCTTCATCCCGGTGGGGACGCGCGCGAGTGTCAAAGCGGTTCTCCCCGAATCGATGCGCGAACTGGGTGCGCAGGCGTTACTCGCCAACGCGTATCACCTCTACCTGCAGCCCGGCGCGGACATCGTTGACGCCGCGGGTGGTCTCGGCGCATTCATGAATTGGTCCGGACCCACGTTCACCGATAGCGGTGGCTTCCAAGTGCTATCCCTCGGTGTCGGATTCAAGAAGATCCTCGCGATGGATGTCCAAGGTCGCGAGCGCGACGATGTCGTGGCACCGGGAAAGGATCGGCTCGCGCATGTCGACGACGACGGCGTCACCTTCAAGTCGCATCTCGACGGAACCATGCACCGCTTCACCTCGGAGATCTCGATGCGCGTGCAGCATCAACTCGGCGCGGACATCATCTTCGCCTTCGACGAGTGCACCACGCTGATGAATACGTACGAGTATCAAGTGCGGGCGCTGGAGCGGACCACCGCATGGGCCCGCCGTTGCTTGGAATCGCACAACGCGCTGACTCGGGAGAGCCCCGCACGACCCACCCAAGCACTCTTCGCCGTGGTCCAAGGCGCACAGTACGAGGATCTGCGTCGGCGTTCCGCGCGCGAGCTATCCGGGATGACCGTCGATGGCCGTGGCTTCGAGGGTTTCGGTATTGGAGGCGCACTGGAGAAGCCACGCCTGGGTGACATCGTGGGGTGGGTCACCGACGAGTTACCCGAGGATCGTCCGAGACACCTGCTGGGCATCGGTGACCCCGATGATCTGTTCACCGGGATCGAGGCGGGAGCGGACACCTTCGACTGCGTCGCGCCATCGCGTGTTGCCCGCAACGCTGCCCTGCACACGCCAACCGGACGCTTCAATATCACCGGAGCCAACTACCGCCGACAATTCGTTCCGATCGACGACGAGTGCGACTGCTACACATGCGCCCACTACACCCGTGCGTACCTGCATCACGCGTTCAAGTCCAAGGAGATGATCGCCTTCACCTTGGCCACGATCCACAACGAGCGCTTTATTGTCGGGCTGGTCGATCGGATTCGGGCTTCGATCGCGGCGGGGGACTACCCGGAGTTTAAGCGCGAATTCCTCGGTCGCTACTACGGCCGGGTCACGAACTGAGGGCGTAGCTCGGCTCTCGCCGTTTGACCCATCCGATCACCGGGTAGGTCACCGGGAGCAGGACCACCTCCAGGAGCGTCTTGTAGAGATAGCCGTAGATCACGTAGTTCAGGAAATCCGGGCCGGTGATGACTCCGTAGAAGGCGATCGTGCAGAAGACGACGGTGTCGGCGAGTTCCCCCACCGCGGTCGACCCGATGAGTCGGGCCCACAGTGCCTTCTCCCGTGTTCGCCGCTTGATTTTCACGAGGACGTAGGCATTCAGCAGTTGCCCGACCAGGTAGCCGGCGATGCTCGCGATGACGATGCGGGGGACGAAGCCGAGCACAGCCTCGAACGCGTCCTGGTGCACGTAGCCGTCCGCGGCTGGCGCGTACTGGACCGCGAGGAAGGTCATCGCCGCGAGAATGAGCATCACAAACCCCAGCAGGATCGCCCTGCGCGCCGCCTTGAAGCCGTAGACCTCGGACAGGATGTCGCCGATGATGTAGGCGAGGGGAAACAGGAAGACCCCGCCGTCGGTGATGATCGGGCTGACCGCGAATCCACCGATGGCGATCTCGGGCCCGAACTCGATGAGTTTGGTCGCGCCGATGTTGGAGATGAGGAGTACCGCCACGAAGATCCCGACGATCATCGGGTAGAGGCTCGAGCCGGTCTGCGCGAAGTGAACGGTTCGATCCGCGGGAGGTGACGTCGCATTCATGATGCGCCCCCGGCAGGATTCGAACCTGCGACCTTCGGTACCGGAAACCGGCGCTCTATCCCCTGAGCTACGGGGGCTGGGGGAGCGTCAGGTTATCAGCGCGTCCGCGATGATGGTCCCGTGCCGAGAATCGATGTACCGAGCATCGTGACGCGTGGCCGCGCCGTTGCGGATATCCACGCCCGCACCAACGGATCGCTTGTGGCCGCGGGTCTCGCCTTCTACACGTTCTTCGCGCTTGCTCCGGCAGCGGTGGCGATCGGTGCTGTAGCCGGTGTCTTCCTCTCCCCGGAGGAACTCTCCCGGGCATGGCAGGAGCTGCTGTCCCGAAGCCCCGACTCCTTGAGCGCCTTGCAGCCCGCGGTGAACGCATTGACGCAGGTCGCCATGACCGCCTCGGGAGGGGTGGCGCTTGTCACGGGTGTATCTGCGCTCGCCGTCGCGATCTACGCAGCGTCGAGGAGCGTCCATGGGTTGAGACTCGCGATGACCACGTCCCTGTCGGGTGGTGTGCCGCATACGGGATTCGCGTTGCGCATCATCTCGGCGGTGGTCGCCCTCGTGGTCGTGATCGCCGTGGTCGTGGGCCTCGGTCTTGTCACGTTGCTGCCGAGCTTCCTCAAGGCACTCGGGCTCGATGCACCGGCGGGGACGCAGGTCGGCGTCGTGAACTGGCTGCTGGTGGCCCTCGTCACCTGGGGAATGGTCTTCCTCGCCTTCCGCAGAGCCCCGGTCGGCGGGAGCACGGCACGCTGGACATCGCCTGGAGTTCTTGTCGCGGTGCTCTGGATCCTCGGGGCGATCGCAGCCTTCGGCCTGTACAGCGCATGGTCATCCGCGGTGGGTGCGGCGCTCCTGGTGTACGGGGCGCCGATCGCACTGCTCCTGTGGCTCTACCTCGTTGCACTCGGCCTTGTCATCGGCGCAGCGGTGGAATCCGCCCTACGAGGAGAACCAGCGCGGGGGTCCGGCGACCAGCGCGGTGACGAACGCGCCTAGCGCGGCACCGAACCCCATGGACACACTTCCCAGGAACGGCAGGATCAAGCCCGCCACCCAGCCGCCACCCCCGACCACCACAGCGGCTGCGACCGAGAAGGCGATGCGGCCGGACCGCTGACTCGGGACTCGAGCGGGTTCGCGCGACGAGCCGAGCAATCTCTCGATGTCATCCATCTCTCCTGACCTCCTTCTCTCCAGTGTGGCGGGTCTGCGCCCGGAACGACACCGGCCCCCTTCCGTGGGGAAGGGGGCCGGTGCAAGCCTGATGGTGGAACTCAGGCGATACGGACCTTGTCCGCCTGAGGTCCCTTCGGACCCTGGGTGATCTCGAACTCGACCAGCTGGTTCTCCTCCAGCGAGCGATAGCCATCGGCCTCGATCGCGGAGTAGTGGACGAATACATCGGGACCACCGTCGGCCTGGGCGATGAAGCCGTAGCCCTTTTCGGCGTTGAACCACTTGACGGTTCCTTGAGCCATGATGCGCGTTCTCCTTGCAGTAGGTGGCGCCGGACACCTCGCCCGACACCGGCAGATCCGCAAACCTTCGTTCGGGATCTGATGCTGCTCAGAGACTCGTGACCCGGAGGCCACGCCCAACGGTCGTGCTCATGGTTCTGCCTGCCAGCAGCATAACCACAACCAGGAGGTGTTCGTACCTCGACCGGTGGATACCCTCGCGCGGTGACCATCGACGAACTTCGCGCCCTCGTCGAGGAGCAGGTCCGGGCGTGGGCTGTGGACGTGGGGGCGGAGCTCCCGGGCGGTTGGTCCGCGGAGATCGAGCGACCGAAGTCCCGGGATCACGGGGACTATGCGACCAATGCGGCCCTCACCCTGGCCCGGGTCTCGGGTACCGAGCCCCGCGACATCGGTCAGGCGCTCGCCACCCGGCTCGCGATGGCGCCGGGTATCGCCTCGGCGGATGTTGCGGGCCCGGGATTCGTCAACATTCGCCTGGAATCGGCGGCGCAGGGTGAGATCGCGCGAACCGCGGTCGTGGCGGGTGCCGACTTCGGTCATGGGCGTGCACTGCAGGGGAAGAAGGTGAACGTCGAGTTCATCTCAGCGAACCCCACGGGCCCCCTCCATCTCGGGCACACCCGCTGGGCGGCCGTCGGCGACGCACTCGCGCGGGTGCTCTCGGCGGCAGGTGCCGAGGTGACAACCGAGTTCTACATCAACGACCGTGGTGTGCAGATGGATCGGTTCGGGGCCTCCGTCATGGCTGCGGCGCACGGCCAGCCAGTTCCCGACGACGGGTACCACGGGGGTTACATCGCCGACCTCGCCGCACGCCTCGTTCAGGCGCAGCCGGGGATCCTGGATCTGCCGGAACCGGAAGAGGTCATCGCGTTCCGCGAGGCCGCCTATGCCGAGCAACTTGCGCAGCAGCAGGCGGTGCTGCAGATCTTCCGCACGAACTTCGACGTGTGGTACTCCGAACGCACCCTGCATGAGTCGGGCGCAGTGGCGCGGGGAATCGACGTACTCCGTTCGGGTGGACATACCTACGACGAGGAGGGTGCGCTGTGGCTGCGCACCACCGACTTCGGGGATGACAAGGACCGAGTCCTGCTCAAGGCCGATGGCGAGTACACGTACTTCGCCTCCGACACCGCGTACTACGTGGACAAGCGGGCTCGGGGATTCGACCTGGCCATCTATCTGCTCGGTGCCGACCATCACGGGTACGTGAACCGACTGCGTGCAGTAGCCGCGTGCGCGGGCGATGACATGGACACTCATGTCGAGGTGCTCATCGGCCAGTTGGTGAAGATCACTCGCGGTGGCGAGGAGGTGCGCCTCTCCAAGCGTGCAGGAACCATCGTCACCCTCGAGGATCTGGTCGAGGAGGTCGGTGTCGATGCCGCCCGCTACACCCTGACCCGTTACCCGGTGGACTCACCACTCACGATGGACCTCGATGTCATCACCGCCCAAACAAATGACAATCCGGTCTTCTATGTGCAGTACGCGCATGCGCGTATCGCGTCCGTCTTGCGCAATGCCCACGAGTTGGGGGTCGACTGGCGCAATGCGAACTTTGATCCGGGGCTTCTCGCACATGAGAAGGAGAATGATCTGCTCGGGCTGATCGCCGAGTTCCCGGGAATCGTGGCGAGCGCAGCGGAGCTACGGGAACCTCACCGGATCGCGCGCTACCTCGAGTCGCTTGCAACGAGCTACCACCGGTTCTACGACTCATGTCGCGTACTCCCGCGATCCGACGAGAAACTCGAGCCGATCCACATCGCACGACTGTGGCTCTGTGCTGCCGCCCTCCAGACCTTCGCAAACGGACTCGGCATGCTCGGTGTGAGTGCACCGGAGCGCATGTAGTCGCCACTAGCCTGAGTCCGTGTCCGCGGCGAATCTCGGCCCCATGTGGCCCCAGGGTGCGCGTCGCAATGCCGACGGGAGTCTCGTCATTGGCGGCGTGGACGTGCGTGATGCCGTCTCCGAATACCAGAGCCCGGTATTCCTGATAGACGAGACCGACGTGCGGACGCGAGCCCGGGAATTCCGCGGTGCCTACACCGCGGCGGGGGCCAGCCGGGTCTACTACGCAGCCAAGGCCTTCCTGGCCACGACGATCGCCCGCTGGGTGCACGACGAGGGCTTAGGCATCGACGTGGCCAGCGGAGGGGAACTCGCCGTCGTCCAGCGGGCGGGCATTCCCGGCGAGGCGATCGTGATGCACGGCAACAACAAGTCAATGGCGGAAATCGAGCAGGCCATCCGCTACGGCGTGGGTCGCATCGTGATCGACTCCTTCGAGGAGATCGCGCGCATCGCCGATGCCGCAGCGCGCGCCAATGTCGTGCAACCCGTGCTGGTGCGCGTCACGGTGGGTGTCGAGGCTCACACACACGAGTACATCGCCACCGCGCATGAGGATCAGAAGTTCGGCTTATCCGCCACGCACGACGTCGACGAAGCCGTGCGACGTATGAGTGCACTACCGTCACTGACCCTTGTTGGTCTCCACTCGCACATCGGTTCCCAGATCTTCGACGCATCCGGATTCGAAGTTGCGGCAGCGCGCATCGTCGCTGTGGCCCAACGCCTGTGGGATCAGCAGGGCATCGAAATCGAGGAACTGAACCTCGGCGGAGGTATGGGTATCGCGTATCTCGACGACGACGATCCTCTCGAGGTCGCAGACATGGCACGGGAGATCGGAGCGATCGTCGAGGCCCAATGTCAGCAGGCGGGAATCCCGCGCCCAGCACTTGCATTCGAACCCGGGCGCGCGATCATCGGTCCCGCAGGAGTCACGGTCTACGAGGTCGGGACCGTCAA
>JBJTBD010000023.1:0-9513 GCA_046091195.1 Actinomycetota bacterium
GTGGTGGGGAACTCCTGCAGGTACCGCACCGATGCACCGGTGAAGGTGTAGATGGTCTGGCTCGGATCCCCGACGACGCAAAGCGAATCCCGGTCACCCAACCACTCCTGCAAGAGTGCACGTTGCACGGCATTGACGTCCTGGAACTCGTCGACGGTGAACCAGCGGTACTGCGCTCGGACCTCGCGGGCCAGTCCGGTGTTCTCACGCAGGGCGCCGAGGAGCACGAGCAGGATGTCTTCGAAGTCGAGGAGTCCGCTGTCGCCCTTGATCGACTCATAGGCGCGCAGCTATGAGGCCAGCTGGCGGGGGTCGAGACTCCAGGAACGCGCGTGGTCGCCCTCGCCGAGACGCGAGGGCTGGACGAAGTTGACTTTGGCCCACTCGAGATCCGCGGCAACATCGCGCAGCAGGGCCGGATCGGCCGTCACGGCCTGCATCCCGAGGGCCTCGGCGACCAGCGCGATCTTGCTCGACACGATCCCCGGGAAAGCGCGCTCCGACAGCCGCGGCCAGAAATAACGGAGCTGGCGCAATGCGGCGGAGTGGAAGGTGCGGGCCTGCACCCCGTCGATCCCGAGGCCACGCAATCGCGTGCGCATCTCCCCTGCTGCCTTGGTGGTGAAGGTGACGGCGAGCGTGGCCGAGGCATCGTGGGCGCCCGTAGCGACCGCGTAGGCGATGCGGTGCGTGATGGCCCGGGTCTTCCCCGTTCCCGCGCCGGCGAGGATCATCACCGGGCCGTCGACCGCCTCGGCCGCGGCCCGCTGCTCATCATCGAGCCCCTCAAGCAGGGTCGCGGGATCGGTCACGGGCCGATCGTGGCACGGGGGTGCGACCGGTGGGCACCCCAGTGTCTACGGTGTGCATATGTCGAGTGAGCCCCAGGTCACGATGTACAGCACCGTGTGGTGCGGCTACTGCCAACGCCTCAAGGCGCAGATGACTCGCGAAGGGCTGACCTACCGCGAGGTGGACATCGAGGTGGACCCGGAGGCCGCGGCCTTCGTGGAGACCGCCAATGGCGGCAACCAAACCGTGCCGACCCTGCTGTTCTCCGACGGGACCACTATGACGAATCCACCGATCCGCGACGTCGTGACGAAGGTGGCTGAACTCGCCGGCTAGTTCCGGCCCCACTCGCTGGGGATCGGCTCACCGAACCATCGCTCGATCAACATGCGTGCAATGGAGATCCGTGGCGGGAGCCTGACCTCGCCCGACTGGCACGCGCTGCGGAGTTCATCGCGACTGAGCCAGCGCACTTCCGCGATCTCCTCCCCGTCCGGATCCGTCGAGGGATCATCCGTCCACGCGTGGTACCCCAGCATGAGCGACGACGGAAACGGCCACGGCTGGCTGCCCAGGTAGTGGACGGAATCGGGCGTGATGTGCACACCGGACTCCTCACAGACCTCGCGCACGACGGCTGCCTCGGCCGTCTCGCCCGCTTCGACGAATCCCGCGAGAGTGGAGAACCACCCCTCGGCCCACTGCGCCTGACGACCGAGCAGGGCGCGGTCGTCACCGTCGCGCACGAGGACGATCACCGCGGGGTCCGTGCGCGGGAAGTGCAAGTGATCGCACTCGGGACATCTCCGTGCCCAGCCCGCGTCTGCATCCCAGGTCTGTGTGCCGCATCGCCCGCAGTGGGCGTGACTGCGCCGCCAGTTGTCCAGGGCCACCGCACTCACCATGAGCCCGACGTCGCGGGCCTCCAGTCGGGATCCGATCTGGCGCAGGTCGCGCCACCCGTCTGGTTCCTCACTCGCAACGTGGTGGCAGGCGAAGAAGGCCGTGTCACCCTCGACTCCGAGGAAGGTCACCGCGTTGTCGGGGCACGGGATGGTCTCCCAGACCAGTGCGGCCCCGTCGATGCGCGCACCCTGTGGTCCCACGTGAACGAAGAGTCGGTCGGTGAGTCCTGCTAGCGCCTCGGGGTCTTCGCGCAGGTGGCCCGCACGCTGGGTCGTCGACTGGGCGAGCACGAGATCCTGCAGCAGACGGCGATCCTCCGACATGCCAACCCCTCCGGTGAGTGCCGCGAGCCTAGGGTGTCAGCGTGAACGTGTTCATCCGGCAGTTGACCGGGATCCGTCTCGTTGCCGCGGCATGGGTGTTGCTCTACCACCTTCAGGGGCCACTCGCCGTCATCGGAGTGCTCTCGCTCCCGGTTCTCCCCGAGGTGTTGCGTGTAGGTCGACTCGGCGTCGATCTCTTCTTCGCTCTCTCCGGATTCATTCTCGCCCACACCTACCTGACGCGGCTGGGCCCGGCGCTACGTGCCCGCGGCACACTGCACTTCTGGTGGCTGCGCCTCGCCCGCATCTACCCGGTCCACCTCGTCATGTTGCTCGTCGCGGGTGTCGCCGTGGTAGCGCAGGCACGCGTCTCCGGCGAAGCCCTCGACCGGGACTGGCTCACCCCCTGGGACTTCATCAAGAACCTGCTGTTGATCCAGGAATGGGGCTCGGATCCGCAACGCGGGTGGAACTTCGTCGCATGGTCCCTGTCGATGGAGTGGCTGGCCTACCTTCTCTTTCCCCTTCTCGTGCTGGTGCTGTTCTGGATGCACCGAAGGCTGCCGACCTGGCTTCTCGTCGTCGCGTGGATCGTGGTGATGGCACCACTGGTCGGCTACGGCCTGTCGACGTCGGATGCGTACTACACGGATAACTGGGGTTCGACCTACCGCGTACTCACGGAGTTCACCGCAGGTGCGCTCACGTATCTGATCGTCCGACGCTTCTTCGACGGGGAGTCCCCGTCCGCATCGACCGTGCGCATTGCCAACATAGCGTCGTACGTCCTGCCACTCCTCGTCATCGCGGGTGCGGTGTTCCTCGGCACCTGGGGTCCTGCGCAACCGGGCGGACCTGTGATCGACGGAGACCGCGAGCCACTCCCCCCGTACTTCCACCTCACACTCGTGCCACTGCTG
Organism: Actinomycetota bacterium; assembly: GCA_046091195.1. GTDB lineage: Bacteria > Actinomycetota > Actinomycetes > S36-B12 > S36-B12 > VGCC01. Next base: position 2,942 of record JBJTBD010000023.1, read on the forward strand.
ATCCTGTGGATCGGAGCGCTGGCGGTCGCGCAGGGTGGAGTGGCCCGCGCACTGGCCACCCGCATCGCGATCCTCGGGGGCTTCGTGTCCTACTCCCTCTACATGACCCACCTCGTGGTGTTCGGTCTCTGGCGCGCGGGTTTACGCGCATTCGGTATCGAGTCCGGGCTGCTCTACGCGCTGTCTGTGATCGCTTTGGTCGCCGGGTGCTTCCTGGTCGCCTACGCGATGTGGCGATGGATCGAGGAGCCGGCACGCAAGTGGATGCGCGGACTCGTGGGTACGCGGCGCGAGCCGACCGAGGAGGCTGGCGAGGCCGAGATCCTGGAATCCGGTGCGCGCGGGCCGATCCTGCCCGTGGACGTCCCGGAATCGGATCAGAAGCGCGCGGACTGACCCAGCAGGGCGATCACCTGCGGATCGGTGGCGGGCCGGAGCACTTCGCCACTCGCAACGAGAACGAAGGCCGAATCGACCTCCTCCCACGGCACTCCCATGGCGTCTGCCCAGGCGATTCGATAGATCGCGAGTTGGCCCGGGTCGAGGTGCTCACGACCCCCCGTCTTCCAATCCACGACCTCGAATCCGGTCTCGGTGGCGAAGACCGCATCGATGCGCCCGTGGATCACCCGCCCGTGCAGGACCAGGGAGAACGGGAACTCGACGGCGACAGGAACGCGACCCGCGTAGGGAGTGCGCTCGAAAGCCTCGCGCAATTCTTCGAGTTTCTCGTCGCTGTCGATCTCGTCATCCGCCGCTCCCGGGAGTTCCCACGGATCGATGAGGGATTGCTGGCCGAAGCGCGATTCAACCCAGGCATGCCATGCAGTTCCTCGACGTGCGGCGCGCGATGGCGCGATCGGCATCGGTCGGGCGATGTCGAGGGCAACCGCCTCCGGGTCGCGCAAAGCGCGCAGGAAGGTCGTTGCACCCACGGAGTCCCCCAGACGCACCTCGCGCACGGGGGCGTGGATCCGATGCGACTCCTCCGTCAGTGCGGCGAAGACCGTGGACCAGCGCTCGCGACGATCCGCCCCCAGCGGGAGTTCCGTTTGCCCCGCAGCGGCACGGACACTCGCGACGGCATCGGCGAGGCGCTGGGAGTACGAGGGATCGATGGGGATCGGCCACGGGTACTCGTCCACGGATGCTGTGCGGATCGGATTCACTGCACCCTTCGGTGGTTCCGGTGCCCAGTGCACCACGCGCACGTGGGCTGTTTCGGCGTGCAGCAGGTCCATTACTCGGTGCACACCACGCGGAGTGCTGCGTTGGGCATCCCACCAATGTCCCGTGACAGCAAGGGTGTCCCTCGCCCGGGTCAATGCGACGTACGCGAGCCGATCGGCCTCCACCTCGTCCATCTCCGCCAGGAGCTCCTTATACGCCGTGAGCTCCTTGGCCTTCGGGAAGTGGGTGCGCGGAGGGTAGGCGCGCAGGGCATGGGGTGCGTCTTCGCGAATCGGCATTGGCACCACATCTGCTGACGTGGGCCACCGCCCGTTCCTCTCACCCCCGGGAAAGTCCTTGTCCGAGACCTCCGGGATCACGACGTGGGTGAACTCCAAGCCCTTGGCTTTGTGAATCGTCATGAGTTGCACCGCGCCCGCGCGCATACGGGTGTCCAAGCGCGTGGAGTAGTTGAAGCGATCGGCGTCGGCGAGACGCGCGAGGAAGGCACCGAGCGAGGCTCCCCCCTCCAGGTCGGTGAACTCCGCAGCGAGGTCATAGAACGCCATCAGTGCTTCATGCTGCGCGGAGTCCGAACGAGCAACCAGCGACTCGACGGTGATGCCGGTGACCGAGGCCACCCGGTGCACGAAGTCCCCGAGCGGTTCACCGGTGTGGGAACGCAGGTCCTGCAGGACTGCCGCGAATTCGGCAAGTCGTGTGAACGCTTCGGGTGAGTACGCATCTGGTGACCCCGGGTCGAGTACGGCGTCGGTGAGCGAGACGAGTTCGACGACATCACCTCCGACGACAGCGTCCGCGAGTGCCGTACGGATCTCCTCAGCAGTGCTGCGACTTCCCCCGCCCGCCAGTGCCCGAGCCCGCGCACCGAGTGCGGCGAGATCGCGTGGCCCGAATCGCCACCGCGGGCCCGCGGCCAGGCGAATGAAGGCCGGGTTGGCCGTGGGCTCATGCACCACCTGCAACCAGGCGCGCAGGTCGAGGACCGCGGGTTGGTCCATCAACAAGGACGCACCATGGACCTGAGTCGGGATGCCTCGGGCACGCAACGCCGCGTCGAAGCGCACCAACGTGCCCCCGGTGGCCGCGAGGACGGCGATGGTTTCGCCCTCGACACCGCGAAGCGCAGTGATCCGTTCGACGACCCAGGCAATCTCCTCGGGTGCGGTCTCGAACATCGCAATGTCGACGCTCCCGGCGTCACGCGTGGCGCGTAGCTCCGAGACTCCCGCATGGCGAACCCGAAGGGAAGCAGAGGCGCTGTTGGCCACGTGCACGATGCTCTCCCCCGAGCGCCGGTTGTCTCGCAGCGAATACGAACTGGTGCTATCACCGCCGAAATGCTCGAGGAATCGGTCGATGTTCTCCACGGATGCCCCACGCCAGCCGTAGATCCCTTGACAGGGATCCCCGACAGCGGTCATCGGGAACTCCTGGCCGAACGCGGCTTGCAGCATGCGGCGCTGCGCGATGGAGGTGTCCTGGTACTCATCGAGCAGGACCACATCGAATCGGGAACGCAGCTGCTCACCGATGCTCGGAAACATGGTCACGAGAAGGCCAGCGAGTCGGATCTGGTCGGAGTAGTCCACCAGTCCGCGGGCTACCTTCTCCGCACGCCACTGCGGAATCAGGCGCGCGACAGCGCGTCGCCTGATGGACGTCTCCACGATGTCCCGCCCTGCTTTCTGCGGTGCTTCATCGGCTTCGAGGAATCGGATGAGGTCGGTGTCGAAGGCGATGAGTTCGTCGGGTTCGATGGCCAGTTCGGTGAGCTGGGAATCGAGTTCCACCATGGCGCGTGTCACCCACTCGGGTAAGCGGGGGATGTCAACATCCGGGGCGGAGCACACGACGCGATAGGCCAACTGCCACCGCGCCGCGTCAGTGAGGACCGGTGAGTGCGGTTCCAGACCAAGACGCACACCGTTCTCGCTCACGATCCGGGCACCGAATGCGTTATAGGTCATGACCTCGGGCTCGCCGGGCATACCGGCTGTCGCCGCGCGCACGGCGCGGAGAAGTTGGGCCGTGGCCTTCTTGGTGAAGGTAAGTCCCAGGATCCGCTCCGGGGGAACGGCCCCGGATGCGACGAGGTAGGCCACACGCGCGGCCATCGTTGTGGTCTTCCCCGTTCCCGCACCGGCAATGATGACGCCCGGTGTGAGCGGCGCGGATGCGGCCTGCCACTGCTCCTCACTGAGCGGGAAGCCCATGATCGAATCCACTGTGGCCCGCACATCAGCTGTCATGGACGCTCCTGGGGTAGGAGGTCATCGGACACCGGCTTGGTGGGACAGCTGGCCGTGAAGGCGCAGTACGTGCACTGCGAGCCCTCGCGCGGGGTGAATGCCTCGCGGCGGAGAATCGAGACGGCCTCACCGAGCCGATCGATGATCCACGTGGGATCGTCGGCGATGGGTCCCTGAAACTGCACCTTTGGAAATCCATCTACGGTGCCTTCGCGGAGTTGCACGAGGGCGGCGCCGCCACTGACTGCCGCGCCCTCTGATGCCGGCGGGTCGCGTTCGACGAGGAGTTGGTAGACCCCGAGTTGGCCGTGCTCGGGGACCTTGGAGTCGGGCGGAGGATTCTTCATGTTCTTCAAGTCGATGGGAACCAGTCGCCCCTGGTCATCACGTTCTATGCGATCGGCGAATCCGGACAGACGCACGGTGTCGGTTCCATCGACGGTGGTGACCTCGACATCAGCGCGCATATTGCATTCCGTCGCCACCAACTCGCGTTCGGCAGCGGAGTGATAGGTAAGGAAACGAGTGAGTGCCTCATGCGCAGCACGGCGCTCGGAATCCGACTGCCAGCCCGCCAGGAAGGGCACTCGGCCCCACACACGATCCACCAGGGTTTCGATTTCCTCCGGGTTCGCCTCGCCCTTGGCGACGTACTCGGCGACGGCGTGGATGATCGAGCCGAACTGGGTGGCCGATCCGCGCGGAGTCTCGGCACGCGCATCCTGCTCGAGGAACCACTTGAGCGGGCACGCGATGAGATCGTCGAGTCTGCTCCCAGACATGGCGATCGGCTGATCCTCAGCGCGTACCGGGCGACCTCCGACACTGATCGATGCATCGCCCCACCAGGTGGACGGACGTGCACGGGGAACCAAGGGCGCGCCCGCGGGATCGGTGAGGCTCGCCGCAGCAGCGACGAGTTCCGCCGCGGACGCGCGATCATCATCGGTGGTATTCGGATCCATGAGAGCGATCCGCAACTCGGCAATGAGGCCATCCCAGGTCGTGATTGATTCCGGATGCCCGGTGACGCGTTCATCCGGGGCACCGCCCGCGAGGAGATCGTCGATGAAGCGGCTCGGTTCATCCGATCCCTCATCGCCCGCGTCCACTACGCAGACGGTCACCTGCTCGCGCGCGCGAGTGCAGGCGACATAGAACAGGTTGCGCTCCTCGATGTCGATGCGTGTGGGCGAGATGGATCCGGGCTCGGCGAACTCGGCGAGGGCGGAGAGGTTCAGGGCGCTTCCCCGCTCGCGGAGGTCCGGCCACACGCCCTCCTGCGCACCCACCACCCAGACGCGCTCGAACTCCAGGCCCTTGGCTCGATGCGCGGTGAGCAAGCGCACGGCGTCTCCCCGAGCCGCGCGTTCGGCCACCGGCTCCGCCGGGATCTCCTGACTGTCCAGGGAGGACAGAAAGGACGTGACTCCCACGACGCCGCGGTACCTCTCCGATGCTCGCTCGGCAGCGTCGAAGAGCGCGATGACGGAGTCGATGTCGTGGTGGGCACTCGACGAACCCGCGAGCGCCGCCGCTCTCAACCGTCTGGGTCACCCGTGGCCGGGGTCACCGCCTGTCCAGACCTGCCAGAGCACTTCGTCGATGGGTGCCTGACTACGGATCATCGCGCGCACGCGCGAGACCAGGGCACGAAGCGCCCGGGCCCGCGCGATGGCGGTCTGATCGGCACCCGAGAGCGCGCCGTCGAAATCGTCGAGGACCGATTCCTGATCCAGGATCGCGGCACGGATCGCGTCGCGCGACGTTGTGACAGGAGTATCCGCCTCCAGCTGAAGCCGACGCAGCAGGCGACCCAGGCTGCGCACACCTCCTGCGTCGCAGCCGCCAATCGGTCCAGCGAGCACGTCCACGACTCCGGTGGAGGTGGCGCGCTGTGGGTGGGCAGCGAGACGGAGGACCTCAAGGATTCGTGCTACCGCGGGTTCGGAACGTAATGGAATCTCATCAGCGGACACCGCCACCGGGACTCCGAGCCGTTGGAGGGAACGTTCGACTCCGACGAGTTGAGCTCCATTGCGAACGAGCACAGCCAGATCACTCCACGGAACTCCATCGAGAACGTGCGCGCGACGCACGGCCTCCGCGACGTGCTCGGCGCACGCGGAGTCGGAGTCGAAGCGCTGCACCCGAATCTCGTCACGTCCCGAGCCCAGGGTGGTCGGAGTCCGGTGCCGAACAGTCACATCGATTCCGAAGGAGGCGTAGAGAGGGGGTGGCAGCACCGCGCTCACCGCGGCGCGGATACGAGGACCGAATCGCCTCGTACTGCCCAGAACAACGATGGGGGCTGGCGCCCCCGTGACGGTGCGGAACCGGTCGGGGAAGTCCACGATCCCGCGAAGGTCGGCGCCCCGGAATGCATAGATCGCTTGATCCGGATCGCCGACCGCGACGAGGGTCGACGCCGGCGTGACGAGGTGGGAGAGCAACCTCGTCTGCAGCGGATCGGTGTCCTGGTACTCATCTACGTAGACAGCGCGATAGCGCTCGACCAACCGATCGCGCACGGAAGCCTGCCCCGCGATCTCCACCGCACGGCGCATCAACTCGGTGTAGTCCTGCACATTCTCCAGAGCCATGATCTCGAGATCGGCTTCCGCGATGGCAGCGACTGCGGCCCACGCCGGCCGCCCGGTGTCCGCAGCGATGCGGCGCAGACGCTGCGGACTGATCCCCCACTCGCGCATCCGCGCGATCATCGATCGAACCTCGTTGGCGAATCCGAGCGTTCCCAGTGCGCCGGCGAGGTCCTCGGGCCAGGGTGCGCTGCCATCCGCTGCAGCGCCGAGCAGTAACTCTCGGATGCGCACGTCCTCCTCGGCACCGGAGAGGAGGCGGGGTGGGTCCAGGTACTCACCGTCCAGAGCGAACTCGCGCACCAGGGAGTAGGCGAAGGAATGGAAGGTGGAGACGTGCGGCTGTGGACCGCCGCCCAGCCGCCCAGCGATCCGATCGCGCACTTCGCGCGCGGCCCGGCGCCCGAAGGTGAGCACCAGGATCTGGGCCGCAGCGATATCGGGACTCCGGGCGGCGACGGATTCCACGATCGTGGTGGTCTTCCCCGTGCCGGGTCCGGCGAGCACGAGCAGGGGGCCACCGGTGTGA
>JBJTBD010000024.1:0-10462 GCA_046091195.1 Actinomycetota bacterium
GATCCGAAGTGGTCGATGATCTGTGCCGGTGCGATGCCGGTGAGCTTGGACTTGCTCATCTTCTCCCCGCCCACGAGCAACCATCCGTGGGCGAACACCTTGCGCGGCAGGGGTTGACCGGCGGCCATTAGCATCGCGGGCCAGTAGACGGCGTGGAACCGCAGGATGTCCTTGCCCACCAAGTGGACATCACAGGGCCAGGTGTGCGCGTACCGCTCCGCGTCGAGCGTTCCCGGGTCCGATCCGTATCCGACCGCAGTGGCGTAGTTGAGCAACGCGTCGAACCAGACGTAGACCACCTGACGCGGATCCCACGGCAACGGGATCCCCCAGGAGACGCTCGAACGTGACATGGAGATGTCCACGAGCCCCTGACGAAGAAAACTCATCACTTCGTTGTAGGCACTGCGCGGCTGCACTGCTTCCGGATGTGCCTCGTAGTGATCGATCAGCGCCTGACCGAAGGCGGAGAGTTGGAAGAACCAGTTGTCCTCCTGCAACTCCTCCGCGGGGCGGCCATGCACGGGGCAGACGAGCTGCCCGGTGAATTCACCGGTTCCCTCCACGAGGTCTCCCGGCAGCTTGAACTCCTCGCATCCCACGCAGTACGGGCCCTGGTAGGGAGCGGAGTACACGTATCCGTTGTCCTTGACCGTCTCCCAGAACTTCTGCACCCGCTGGACGTGGCGTGTTTCGGTGGTGCGGATGAAATCGTCGTTGGCGGCGTCGATGGTGCCGAGCACGGGCAGCCACGCGTCGTGCACGAGGCGGTCCACCCATTCCTGGGGGGTGACTCCCCCGGCATCGGCCGCCCGCTGCACCTTGGTGCCGTGCTCGTCGACACCGGTCAGGAACCAGACGTTCTCACCGCGCTGCCGGTGCCATCGGGTGAGCACGTCACCCGCCGTGGTCGTATAGGCGTGTCCGATGTGAGGCGCGTCATTGACGTAGTAGATAGGCGTGCTGACGTAGAACGCCTTATCGGACATGACGCGATCCTACGGCGGTGTCAGGGAGCAAGCGTGGTGCGGATCACAGCGTCGTAGACCTCACGGCGCGGACGTGCGGCCGCCTTCGCGACCTCGGCGATCGCATCCCGGCGGGACATTCCCGAGGCCTCGCGCTCGGCCACCGCTCGAACCCAATCGGACTCGTCGACCAAGCCGCGGGCGACGCGGAGGTCCTCGGCATTCGCGCCCGCGACCACCACGGTGATCTCACCACGCACTCCTTCTCCGACAGCACCGATCAACTCGACCAGCGTCCCGCGCAGCACCTCTTCATAGGTCTTGGTCAACTCCCGGCAGACGGCCGCGGGTCGATTCGCACCGAAGGCAGTCGCCATCGCCTGCAGACTCTCGGCGAGTCGATGCGGTGCCTCGAAGAAGACCATGGTGCGCGTCTCATCGGCGAGACGTGCCAGCCGCGTGCCGCGCTCGGACGACTTCCGCGGCAGGAACCCCTCAAAGCAGAAACGATCGACGGGGAGACCGCTGAGCACCAGCGCCGTGGTCACGGCCGAGGGACCGGGCAACACGGTGATCGGGACATCGGCGTCGATCGCGGCGCGCGCCAGTCGGTATCCCGGGTCGCTGACCGAAGGCATACCGGCGTCGGTGAGAACCAGGACGGTGCTGCCGTGCGCAGCGGCATCGACAAGCTCCTGGAGTCGTACTGATTCATTCGCCTCGAAGTGCGACACGACCTTCCCGCGGGGCTGCACGCGCATGCGCTCCGCAAGAGCCCGGAACTTACGGGTGTCTTCGGCCGCGATGAGATCCGCGCTGGCGATGGCTGCCGCCAGGCGTCCCGAGGCGTCCTCGGCATTGCCCAGTGGAGTGCCAGCAAAGAGGATGACTCCGTCGCGTGCAGCCATGCCCGCATCCTGTCAGCGCACCTACGATGGCCACGTGCGGCCCATGGAGCGTTCACGTGAATCCGTGGCTCAGCGCTTGGACCCATCACTTCCCTCACATGGCTGGCGCGGCTGGCTGGGCCCACTCGCCGTGGGAGCCGTCGCGGGGGTACTCCGCTTCACGAATCTCGGGACTCCGAATGAGGTTGTCTTCGACGAGACCTACTACGCCAAGGATGCCTGGGGACTCCTTCGTTTCGGCGTGGAGCACCAAGAGGTCGAAGGGCACAAGGAACTCATGCTCTCCGCCGGTGATGCGTGGCGCACGATCCCCGCATTCACGACCGAAGGCTCGTTCGTGGTCCACCCGCCCGTCGGGAAGTGGACCATCGCAGCAGGCGAGTATCTCTTCGGAGTTTCGCCCTTCGGCTGGCGATTCATGGTCGCCCTGCTCGGCACGATCGCCGTGATCGCGTTGGCACGCATCGTGAGACGCCTCACCCGTTCGGACACTCTCGGCGTGATCGCCGGCCTGCTCCTGGCCCTCGATGGAATCCATCTGGTGCTCAGCCGCACGGCACTCGTCGATCTCACCCTCGGCTTCTGGGTACTCATGGCCTTCGGGGCACTTCTCCTCGATCGCGATCACACACGTGCCCGGCTGGCACGCGGGGTACTCGCCGACGGGTTCGTGGATTCGAAGCTGGGCCCCTGGCTCGGTGCGCGACCGTGGCGGTGGGTCACCATCCTGTGCCTCGGGTTGGCGTGCGCGTCAAAGTGGTCCGGTGCGTGGTTCGCGCTCGCTTTCATCGTCCTCTCGCTGTTCTGGGACGCGGGCGCACGACGGGCCATCGGCGTGAAGCGTCCCTATCTCGGTGCACTGGCCCTCGATGCACCGATGGCACTTCTCGGAACAGGTATCGGGGTACTCGCGGTCTATCTCGCCAGTTGGACCGGGTGGTTCGTCACCGACACCGGTTGGGGGAGGAACTGGGCGGCGGATAAGGGACCCTCACCGGTGCCCGGTGCATTCCGGGGCTTCTGGCACTACCACTGGCAGATGTGGAACTTTCACACCACGCTCGATTCCGAACACAGTTATCAGAGCAACCCCTTGTCATGGCCGTTCATGGCCCGACCGACCTCGTTCCACTATGACGGCGACGTTGCCGGCTGCGGTGCAGATAAATGCGCGAGCGAGGTCCTGGCACTCGGGAACCCGCTCATCTGGTGGGCCGCGTTGCTCGCAGTTCCCTATCAAGTGTGGCGCTGGATTGCGCGGCGCGACTGGCGTGCGGGGGCGGTGATCGTCGGTATCGCGGCCGGGTGGCTCCCGTGGATGCTCTATCTCGATCGCACCGTCTTCACCTTCTATACCGTCGTGTACGTCCCCTTCGTCGTCATGGCCGTGACCCTGAGTCTCGGGGCGATTCTCGGACCCCGCGATGCAGCTGAGCGACGGCGGCGCACCGGGGTGATCCTCGTGACCGCCTACCTCGTTGCCGTGGTGGCCGCTGCATGGTTCGTCTATCCGATCTGGACCGGCGAGACGATCCCGTACGAGTCGTGGCGTCTTCGGATGTGGCTGCCGACCTGGGTCTAGCAGGTATGTGGTGAACTTGCGCCGTGCTGCAGACCGTCCTGCTGGGATACGGGCTCGCCGGTGAGTATTTCCACGGTCCCCTGCTCGCCACCACCGAGGGTGTTGAGGTGGTCGGTGTCCTGACCACCAATCCCGAGCGACAGGAACGTGCGAAGCGGAACTTCCCCGATGCCGTGATCCACACCGATCTCGCGACAGCCCTGGATAGCGGTGCGGACGTGGCTGTGGTGGCCGGGGCGAACATCACCCACGTCCCGCAGGCCCAGGCCGCCCTCGCTGCGGGGATGCATGTCGTGGTCGACAAGCCACTCGCCCCCACGGCGGACTCCGTACGTGAGCTCGCCGCTCAGGCTGCAGCCGCAGATCGCCACATCATCGCGTTCCAGAACCGCCGCTGGGATTCAGATTTCCTCACCATGCAGCGCGTACGCGACTCCGGCGCCATCGGAGACATTCACCGCTTCGAGTCGCGCTTCGGCCAGTGGGTTCCCACACCCAAGCGGCTGTGGCGGGACTCCACTGCGCCGGAGAGCATGGGTGGAAACCTCTACGACCTCGGCGCACATGTGGTCGACCAGGCACTCGTGCTCTTCGGCCCCATCACGTCGGTGACCGCGCATGCACGTGCCGTTCGGGCAACCGACATCGCCGACGACGACGTCGTCATCGTCGCCCAGCACGCGAACGGCATCGTGAGCTACCTCGTCGGCACCACCGCAGCCGCGTACACCCTTCCCCGTTTCCTGGCACTCGGCACCCGGGGCTCCGCGCGCATCGACCTCACCGATACCCAGGAGGCCTACCTCCGCAACGGGGGGAGCGCGATCGATCCCGCATTCGGGCTCGAGGAGCACGGAGTCCATCTCCGCACGGAGGGATCGGATTACGTCGAGTTCACCGAACCCCTCGAGCGCGGCGAGTGGCGCACGTTCTACGCGAAGGTGCGAGATGCGGCCCGGGGGGACGCACCCTCCCCGGTACCGATCGAGGACACCATCCTCGCCGCCACCGTGATCGACGCCGCACGGGAATCCGCGGCGACCGGTCGCAGTGTCGCGATCAGCGCCACTCCCACGTCGTCGTCATAGTCTGAGGCGCACCGGAGTGCGCAACCGGTGGATCCCCGCGCAGCGGCGTATCGAAGGCATTCGGTGGTCCGTTCTGCGGCTCGACGCACACGCCCTCCTCGCGCTCGTCGAAGACCACGAACCACGGATCGGAGTTGCGAATCGTCAGTGCGCGTGCCCCCCACGTGATCGTCACACGTCCGTCGGGGACGTAGAAGGCATCGTCGACGCGGCGTGATCCATCGACCCAGGTCATCCATTCACCGGTCGCGAAGGCGCCATCCCGCACAGCGAGTTCCCCCGTCAACGACCAGCGTGCTTGCGCGCCGTCGATCGTCGACCGGAACCAGGGGTGCCATCCCAGCAACGCCGGAGTGGGTTCCTCCGCGTGGACCGTGAGCCGGGACTCCGTCCGCGCTCCGTCGATCCGCCACTCTGTGACAAGGGTCGCCGTCCAGTCCGGGATCCGCTGCCACATGGTGATCGCGTTTTCGGTCGACTCCGAGCCATCGATCGGGGCCACTAGACAGGTGCCGTGGATCGCCCAGGGCGGGTACGACACCGCCGGGGTGTAGTCGCCGGTTCCGGCGATCCCCCAGGTCGCGCGTTGTGCGTCGGTGATTTGGTTATCGCGGAGGCGACCGGCCCACGGCGCCATCGGGTACATCCCCCACTCGACGGGATCGTCACCGACACCCGTCAGCACCTCCGTGCCGTCGACGATCCATGACGTCACGCGACCGCCGAGGGCTGGATCGAAGGTGAGGGCCTGATGGGCAGTGAGAAGCCGGGGGGCACTCACAGGTTGACCAGGTGCGGGCTGGCGTCGAGGTGACCGATCGGGTTGCCTAGCAGTTCCGTGAACGCCAACTCCCCTGCGCCGATCGTGGATGCCTCACCGCCGAGGGACGACGCCACGACGAGAACGTCCTGGGAGGACATCGCTGAGCCCCGGGAGATGTGGTTGCGCACATCATCACCACAGAAATCGAGGATGGCGCTGAGTGGGCCACCGATGACGATAACCTGGGGATCGAAGGCGTTGACGAGGTTCACCAGGCCGATGCCCAGCCAACCGCTCACGTCCTTCAATCCGAAGAGCACCGATTCGTCTCCGGCGCGCGCGGCCGCGATGACTGAAGCAACGCTGTCCTGCCCACATGCCCGCACGATGGCATCGCGGCCGATCTCGGTCTCCCAGCAGCCGCGGTTCCCGCAGCGACACTCGCGGCCGCCCGGGTTGACGATGAGGTGCCCGATCTCGCCTCCGAAACCTTTGGTGCCCGTCATCAGATTCCCATCGACGACGATCCCGCCTCCTACACCGACATCGCCGGTGATGTAGATCAGGTTGCGCTGCGCGCGACCGCCCCCACGCGCGCATTCGGCGAGGGCACCAAGGTTCGCGTCGTTACCGAGCGAGATGTGTGGGGCCCGTGAGAACCGCGCAGACATCGCATCCGCGAGCACGTCCGTGAATTCCACGTCGCTCCACCCGAGGTTGGGCGCCACGCGGACGAGCCCGGAGGTGGGATCCACGACTCCGGCGAGTGAGACCCCCGTACCGACCCACGCAGCACCCTCTGGCACATGGTGGAAAAGCTCGACACACAGGTCCGTGATGCGCTCCACGACAGTCTCGGGATCGCTGGACGAGGGGTCGATCGCGATCTCCTCCCGCTGGAGGATCTCGCCACCCAATCCGATGATCGCCGCGGCGACCCGGTCCACCCGGATATCGAAGGCTGTGACGAAGGCCGAGGTCGGAATTGCAACCACACTCAACGACGGCCGACCCACACCCGCGGCCTGCCCGGCGACCTCCTCGACGAGTCCAGCATCTGCGAGGTCGGTGATCAGGCCGGCCACCGTGCTCCGGTTCAGTCCGGTGCGCGCCACCAGTTCGGAGCGGGTCAGGCGCCCCTCCAGATGGAGTTGGCGCAGGAGCCGCGCAAGATTCAGGCGCCGGACGTCATCCGACGTTGCTGCAGCGAACACACCTCTCCCCTACGAACGGGACCGCTATTTCAGGGAGACCAGTGATCGCTTGCGCGACAGAGCATCCGCGCCCGCGGCGAGCATCAGAACCGCACCGGTGATCATCAACTTCACTCCCGCCGGGTAACCGAGCAGCCCCATGCCGTTGTCGATGACCGCAACCACGGCCGCACCGATCAGGGCGTCGTAGATGCGCCCACGACCGCCGAACAGCGAGGTGCCACCGATGACCGCCGCAGCGATCGCGCTCAGCACGATGAATCGGCCAGCGTTGGGGTCCACCGACGCGGCACGGCTGGCCGCCACGATGCCCGCGAAGGCCGCGGTGGTGGAACAGATGGAGAACACCGCGATACGCACCGTGCGGATGTTGATACCCGCGCGGCGGGCAGCTTCGACGTTTCCGCCGACCGCATACACGTGGCGTCCGAAGCGAGTGCGCTCGAGCACGAAGCCGAATGCGAGTGCGATCACCGCGATGATCGGGATGATGATCGGGACGCCGCTCAAGGGATTCAGCTTGGGATTGACGCTACGTTCCAGGTTGAGTACCCAGACAGTCGCGAACCCGATGACGGCGATCACTCCCGTCTTGATCAGGATCAGCGACATCGCCTGGGCTGAGAAGCCGCGGCGCAGTCGACGAATGCGGCCGTTGACCGCAAGGGCGAAAAACCCGAGAACCATAATCAGGTAGAACAGCCAGCCGCCCCACGCAGGAAGGTTGTTGTTCTGGATCGCCAGGATCACATCGTTGGTGATGCGGACGTTTCCACCCTCACCGATGATCACGAGGACGAGGCCCTGGAATGCGAGGAAGAGGGCCAACGTCACCACGAACGACGGGATGCCGACACGGGCGACCAGGAATCCGATGAAGAGACCGATCACCAGCCCGGAGGCCATCGATACGGCGAAGGCCACGTACCAGGGGAAACCCCACGAGGCCATGCCCACCGCGAGCAGGGCACCGGAGACACCCGAGGTCACACCCGCGGACAGGTCGATCTCGCCGAGCAGCAGCACGAAGACCAGGCCCATGGCCAGGATCGCCACGACCGCCGCCTGGGTGAAGAAGTTGGCGAAGTTCAATGGAGTGAAGAACACCGGGCGCAGAAGCGAGAACAGGACGACCAGGACGACCAGCCCGATAACGGCCGGCAGTGGACCCATGTCTCCACCCCGGACCCGACCGAGGTAGGCGCGGAAGGTCTCCGAGACGCTCGCATTACTGGGTTGCAGGTACGCGGGGAGATCGGTGCTGGCCATCATTCATCGCCTCCCGTGACGCCACGACTTCCGGTGATGTACTCGACGACCTCCGCGGTCGTGGTCTCTGAGGCGGTGAGGCGCGCGATCATCGTTCCCAGATAGAGGACGTAGATCGAATCCGCCACTGCGAAAACGTCTTGCAAGTTGTGAGAGATGATCACCACACCGAGCCCCTGATCGGCGAGGCGTCGGACGAGTGCCAGAACCTGCTCGGTTTGCGCCACCCCGAGGGCGGCGGTGGGCTCGTCCAGGATGACGACCTTGTTGTTCCACAGCACCGCGCGGGCGATCGCTACGGTCTGGCGCTGGCCACCGGACAGGCTTGCGACTTTTTGACGCAGGGACTTGACGGTGCGGACAGACAAAGACTGCAGCGTCTGACCGGCGCGCGACTCCATGTCAGCCTCGTCAAGGGTCGGACCCTGGACCAGTTCGCGACCAAGGAACATGTTCTGGACGATGTCGAGGTTGTCACAGAGCGCGAGGTCTTGATACACGACCTCGATACCGAGGTCGGATGCGTGGCGCGGATCGGTGATGTCGACCCGGCTGCCTTCGAAGACGATCTCGCCGGCGTCGAAGGGCTGAATTCCCGCGATGCCCTTAATCAGGGTGCTCTTGCCGGCTCCGTTGTCACCGACGAGTGCGGTGACCTTGCCCGCTTCGATCGCGAAGTCCACGCCCTTCAGGACGTCGACCGGACCGAAACTCTTGTTGACCCCCGTCACTTCCAGTACTGGCCCCAGGGTCTCCCCTCCCCGACCGGACCCCGGTGTGAGCAGGGTGGGGTCCTTGCGGACCCCACCCTGCTCCATCAGCAGTCGAATGACTACTTGACTCCAGCTTTCTCGCATGCGGCCGCGACGTCGCCGGCGCAGAGGTCTGCGGCGGCGAAGCCAGCGGTGCCGGCGTCCAGAACTGCCTGGACGTTGTCCGCGTAGACGATGACCGGATCGGAGTACTTCGCGGGCACGGAGACGCCATTGACGTCGACCGAGGCCGGAACCTCCGGACGCTCACCGTTCAGCAGCGCGATGGCCAGCGCCGAGGCGTCAGCGGCCTCGAGCGCGGTGTTCTTGAACACCGACATGCACTGCTTGCCGAGCAGGACGTTCTGCAGACCCGAGAGGGTTGCGTCCTGACCGGTGACGGGGACCTTCACACCGTTCTTGTCGAGCACGGCGATCGCTGCGCCACCGAGGCCGTCATTGGCCGCGAGAACGCCGTCGATCTTGCCACCGAGGTCGGTGAACATCTGCTCGAAGATGACGCCGCCCTGCTGGTTATCCCAGTCCGGAACGGACTCATCCTTGACGGGCTTGATGCCAGCAGCCTCGAGGGTCGTCTGGTAGCCCTCCTTGAACATGGCCGCGTTGCCATCGGTCGGCGAACCATTCAGGAACACGACCTGAGCCTTCTTCACGTCCACACCGTTGTCGGCGAGGCACTTGAGCAGACCCTCACCCTGGAGCTGGCCCACCTTCACGTTGTCGAAGGACACGTAGTAGTCAGCCGGAGCAAACGGACGGTCGTAGGCGATGACCGGGATGCCCTGGGCCTGCGCCTTCTCCGCCACCGTGGCGCCGGAGCCGTTGAGGTCCACGAGGATCATCACGCCGCAACCGCCAGCGAGCATCTGATCGCCGATGGTGAGGTACTGGTTGGTGTCACCCTGGGCGTTCTGGATGTCCACCGTGAAGCCCGCACCCTCGAGGGCGGCCTGGATCGCGGGGCGATCCTGGTTCTCCCAACGATCGGAGGACTGGCTGTCGGGCAGAATCACGCAGCCCTTGCCGGCAACCGCAACCTCGGCTGCAGTCTCCGCAGCGGTCTCTGCGGCAGTCTCCGCGGCAGTCTCTTCAGTGGCAGTGTCACTGGAGCTGCATGCGGAGAGAACGAGTGCGGCGGCCGCCACTGCGGCGAGCGCCCCAAAGAGTTTTCTCGACATGTATTCGTACTTCCTTCTTCTGCAGGAACTCCTGCGTCGGTGTGAGGTGGTCCGGGGGAACCTCCCGTGCACTAGGCGCGGTGTGGAACCCCCGTCATACAGACCTGGCTCGCGGTTCCGTTGTGACGGGCCGGGGACAGGTCAGCCGTGTGCCCCGACACTAGCGACGGCCAGTGCCGGACGCACCCGGAGAAGGTGGGCGAACCGGTCACGAGGGCCACGCTGGACAGCACCATGGCCTCCTCACCGGGTTCGGGACTTTGTTGTACCCCACAACATATGCCAGGAGGGGCCCGCGAGGGCAGAAATGACCGTCACGAATGGGCACAGTTTTTGTAACGAAATGGCAACGTCGGGTGGAGCTGAGGGGATTCGAACCCCTGGCCTTCTCATTGCGAACGAGACGCGCTACCAACTGCGCCACAGCCCCTGGATGACCAAAGGCTACCAGCATTGGCCCGGTCAACTGACTGGCTACTCGTTGACCGCCCGATCCCTGGGGTAGCGGCCCCGCACGGCTGGCAGGGGCTCAGTCTCGGCGCGATAGTCGACCTTGCCGAGGAATGCCGCATCCCGGCACTCGAGCTCCCGGGCCATGAGCAGTTCCTGGATCTCGGTATCCCGACGCCGGCGCGCGACCGTATCCCGCTTGCGGATGACCGTGTCGCGCTTGCGAGCGACCGCTGGCTGGCGCTGCTGGATGTCGGTGTCGCGACGGC
>JBJTBD010000025.1:0-6448 GCA_046091195.1 Actinomycetota bacterium
GTTGCGTGCCTCACGCGGCCGCTCCCGCCCGTGGTCTCGTCTCCCGCCCCGCTGCGAGACCGAGTGTAGGCAGGTTTCCCGCCGGGAGTGTGCGATCCAACGAGGCTCATCCTGCGCCATCAACGGAGTAGCCTCACCCGCAAACGGGTGATGTTCGAGTGGAGGCGGCGATGGGAACTCTCACCACTGGTCGGCGACGCACCGCAGCAGTTGCGGTGGTGGCGCTCGCATCCGCTGCGATTCTCAGCGCGACGCCGGCCAAGGCGGCTCCCCAGGACGACATGCAGGCAGCCTTCGAGCGCAGTGAGGCCTACGCCAAGCGCAAGGGGGTCGACATCATCGCGCAGATTCGCTCCCAGGGGCCGAAGACCAACTACCTGCCGGCGAATGCCCGTCTTCGCATCCACTGGTCGGTCAGCCCCGGGATGGATATGGCCCGCGGCTTCTACATCAGTGTCCGGGATCTTGGCACTGGTGAACTCATCGGCGGACAGGGCAAGAACGCCAGGCAGGGGTTCTGGGCGACCTTCAGCGAACCGCAGGATGGCCAGGTCCTGGCGGCCAGCCGAGGCATCAACCCGTCGACGGTCATGACGAACATCACGACGTCAGCACCGAAGTCCCTTCCCACACAGCCGCTCGGACCATGAGCGGCGACACTCTGCGCAGTTCGGATGACCTCTGGTACGTCGCACCGGTGACCGCCAAGCACAATTGGGCCGATGTCACCGCCACCCGCGGACCTGGCGGCCAAGTGACCTACCGCGGGTCATTGCCCGGCTACGTGGACGAGACTACGGATGAGTGCTCCTATCCCGCGGTCGCCCTCGTGGTGAAAGACGGACTCATCCGCAGTTCGAAGTGGACCGCACAATGCGGAGCGACCCAGATCGAGACGGTCACCACCGTCTCCTACCGGGAGTACCGCAAGGAGGCGCCAAAGCCGCGCCTGACGCAATCGCAGGTGCTCACCACGCCGGTGCCCGGGACCGATCCGCTGTGGACGGAAGTTGCGTCAACCACCGCGGCGACGCTCGCCGACCCCGCGGTGAAGGCCAAGTCCGTCAGGCCGTCGGGCGAGGTCGCCTACCCCGTCGGCGATCGCCTGTACCCGATCACCAAGCAACTCTTCATGGGGAACAGATCGCGGGTCCTCGCATCATCACCGGCTCGGTATTCCCTTCCCCCAGGCGCACGCGCCTACACGATCCTGCCCGCGGACGGGCAGGCCACGCTGACCGATGCGCCCTACACCGCGATCGTCATTCACGTGGGCCCGGGGAACCTGATCCAGCGCATGTGGGTCGAGGATGGCAGCGACGTCCAGCAGGTCGTCTTCACCCGTTAACACTGATGTGCAGTCACGAAATGTGGTCTGGAACCGCCACGAAGTCGGCCTTGTCGCGCACACCACAGTCCGGGCAGCACCACCCGTCAGGCACCTCCTGCCACCGGGTGCGCGGACACCGAGCCCCTGGCATTCGACCCCACCGAGGGCAAGAATCCCGCGTCCCTGGGGGCTCGCGTGGTACATCCGTGGTACAAATCGGCGATTCGTGAGGAAAAGGGACGAGTCGGCCTGTAAGCCGGCTTCTGTCTCCGCGTTGCGGAGGGTGACCATCCATCTGCGATCACCGTTGCCGATGACCTGGTGCGGTCTACCAGCGGAATGTGAGCGGGCCACTCTTCCGCCTGGATCGGTTGCCCGATCCGCTTGACCTTGCTCCGGGTGGGGTTTGCCTAGCCACCGCAGTCACCTGCGGTGCTGGTGGTCTCTTACACCACCGTTTCACCCTTACCTCGATTGCTCGAGGCGGTCTACTTTCTGTTGCACTTTCCCGCGGGTTGCCCCGGGTGGGTGTTACCCACCACCCTGCCCTCTGGAGGCCGGACTTTCCTCGACACTCGCGTGCCGCGGTCACCCGGCCGACTCGTCCTCGACAAGAGTACGCCCGCGCCTCTCGGGCGCGCATGGTCATGACCCAATACCGTCGGTAAGTGCTCATCCTGCTGCCGCCGTCCGAGAGCAAGTGCTCACCGGATTCCGGTTCCGCGCTCACACCTGGAACGCTGAGTTGGCCGGAGTTGAAGAAGCCCCGCGCGACAATCCTGGACGCACTCATGAAGATCTGCTCGACGTCACCGAATCGGGCGGCAACGGCACTCGGTGTCACCGCAACCCAGATGCCACTCATCGCGCAGAATGCCCGGCTGCGCAGCGCCCCCGCTGCGCCAGCGATCGAGGTGTACTCGGGAGTGCTCTACGACGCCTTGAACTTCAGTGCACTCCCTGCCGCTGCACGCAAGCGCGGTGACGCGCGCATCGCAATCGCATCGGCTCTATGGGGATTGCTGCGTCCCAGTGATCGCATCCCCGCCTACCGCTTCAGTGCAGACAGCCGAGTTCCCGGGCTCCCACCGCTCGCGAAACTCTGGTCGGCACCGGTCGGTGAGGTCATCGCGAATTCCTCGGGCGTGATCGTCGACATGCGTTCCGGTGGCTACGAGAAGCTCGCACCCGTGCCAGCGGCGTGCGCGCACCGCGCGGTGACCCTGCGGGTCCTGCAGGACCGCGCAGGCACGCTCAGCGTGGTCAGCCACCACAACAAGGCGACGAAGGGTCGGATCACGGCCGGCCTCCTCGCCCTCGCCAGGGAACCCCGGGATGTCGATGGTGTGGTCAATGCCCTCCGCGATTGTGACTACCGCGTGCAGCTCGGGAAGCCGAATCGAGTGGGTGTCGCCACACTCGACGTGATCGTCACAGACCTGTGATCGCTTACATGGCCCGAATGTCTCCCTGCGCCTTCCCTCACCTTTGTCGCGCAGACTTCCCGTAGTGCTCGGGCGACCGTCCGAGGGAAGGGATCGACCATGAATCGCACACGACGCATGGCTATCGGATTCACCGCAGTCGTCACGAGCGCCGGCCTCATCCTCGGTGGCGCCTCCGCAGCCCAGGCACACGACAGGGGTGATGGGCCGCTCTCCTCTCTCGTCGCGGAGGGCACCCTGACATCCGCCGAGCTCGCCGCCGTCAAGGACGCACTGCGGTCCGCGCATGAGGCTGGTCGCGTAGAGCACGTGGCGGAGAAGAAGGCCGCCCTCGACGCGGCTCTGTCATCGCTCGTCGCGAAGGGCACGTTGACGCAGGCCCAGGCAGACGCGATCGCATCAGCGGAACGCGGGGATATCCGCGATCTGGTCCGGGCGGGCACCGTGACACGCGAGCAGGTGCGCGCCGCGCACGACGCCCTCAAGGCCGGTCGCAGCGAATCACGGGAGGACCACCGCGCCGAAAAGGCCGCGGACCTCGCGGCAGCGCTCTCGGCCCTCGTGACGAAGGGCACCCTGACCCAGGCGAAGGCCGATGCGGTCGCGGCTGCACTTGCCGACCGTCCAGGTCGGGATGGAATGAAGCGTGGCAAGGGCCCACGTGGAGGAATCCGTTAGGGACATGCGCGTGAAGGTCCGGTGATCCGGGCCCTCACGTTCCCATCGGCGCTTGCACGTCGCGAAGATGACCCGCCTCCGCGAAGGAGAACATCGAGGAGTTGCCATCGGGGAACCAGGCGAGGGTCGTCAGCGAGCACGGTGGCAACTCCATCCGATACATGCTGCTCAGAGGAGCGTCGATCGCAAGACCGACGAGGACCTTGATGGGTGACACGTGGGCAACAACCAGCACGTCCTCACCCGGATAGGACTCCACGATCTGCTGACGCGCGATCAGCACACGCGCACGGAGGTGCTCGAAGGACTCACCTCCCGGCGGCGGGATCGACATCGACGCGAGCCATTCCGCGAGATGCTCGGGCCACTGCGCACGCACCTCGGACAGCGTCAACCCGTCCCACTCCCCGAAGTCGCACTCCCGGAAACCCTCCACGGTCTCGACGCGCAGGCCGGTCGCCTCGGACACGATCTGCGCGGTCTGCTGAGCGCGCAACATCGGTGAGGCAACGATGCGCTGGGCCGTGCCACGCCGCGCCACCTCGGCGGCGAGCGCTTCGGCTTGGGCGATCCCGAGCGGCGCCAGGGGCGGGTCGATCCCACCGCCACCACTGAAGCGACGCTCGAGGGAGTACTGGGTCGCACCGTGGCGTGCGAGATGGGTTGTGGTGGGAGCGCCGATGTCCTCCCAGCCGATCATCACGTTCCGGGGGCGAGCGGCGACCGCCTCCTGCGCCTGCGCCTCCAGCGCAGACCCGACGACGTCCTCAGCCCGCGTGGTGGCTGCCCGCACAACAGCTGCGCCTTCGCGGTGCAGGGATGTCGCGCCACCCCCCAGCGCCTGATCAAGGACCTCGTTCACGAGGGCGTCGGCGCGGAAGTTGTTCGAGCGACCCACCCAGGTATAGGTGACCTGCCCCGCGGGCAGCACATCCCGTGCCTGAAGGGCCAGGGTGCGCATGTCCGGATGCTTGATCTTCCAGCGCCCCGACATCTGCTCCACGATCAGTTTGGAGTCCAAACGGACATCGACGATGGCATCAGGGTCGAGTCGCTTGGCGAGGATCAAGCCTGCGACGAGCCCGCGGTACTCCGCAACGTTGTTCGTGGCCTCACCGATGAATTCCGCCGACTCGATCAACACATCGCCCGAGTCGGCGTCACGCACCACGGTCCCGAATGCTGCAGGACCCGGGTTCCCCCGGGATCCCCCATCTGCTTCGACGATCAGACGCGTAGGCATCAGGACAGACCCGACTCCGGTGTTCGCACCAGGATCCGGCGGCACTCCTCGCACCGCAGGACTTCGTCGTCGGGCGCCGCGGCGATGTCGACGAGTTCCTGGGGCGGCAACTGCAGGTGACATCCTTCGCACCGGCCTCGGTGGAGGGGTGCGGCGCCCAAGCCCCCGTGATCGGCCCGCACCTTTTCGTAGAGGGTGACGAGATCGGCCGGGAGCCCTGCGGCGATGCGGTGCCGCTCTTCGGTGACAGTGGCACGCTCAGCATCGATGACCGACATCTGCGCCGCGATCGCGGATTCCAGTTCGGAGTGACGCGTTGCGAGCTCCGACTGCTCCGCGGTGAGCACACTGACCGCCTTCATCGCACCTTCGAGGCGCTCCATGATCTCCAACTCCACGTCCTCGAGCTCGGACTGCCGTCGGGCTAACGACTCGAGTTCATGTTGCAGGTTCTGCAGCTGCTTGGGGTCACCGATCGACCCCGAATCGAGGAGTTCGCGATCCTTGCGCGCGCGCTCTCGGACGAGGTCGACGTCCGCATCCGCCTTGCGCTGGTCGCCCTCGAGGTCGGACACGATGGTCTGGGCGGCGATGATCTCCTTGCGCAGTCGCTCGAGGCGCTCATTCGCGGTGGTGAGATCTGCCCGCTCGGCCAGGTTGTCGGCTTTATGACTCAACTGGGTGAGACGGGTATCGCGTTCCTGCACCTGCAGGAGCGCCAGCTGTGCCGAAGGGTCAGCCTTCATCCTCGCTCCTCACGTGGGCGTTCCAGGGATCGGTGACGGTATCGGAGACCACGATGTCGACTCCCGCGAGCGATGGATCTTCGCGCAGGACCTGCGCCGCCTGATTCAGCCAGGGCCATTCACTGGCCCAGTGCGCGACGTCAATAAGTGCACTCCCCCCGGCCGCGAGATGATCCTGCGCTCGGTGGTGACGTAGATCCGCCGTGACGTACACGTCCGCCCCAGCGCTGACGACATCCAACAACGAGTCGCCGGCACCACCGCAGACGGCGACAGTCGTGACGCGCCGCTCGAGATCTCCCGCAACGCGGATCCCCTGGACCGTGCGCGGGAGGGCCGAGGCGACCTCGATAGCGAACTCCTCCAGGGTGCACGGCGCCTCGAGACGGCCGATACGCCCGACCCCGATCCCTGCATCACCCGTCACCTCGAGTGGCTGTGTGTCTACGACGCCGAGGACTGAAGCCAGGGCATCCGACACACCGGGTGACGCGTGATCAGCGTTGGTATGCGCGCAATAGAGGGCGATCCCGTGGCTGATCAACGTATGCACCACTGCCCCTCCCGCGGACTCGGGACTCACCGCGTGCACCCCGTGCAAGAAAAGCGGATGGTGCGTGATGATCATGTCCGCCTGCGCCAGCAGAGCCTCATCGACCACCGCTGCCACCGGATCCACCGCGAGCAGGATTCGTGATACCGAGGCCCGTGGGTCACCACAGACGAGCCCCACGGCGTCCCACTCGGCCGCCCAATCCTCCGGATAGTGACGGCACATGGCAGCGCGCACATCGCCCACGGTGCACGCCATGACCGCAGGCTACCCAGCGGCAGATCGGCGCGTTCCAGATCGGTAACCTCCCTGCGGGCCCATAGCTCAGTTGGTAGAGCGCTTCCCTTACAAGGAAGATGTCATCGGTTCGAGTCCGGTTGGGCCCACCAACGGTTTATTTCGCTGACATCGTCGAAGGGCTCACCTAGCATGGCGGCCATGCCGCCGATGGCG
>JBJTBD010000026.1:0-9747 GCA_046091195.1 Actinomycetota bacterium
GGTCTACGTCAGTGGCCAGGGTTTCCGGCGTGAACAGGATTGGCTCGCCCGCAATGGATACGTGGCCCTGCATGTGGACTACCGCAATCACGCATCCTCGGACAAGGATCCGCAGAACGATCGGTCGATGCGTCTGGGGTACGCCGAGGACGTGATCGGTGCTGCACTGGCCGTGCGGAGTTCAACCCTTCCCTTCATCGACACCAAGAACGTCGCACTGCTCGGCCGTTCGATGGGAGGCGGTGTGGCCTACCAAGCCCTCGTGCTTGCACCGGGGGTCTTCGACGCCGCCATCACGTACGCATCGACCAGCACCAACGCCGCAGACAACGTCAACAAGTGGCAGCGCAACAACTACCCGATCAGCAAGGAGATCCTCAAGCGCTATGGCGAACCGCGTCACAACCCGGCCGCGTGGCGCGAGCTCTCATCGCGCAACTACTTCTCCCGGATCACCGAACCGGTCCTGGCCTTCCACGGCACCAAGGACGACAGCTGCGACATCGAGTGGGCACGTGCCACGAAGCGCGCCCTGGACTCTGCCGGCGTGGAGAACCGTCTCGTGGAATACAAAGGCGCCGGTCACTACTTCTACGGGCCGTGGACCGATTCGATCCGGAAGGTCGACGCCTTCCTCGCGCAGCATCTGAACAACTAGAGCGACGCCAGGACGTACTGCGCGGCGTTGTGGCCGGGGATTCCGGACACGCCTCCCCCGCGTCGGGCACCGCTTCCGCAGAGAACAAGGCTCGCCACGTCGGTCTCGACACCCCAGGTGCCGACCTCGTCGGGCGTCATCGCCCACGGCCAGTCCAGGGGCGTATGGAAGATGTTGCCCGTCGGGATCCCCAGCGACGCCTCGATGTCGAGGGTGGTGTTGATCTCCAGACACTCCGAACCATCGGGGGTGCGCAGGATGCAGTCCGTGATCGGCTCCGCCAGCACCGAATCGAGGGTGGCCAGGACGGCGGTGCGGAGCTCCTCGCGTGTGGGTGGCGCATCGCTCGTGAACAGGGAATGGGGAGTCTGGAGAACGAACATGGTCAGTGTCTGCGCACCAGATGCCCGCAGCTCCGGCCCGAGGATGCTCGGATCCGAGAGCGTGTGGCAGTAGATCTCCGCGGGAAGTGGTGCCGGAAGGTTCCCGGCACGGGCGGACGTCGCCGCGTCGTTGAGCTGCGTGTAGTTCTCATTGATGTGGATGGTGCCGGCGAAGGCATCCTCCGGGTTGACGGTGGCGTCCTTCAATCGCGGTAACCGTGATAGGACCATGTTGACCTTGATCTGGGCCCCCGTGTTCTCCCCTGTCGGTGGGCGGGGAACGCGCCCGCGCAACTGGTCGAGCACCGCGGGCGCGCAGTTGGCCAGCACGAACCGCGACTCGAATGTCACGTCTTCATCAGCGACCCGAGCGAGGACGCGCGCCCCTGACTCCTGGGCCTCGATCGACGTCACCTCCGCCTCGGTGATGATCTGCGCACCCCATCCGCGCGCGAGCTCTGCGAGGTGCCCGGTGAGCGCACCCATGCCACCGACGGGCACATCCCAACTTCCCGTTCCGTTACCGATCACGTGGTAGAGGAAGCAGATGTTCTGCCGCAGGGATGGGTCGTGAGCGTCGGCAAAGGTGCCGATCAATCCATCGGTCAACACCACGCCACGGGCAAGGTCCGTGGTCAGGGAACTCTCGATCACGTCCCCCAGCGGTGACTCGACGAAGTCCGCCCAATCGCGGGCGTCGATCCGCGAACGCATCTCCTCGCGGGCAAGGAGCGGTGCGGTCAACGTCGGGAAGATGACGTCGGCCAACCGCCGGGTGCGGGCGTAGAACTCGGACCACCGCTCGGCCTCGCTGGGATCCCCCATGACCCGCGCGAACTCGGACCTGAGGAGCTCCGGGTCCTCGTGCACGACGAGACCGCGCGCGGGATCCCCGGGATCCGGGGTGAACGACGACACGGAACGGTGCACGAGTTCGAGATCTACTCCGAGGTCGTCGATCACCGCCTGCGGGAGCAATGACACGAGGTAGGAGTACCTGGACACTCGGGCGGGGACACGCGGGAAAACCTCGGCGGAGACCGCCGCTCCACCCACGTGATCGGCGCGCTCCAGGACGACGACGTCGAGTCCAGCCCGGGCGAGGTAGCACGCCGCGACGAGGCCGTTATGGCCCGCACCCACGATCACCACATCAGTCCCCATGCGGAATCACCACCCCAGAAGATTCGAGTCGAGTGCAGATCTCGGCGTAGCGCTCGTCGATTGCCTCGACCGTTGCGGGATCGAGGCTCCGCCAGCGTCCGCCGTGCGCGGCGTCGGCGGTGACGTGGTCGTCGAACCAGGTGCGCATCGCATCACTCGGAGCCAGCCCCACGAAGTTCAGCATGTCAGCGAGGGTGCTCGTACGGGCGTCGACCACGAGATCGAAGAGGTCAATGCGCATCATCGTCCCGGGTGGCGCGGAGGTCAGTGACCGGTGGATCCGCATCATCCGTTCACCCCATTGATCCAGGGCTTCGAAGATGTCGTCCGGGCCGAAGGTCTGCGCCACGAAGGATGCCGCGACATCCCGACCATCGCGGACCACGGCGATCACCCGTGCGTCCGGATAGAGCCAGGAGAGGCGATCACCCTTGCGTGCGTTCGCCGGTGTGGTGTCGACCCAGCGCTGGGCACCGATGTGATCACAGATCGCATCCATGACGCGCCGCACGAGAGTGATGCTCGCGGCACGAGGATCCCCAGGGAAGCCGTCGAGGTAGTCCGCTACCCAGGCGTCCACATGCTCGCGCGTCATCGAGGTGTGCAGACCGACCTCGGGTGCCCGGTGGAACCACCGGGTGCGGATGCGCTCGCCCGCGAGCACCGCGGCTGCCAGTCCCGCGGCGGGATCACGGCGTGCGGCATGGAGGGCATCGAGCACACCGTCGTTCCCGCTGATCAAGCGGACCTCCATCGGACGCGTCAGGGTGAGATCGGGGTGATGGTCGAGCAGGTGTCCGACGATCGTGGACCCGCTACGCCCGGTACCACCGGTGAACACCGGCATCGTGCGGGGATCCACGTCGTGAAACTACAGGTAGAGGCCTGTGCCGGCAGTGCTGTGCCGCTCGGCTGCGACGGCGTGCAGGTCACGTTCACGCAACAGGACGTAGTCGATTCCCTGCAGCTCGACCTGGCCCCGGTCCTCGGGTTCGAACAGGACCTTGTCACCCACTTCCACGGTGCGCACATTCGGACCGACCGCGACCACACGTGCCCAGGAGAGCCTGCGCCCCACCTGCGCCGTGGCCGGGATGACGATCCCGCCGCTGGACCGACGCTCGCCATCTGCGCCACCCTCGCGCACCAGCACACGGTCGTGCAGGAGTTTGATCGGGACGGACCCATCGGCACCGGGACGCATGTCCGGATGTTGCTCGATCGACTCGGAGACGATCGCCACGGTCAGCCCCGGCGACGTGCGATACGCACTGCGACGTACCCCAGGACGACGGCGCCGACGATAGCCACGCGCTCGGGCCGGATGCCGCCGTACTCGTCCAGGAACCATCCGCCAACCGCCCGTGCACCCCGCTGGGCAAGTGCCGCGGGACTCGTTGCAGCGCGAAGTTGCGACAGACTCGCGACGAATTCCTCGCGCGCGGCGACGACCTCAGTTTGCAGATCGACGATCGACGGCGGGTGGGAAGCGCCCTTGGCTGGCATCGACTCGTTCCTTCCTTCGGGCCGTCAGCCTACGGCGTCGGGCCTTTCCACGAACCCCCGCCCGATGGGTTCTGGCGTTGGCGCGCTACGAGCGAAGGGTTGCAGCGGGAACGGGCTCGATGTGTGCGTCCAGACCTGCCGAGCGACGACGGCGACTGCGACCCGCACCAGCGAACACGATCAGGAAGACCACCGCACCCACCAAGACGATCATCGTTCCGGAGGGAACCTCGGCGTAGTAGCTGAGGTACATGCCCACCAGTCCGCAGAATGCCCCGATGCCCGTGCTCCACGCGAGCATCCGACCGAAGGAATCGGTCAGCATTCGTGCGACAACCGCGGGGATGACCAACATCGCCGCCACCAACGTGACACCGATGACGGTCAACGTGGCCAGGATGGTCAGCGAGAGGACGATCATCAACTGTGCCTCGATGCGATTCACGCGGACACCCGAGACGTCGGCGACCTCCGGATCGAATGTGGAGAAAAGAAGTGCGCGATAACGGAGGAATACGAAGGCCACGGCGAGCAGGGACACCGCCACGAGTCCAATGATCTGCTCCGGTGAGATTCCGAGGATGCTGCCGAAGAGCGCGTTCTCGAAGGATGGTCCGCTCGTGCCGAATCGCGCGAACAGTGCCACACCCAGGGCGAAGGATGCGGTGGTGATCACACCGATCGCAGCATCCGCACCCAATCTGCTGCGCCGGGACACAGCGTTGATGGCGAGGGCGGATGCGATACCCCACAGTCCAGCACCGAGGACGTAGAACTGCGCCGCGAAGAGTTGCACGGCAGCAAACCCGCCGAAGATCGAGTGCGAAAGACCATGTCCGATGTAACTCATGCCGCGAAGGACGATGAACACGCCGATGAACCCGAGTAATGCCCCGGATAGTGCGGCGACGAGCAACCCTTCGAGGAAGAAGGTGTACCCGAGGGGTTCGAGGATCGCGTCCATCACGAAGTCCACTTCATCGCGTGTTCCGGACGTTCATCGACGACCACGCGCATCCCGAGGTGCTCGAGAACTTCCATGCGGGCCCCGAAGGTCTGCTCGAGAACCTCCGGCCGGATGACGTCGGCCGGCGTGCCGTCCGCGATGACCCGATGGTTCACACACACCAGGTGAGGCAGGTGCGCCGCCATGCCGTTCAGGTCATGGGTGGTCAACACGATCGCCACACCATCTTCGTGGAGATCGGCGAGCAGGTGGAGAACATCGTGGCGGGTGGACACGTCCACACCGCTCGTGGGTTCATCGAGGAGTAGGAGCTCGGGCCTTCGATAGAGCGCACGTGCGAGGAACATGCGCTGCTGTTGACCGCCGGAGAGGTTTCGAATCTGCCGGTCGGCGAGGATGTCGATGCCCAGCCGTTCGAGGACGGCATGTGCGTCGGCCTTCTCGGGCTTGCTCGCCCACGGCACGGACACCGGCCCAGCCCGCGAGCCGGACATCAACACGCATTCCAAGACCGTGACCGGGAAGTCCCAGTTCACGGTTTCCAACTGGGGCACATAGGCCATGCGCAGATCTGGACGCATCTCGATGGAGCCGGACATCGGTCTGACGATGCCGAGCATCAATCGCAGCAGGGTGGTCTTTCCTGCACCCGACGGCCCCACGATCCCGGTGAATTGATCCTCGTGAACGTGCACGTTGACGTCGTGCAGGACGACCTCATGGTCGTAGCCGGCATCGACATCGGTGAGTCGGATCAGTTCAGGACCGACTCCAGTACCCGTCACTGTGGATAGTCTGCCGCATCCAGGGCTGGGCTGGAGATGTCCACCGCACGGACGTTCGGTGCCTTCCCGCCCAAGCCCTCGATCATCGTGGCGAAGTTGTACTGCATCAGCCCCAGCCACGAGTGATTCGCATCCCCCGGAGCACCCGGCAGGTCATCGTCGCGCAGTGAGTCCTCGTAGCGCACCCCGGTCTCATTGGCGATTTCCTGGAGGACATCGGAGGGGAACACCTCAGACCCGAAGATGGTCGGCACTCCCTCGGCCTTGATCTGCTCGATCAGGGTGACAACCTCGGCCGGGGTGGGATCGGCGAAGTCGCTGGGCTGCAGCGCACCGACGACCTCCCAGCCGAAGTTGTCGGCGAAGTAGGCGTACGCGTCGTGATACGTCACGAGTTTGAGGTTGCCGCTGGGAACAGTCTTCTGGTCCTCGCGAATCGCCTCGGCCAATAGGTTCACCTGGGCTTCGAAGGATTCGTAGTTGGCCTGGAACGTCTCCGCGCACGCCGGGTCACGTTCGGTCAAGACGTCTCTCACGATCTGCGCGTATTCGATCGCGAACGTGGGGTCGGTCCACAGATGCGGATTCGGCTTCCCCTCCTCCTTCGGGAAGGAGAAGTCGTAGATGTACTCGGACTCGGGAAGTGCCAGGGTGCCGAGTTCGACGAGCTCGGCATCGTCACGCATGTTGGCTTGCGCCATTTCCAGAGTCGGATCCTCGAGTTTCAGACCGTTGATGAAGACGACGTCGGCGTCGCTCAACAACGCCGCCACAGAGGGAGCGGGCTCAAAGGTATGCGAGTTGGTGCCCTCCGGCACGATGCCCCGAACCTCGATGCAGTCACCGCCCACCCGCGAGACGATCGAGGTAATCGGGGAGACGGTGGTGGCCACGAGCAGGCGCTCGCCCTCGGCGGAGGACGCGGCCTCGCCGCCCGAGCGTGAGCAGCCGGCGAGAACAACCGCGGCTGCACCCGCACCAATGAGGACATTCCGGAAACTTGTTCGCATGGTCAGAGGTTATGTCCTATTTTGTGCAGTTGCAAATTCTTCGCATTAAGACACGCCTAGGGTGTTGCTGTGACCAGACTCGCCCCGGGAGACCGAGCCCCGGCCTTCACGCTCACCTCGAGCACGGGTTCACGGGTGTCCCTGAAGGACTTCCACGGTCGCACCGTGGTCCTCTACTGCTACCCCGCGGCCATGACCCCCGGGTGCACCCTGCAGGCCGTCGATTTCCAGGACAACCTCGCAGCGTTCACCGATGCCTCGATCATCGGCATCTCCCCTGATCCGCCCGCAAAACTCGCGCAATTTGCCGCCGCAGAAACTCTTTCCTTCACTCTCCTTTCGGATCCCGACCATCGCGTGATGGAGAAATTCGGGGCATGGGGTGAGAAGAAGCTCTACGGCAAGACCGTGACCGGTGTCATTCGCTCCACGTTCGTGGTCTCCACGACCGGCAGGATCGAGCGCGCGTTTTACAACGTGAAGGCCACGGGCCACGTCGCCAAGCTCATCCGAGACCTCGGACTCACCTAGATCCGACTGCACGAGCACACTTCCTGCAACGACGCGATTACACTTTCCGTACGCGGAAGTGGCGAAATTGGTTTACGCGCTGCGCTTAGGACGCAGTGCCTTCGGGCATGCGGGTTCGAGTCCCGCCTTCCGCACAGAGATCCCGAAGTACCGGCACGAGTGCCCGGAACGCCTGACCGCGGTGGCTGATCGCATCCTTCTCCCGCGGAGTCAACTCCGCGGTGGTCAGCACGTACCCGGTGGGCACGAAGATCGGGTCGTAACCGAAGCCGTTCTCGCCCCGCGGCGCCTCCGTCAATGATCCGGCGAGCACTCCCTCGACCACGCGTTCGTCCCCCTCGGGGGTGGCAACGGCAGCAGCGCAATGGAACGCCGCTCCCCTGCGTTGCGGGGGAACATCGGCGATCTGAGCGAGCACGAGTGCGAGGTTTGCCGCATCGTCACCGTGTGAGCCAGCCCATCGCGCCGACAGGATTCCTGGCATCCCGTTGAGTGCATCGACGCAGAGACCGGAGTCATCGGCAATAGCGATGCATCCTGTGCGCCGAGCGACATCGTGCGCCTTCAGCAGCGCATTCGCCGCGAACGTGGAGCCCGTCTCCGGAACATCGGGGAGATCGGGGAACTCGTCTGTTCCCACAAGCTCCACATCAAGATGCGCCGACGCCAGGATGCGTCGAAGTTCAGCAACCTTGTGCTGATTGCGGGTTGCGAGGACGACCTTCATCGACCGAGTGTGGCCCGCTGCATCGTGGTGAGGTCCGCGATCCCAGCCGCGGCGAGGTCGAGGAGTCGATCCAGGAGTGCACGATCGAAGGGTTCCCCCTCAGCAGTTCCTTGGACCTCGACGTACTTCCCTCCGCCGGTCATGACGACGTTCATGTCCGTTTCGGCACGCACATCGTCGTCGTAGTGCAGATCCAGTCGCGGCTCACCATCGATGATCCCGACGCTGACGGCCGCCACGGAGTCGGTCAACGGATCGCGGGCGATATGCCCCTGGCCGATCGCCCAGGTGATCGCGTCGGCGAGCGCGACGTAGGCGCCGGTGATCGCGGCGGTGCGCGTCCCACCATCGGCCTGCAGCACATCGCAGTCGATCAAAATCGAGTTCTCGCCGAGAACGGACATGTCGACAACGGCACGGAGGCTGCGTCCGATCAGCCGCGAGATCTCTTGCGTGCGACCCCCCAACTTCCCTTTCACGGATTCCCGCTGATTGCGTTCGTTGGTGGCGCGGGGCAACATCGCATATTCCGCGGTCACCCATCCGGTGCCCGAGTCCTTGAGCCAGCGCGGAACGCCGGGGGTGAACGACGCCGTGCACAGCACGCGGGTCTTGCCGAAGGAGACGAGGGTGGATCCTTCCGGGAAGTCCAACCAGTTGCGCTCAAAGGAGACGGGTCGGAGGTCGGAGGCCGCGCGGCCATCAGATCGGGTCATGGATCGGGACTGTAGTGGGGCGATCAGATGCGCTCGACCGAGCCGAGTTCCGGCCCGAGGAACCTGCGCCCGTGGCGCTCGAACTCTCCGGGGTCGCCGGTCACCAGGAACCGATGGACCGGCGGTTGCGACCGAGTATCGCGGAGCAGATCACGCGCGGTGAGCGTGCGGAATACGTCCTGCGCCGTTTCCTCCGCACTTGACACCAGGGTCACTCCCTCTCCCATGACATAGGAGAGGACGCCCGTCAGGAGTGGGTAGTGCGTGCACCCGAGCACGAGCGTGTCCACCTGGGCGTGTTGCAGCGGGGCCAGGTACTCGCGCGCGATGCGCACCACCTCGTCGCCGCTCGTCACCCCAGCCTCCACGAGTTCCACGAAACGGGGACACGCCTGCGTATGGAGGCTGATTGCGGGGGCGGCAGCGAAGGCGTCGTCGTACGCCTGGGACGTGATCGTCGCCTGTGTTCCGATGACACCCACGATGTTCGTGCGTGTTGACGTCACCGCACGCCGGACAGCAGGGTGAACGACTTCGATGACGGGGACGTCATACCGCTCGCGGGCATCGCGGACCGTTGCGGCGCTCGCCGAATTGCAGGCGATGACCAAGAGCTTGACCCCCGATCCGACGAGAGTGTCCATGATCTCGAGGGAGTACTCGCGGACCTCCGCGATCGGTCGCGGACCATAGGGCCCGCGCGCGGTATCCCCTATGTAGAGGACAGGTTCGTGGGGCAACTGGTCCATGATCGCCCGCGCCACCGTGAGCCCACCGAAGCCGGAATCGAAGATGCCGATGGGAGCGTCGTTCATAGGAGTGCCAGCCTACGGCGAGCATCCCCCCGTGGACCCTCGTGCGCCCTTACCCTGAGGGAGTCGGCACCCGGCCGGCCACTTCCCGCAAGGAGTCGCATGTCAGGCACCCTCACCCGGCCCATCGGGGTCACCATCATCGCCATCCTGTTGGTGGTCAGCGCGATCGCCAACATCATCATGGGATTCATGTTCATCTTCTCCTCATTCGGAGAGAACCCGACCTACATCAACAACATCACCGGGGAGTCCGCCACCGTCTCCGGCTTCTTCCTGTGGTTCAACGGCGGCATGCTGATCATCCTCGGATTGATCTACTTCTGGCTGTCCAAGCTCGCGTGGGTCGGCAGCAACACGGCGCAGGTGATCATCTCCGTCCTCGCCGTGCTCAACATCATCTTCGGCTTCTTCAACCTGGGCCACGGCGGCTGGATCCAGATCATCCTGGGCTTGATCGTCGTGCTCATCGTGAACACCAAGCACGC
>JBJTBD010000027.1:0-14493 GCA_046091195.1 Actinomycetota bacterium
GCCGCTCACCGGGCTAGACCTCAACTCAGCGCGCACCATCGATGCGATCATCCACGAGGAACCCACCCGGGGATGCACCGTCGTCTTGACGACCCATGACCTCGAGGAGGCCCGGGCGGCGGACCATGTGATTCTCACGGCGGGTCGGGTGATCGCATGCGGACCCCCGGCGACCGTGCTGACCACGGGGAATCTCGCCACCGCCTACGGCCTCGGAACCCTCCACGAGGTGGATGAGCAGGCACCTCTGTTCCCGACCGAGCATCATGAGCACCATGGCCACGACCACTAGAGGCGAGCAGGCCCGAGTCGGCACCCGCTCCACGAAGCAGCGGGCAGCCGTTCTCACGGCACTCGCGGAGGTCGACGACTTCCGCTCCACCCAGGAGTTGCACGACTACCTGCGCCGACGCGGTGACGCGGTGGGGCTCACAACCGTCTATCGGACCCTCCAGGCCCTGGCCGAGGCCGGGGAGGTCGACGTCATCGTGCGCGAAGACGGCGAGAGTGTGTACCGGCAGTGCAGTAGCACCCACCACCACCACCTGGTGTGCCGGGACTGTGGGCGCACCGTCGAGGTCGAGGGACCTGCGGTCGAGCGCTGGGCAACTCGCGTGGCGGACGACAACGGCTTCACCAACATCAGTCACACGCTGGAGATCTTCGGAGTCTGTTCCGCCTGTCGCTAGGCCTGGTTGGGAACGGCTCCCCCATAGCGACGATCCCGCGAGGCGTAGATCTCACAGGCCTGCCAGAGATGACGGCGATCGAAGTCCGGCCACAGCGTGTCCAGGAACACCATCTCCGCGTAGGCGGATTGCCACAGCAGGACATTGCTCGTCCGCTGCTCCCCGGAAGACCGGACGAAGAGATCGACATCGGGCATGTCGGGTTCATCGAGATAGCGTTGGAATGACTTCTCGGAGATAGAGCCGGGATCCAGCCGTCCGGCCTTGACCTCGGTGGCGATCCGTGCCGTTGCATCGATGATCTCGGCACGGCCGCCATAGTTCACGCACATCGTGAGCGTCAGCTTCTTGTTGCGGGCGGTCAACTTCTCCGCCTCCTCCAACTCGTCGATGACGCTCTTCCACAGTCGCGGACGCCTGCCAGCCCAGCGGATCCGAACACCGAGATCGTTCATCTCATCGCGTCTGCGGCGGATGACGTCGCGATTGAAACCCATAAGGAACCGCACCTCGTCGGGTGAGCGTTTCCAGTTCTCGGTGGAGAAGGCATAGGCGCTGATCCAACCGATGCCCAACTCGAGTGCACCGTGGACGCAGTCGAGCAGACTCGCCTCACCGGCTTCGTGCCCGGCGGTGCGCGGGAGACCACGCTGCTTGGCCCAGCGGCCGTTACCGTCCATTACCAGAGCGACGTGGCGTGGAATCAGGTCCTTGGGAATCGCCGGTGGTCGGGCACCCGAAGGGTGCGGGGGCGGCGATGTCACCGACCCATCCTCACATCAGGCACGTTGGACGAGGGGAAGGGATCGCAGATCCCGCTCCAGGTGCCACTGGACGAAGGCCGCGACGAGTCCGCTCGCCTCACGTCGTTCCCGTGCCTCGGTCGCCTCCGCCGTGCTCCAGTCACCACTCAAGAGAGCACCGAGCAATGCCACGGTCATCGGTGACGGCGTGGCCGATCCCGGTGGACGGCATTCCGGACACACCATTCCCCCGGCACCGATATGGAAGGCACGGTGCGGACCGTCGGCACCACACCGTGCACAGTCACCAAAGGACGGCGACCAGCCGGCGATCGCGAGGGAACGCAGAAGGAACGCATCGAGGATCAGGGTCGGCTCATGCTCGCGATGCGCGAGCGAGCGCAATCCAGAGACCAAGAGGGCGTATTGCTGCACCGCGGGCTCCCGCTCCTCCGGCGTGAGTCGTTCAGCGGTCTCCACCATCACGTTCCCGGCGGTCCACCGCGGGTAGTCCTCGGACATCTGCCCACCGAGGGCTTCGATCGTCTCCACCTGGGTGACGTTGTCGAGGGAGCGACCCTCGTACAACTGGATGTCGACATGGCTGAAGGGCTCGAGGCGGGCTCCGATGCGACTGGTGGTCTTGCGCACACCTCGCGCCACTGCGCGGATGCGCCCGCGTCCGCGGGTGAGCAGGGTGATGATGCGATCGGCCTCACCGAGCTTCTGGGTGCGGAGGACCACACCCTCGTCACGGTAGACAGCCACGCTACATTCTCGCAGACGCGATGGGGTGAATCCGGTTCCTCAGAAGCCCAGTCGGCGCAGTTGCTTTGGATCCCGCTGCCAGTCCTTGGCCACCTTCACGTGCAGGTCCAGGAAGACCGGAACACCCAGGAGACGTTCGATCTCGGGACGGGCCTGAGCACCGACCTGACGCAGACGCGACCCGCCTTTGCCAATGATGATCCCCTTCTGGCTATCACGCTCGACGAACACCGTGGCGCGGACATCCGTGAGCGGTCGATCTGCGGGTCGATCCTCACGGGGCACGATCTCATCGACGACGACCGCAATGGAATGCGGGAGCTCCTCGGTCACTCCCTCCAGCGCGGCCTCGCGGATGAGTTCTGCCACGGTGATGTCGATGTCCTCATCCCCCGCACTGTCCTCCGGGTAGAGCCGCGGGCCCTCCGGCAGGAGCGCGATCAACTCGTCCGTCAGGCGGTCCACCTGAAACCCCTCACGCGCCGACACCGGGATGATGTGCGCGAGGTCCAGGTGGTTCTCCTCCCCGAACTGCTGCACAGCGAGAAGCACTCCCGCCAGTGACTCCCGTGAAACTGCGTCGGCCTTGGTGACGATGGCGAGGAGCGGGGCCTTCGACGCGGCGCGCACCTGTGTGGCGATGAACAGGTCACCGGGTCCAATCTCCTGATCCGCGGGCAGGCACAGTCCGATCAGATCGACACTCGACCAGGCCTCGCGCACCTGATCATTGAGCCGCTCACCCAGCAGGGTTCGTGGTCGATGCATCCCCGGTGTATCGACGATAATGAGTTGGCCGTCGGGGCGGGTGACGATGCCGCGGATGACGCGCCGCGTGGTCTGCGGTCGATCCGACGTGATCGCCACCTTCTGGCCGACGACCGCGTTCATGAGTGTCGACTTGCCGGCGTTGGGTCGACCGGTGAAGGCGACGAATCCGCTGCGGAACGTCATCAGGACCGCAGAACCGCGGTGGTCGAGCCCGAGGTGGAGCACAGGTAGACGGGAACGCCGACTCCGGCGAGGGCTCGGACCACGTCGATGTCGATCACCCCGGTATCCGTCACCACGACGGCAGCCTCGAGGCCACGTGCACCGGCGGCCGCAGCCTGCGCGACCGCAAGGTCGAGGGCCGCCCAGGTGTGCTCACCCAGGGTGACGCCGGCGGAGCTGTAGGTGCGACCCGTCTCGTCCCGCACCGCCGCGCCCTCCGATGCCTGGAGACGTGCCGCGGCACCCCGCGCGAGCGTGAGGAGTTTCGCGTCCTCCGGGCCAAGCTGATCAGTCATCGACATCCTCATCGGTGGTGCGCACGGGACGTGCCAGGACCGTGCTGATCCGGTTCCGGCGCCCGGAGCCTCGCTCGGCGATCAGGACCCAGCCATCCTCAGTGACGTCCGCACCGGCGATGGGCACACGTCCGAGACGCTTGGCCATGAGGCCGAGGACGGTATCGACACCCTCCTCCTCGGAGTCGATGTCGATTCCGATGAGGTCGGCGAAATCATCGATGTTCATGCGCGACATCACGCGGTAGGCACCGTCCGCGAGCTCGGTGACCTCTGGTGCCGCGGTGTCGTACTCATCAGCGATCTCACCGACGATCTCCTCGAGGATGTCCTCGATGGTGACGATCCCCGCCGTGCCTCCGTACTCGTCGATCACGATGGCCATATGGACCCGGGCACTCTGCATGTCCCGGAGCAGGTCGTCTGCGCGCTTACTGTCCGGGACGAAGTACGGCGCGCGCATGAGTGAGTCCACGAGTTCGGTGTTCTCCGCATCGCGGTGCTCGAATGTGCGCTTCACGATGTCCTTGAGATAGATCACACCGACGATGTCGTCGGCACTCTCCCGGATAACCGGGATACGCGAATACCCGGATCGCAGACCCAGGGACATCGCTTGGCGAAGGGTCTTGCTGCGCTCGATGAAGACCATGTCCGTGCGGGGAACCATCACCTCGCGGGCGAACGTGTCTCCCAGCTCGAAGACGGAGTGGATCATCTGACGCTCGTCGTCCTCGATCAGGGAGTTCTCCCCGGCCATGTCGACGAGTTCACGTAGCTCGGCCTCACTGTCGAACGGGCCCTGCCGGAAACCCTTGCCGGGGGTCAACGCATTCCCCAGGTAGATGAGCAGGGTCGCGAGTGGACTCAGGATCCGCGTGAGCAGGATCGTGGGACGTGCGGCGACGAGCGAGATTCGCTCCGCATGCTGGCGTCCCAGGGTTCGGGGTGCAACACCCAACCCCACGTATGCGATCAGGACCAGGATCACGATGGTGATGACATAGGCGAGCCACGGCACCATGCCGTCCCGGATGAAGTCGGTGATCACTGTGCGGCCGAACAGGACGATGGCGGTGATCGTGGACACCGTCGACAGGAAGAACAGCACGTTGACGTAGCGCGGGCGATCATCGAGGATCGTCAGGACCCGCGCGGCTCGCGGGTTGTCCTCCCGGCGCAGGTCATCGATTCGCGAGCGCGACACGCGACCGAAGGCCGTCTCGGCGCTGACCAGCAGTGCCGAGACGATGAAGAGCAGGATCGCGACAGCGATCTCGAGCAGACTCACGCCTTACTCCCCCATGACTCAAGCAGGGAATCCTGCAACGCGAACATCTCGCGGTACTCCTCCTCGGTTGCGTGGTCATATCCCAGCAGATGCAGCGTGCCATGGGTCACGAGGAATCCGATCTCCGCGCAGAGGGACCGGCCCTGGGTCTCCGCTTGACGCTCTGCCACGGGGATACAGACCGCGATATCTCCCAGGACACCGGGCTCCGCTGCCCGCGGTACGAGTTCATCCATCGGGAAGGACAGCACGTCCGTCGGTCCCGACTCTCCCATCCATCGCTCATGCAGTGCGCTCATCTCCGATTCATCCACGAACGCCACACTCACCTCGCAGCCCTCGGGCATTCCGAGTTCGACAAGGTGATGCTCGATGAGCGCGGTGAGATCCGTGCAGGGATTTGGCAGCCCGGTGATCTCGATGACGTAACCGCTCATGACTCCCGCAGCGCGTCATAACGGGCGTAGGCGTCGACGATTCGCCCCACGAGTTTGTGGCGCACCACGTCGTGCGACGTGAGGCGGCAGAACTCAACATCCTCGATGCCTTCGAGGATCTCGGACACGACGCGAAGTCCACTATCGACACCGCGCGGGAGATCAACCTGGGTCACATCGCCGGTCACCACCATCGTGGAACCGAAACCGAGTCGCGTGAGGAACATCTTCATCTGCTCCGCGGAAGTGTTCTGCGCTTCGTCGAGGATGATGAAGGAATCATTGAGCGTGCGTCCGCGCATGTAGGCAAGCGGAGCGATTTCGATCGTTCCGGATGTGATGAGTCGCGGGATCGACTCGGGATCAATCATGTCGTGCAGCGCGTCGTAGAGGGGGCGCAGGTAGGGGTCGATCTTCTCCGACAGGGTGCCGGGGAGGAATCCGAGTCGCTCACCCGCCTCCACTGCGGGCCGGGTGAGCACGATGCGCGTGATGCGCTTCGCCTGAAGCGCCTGAACCGCCTTTGCGACGGCGAGGTACGTCTTTCCCGTGCCCGCCGGTCCGATTCCGAAGACGATGGTGTGCGCATCGATGGCGTCCACGTAGCGCTTCTGATTCAACGTCTTGGGTCGAATGGTCTTGCCGCGATTGGACAGGATGTTTGCTGTGAGAACCTCACTCGGACGGTTACCACTCTTCAGGAGTCCGATGGATCGCTCCACGGACTCGGGTGTGAGGCCCTGACCGGTGCGCAGCATCGCCAACATCTCGGAGACGAGGGTGTCGATGGCCCCCACGTCGTCGGAACCACCGGCGATTGCGATCTGGTTGCCGCGGACGAGGATGTCCGCGTTCGGAAAGGCGTCCTCGATGAGACGCAGGAACTGATCCGAGGGACCCAGCAGCGCGACCATGGGTTGCGAATTCGGAACTTCGATGACGGTGCGCGCGGAGGCGGCGGATGTTGTGGCCATGACTACCCCGGCGGCCAGGTCAGATCACGGCCCCCGAGGACGTGGCCGTGCACATGGAACACCGACTGTCCGGCCTCGGCACCGGTGTTGAACACCACGCGATAGCCGGACAAACCCTCGACGCGCGCGATCTCGGCTGCCGCCTGGAGGACGGCCGCCGCGGCTTCCGGTGCCTGCTCGCTCAGCTCACCCACATTCGCGAAGTGCTGCGTGGGCACGACGAGAATGTGGGTCGGCGCCTTGGGATCGATATCGCGGAAGGCGACCACCGAGTCCGTGCGCAGCACGATGTCCGCCGGGATATCACCCGCCACGATGGCGCAGAAGAGGCACTCAGGCATCACGTCATCCTCGCACGTGTGCTCGTCCAACGTCCGGTCAATGTCGAGACCACGGCAGCAGCGACCGCTCCTGCCGTGGACGTGCGGAACACGGTGGTGCCGAGACGCACGGGATGGGCACCCGCAGAGCTGAGTGCGTCGACCTCGTCGCCGCTCACTCCGCCCTCGGGACCCACGAGCAACCAGACTTCATCGGCCTCGGGATTCTCGGGTTCCCGGAGGTCCGCTCCCTCATGCAACAACCACACGGTCGCCCCGCGTTCCCGGGCAGCGCGCACGCGATCACAGACCTCAGCCGTGGTGCAGGGCGCTTCCACGATTGGTGACCAGGAACGCCGGGATTGCTTGGTGGACTCTCGGGCGGTGGAGATCCACTTTCCGTGGGCCTTCTCACCACGTTCCCCCGACCACCGCGTCACGCAGTTCTGCGCCTGCCACGGGATCACTGCATCGACACCGACCTCGGTGAGTAACTCCACCGCACGCTCCCCGCGATCACCCTTCGGGATGGCCTGCACGACCACGATGCGCGGCGATGCTGCAGGTTCCTCGACACACTCGATGACGCGCACGTGCAGATCCTTGGACGTCGATTCCTCCACGACACCCGACACCCGCATGCCACCACCGTCGACGACCTCGACGAGTTCTCCGGCACGGAGTCGCTGCGCCGCGAGCGCGTGATGGGCCTCGGGACCGGTGACCACGACGATGCTGCCCGCGGTGACGTCGGGGAGATCCGGGAGGAGGAAGACGGGGGCGCTCACCGGGACGTGAACGCATCCTTGAGTCGGCCGAAGAACCCACCGCTCTCCGTCGACTGCTGCCCCACCGTCGCAACGTCGTCGGTGAGACCGGCGAATTCCCGCAGCAACTTCTGCTGACGGCCGTCGAGATTCCTCGGCACCGCCACATCAACGTGCACGAAGAGATCACCGCGTCCGCCACCGCGCAGTCGCGAGGCACCCTTGCCCCGGATGGTCTGTACGTGGCCCGGTTGGGTTCCACTCGCGATCGTGATGGACTCCGTTCCGTCCAGGGTCTCGAGGTCGAGTGAGGTTCCAAGCGCGGCGAGGGCCATCGGAACGGTGACCACGCAGTGCAACTCGTCGCCATGGCGTTCGAACACCGGATGGGGCGACACGACGATCTCGACGAACAGGTCCCCCGCGGGGCCACCGTTGGGCCCGGTCTCCCCCTCCCCCTGCAGTTGGATGCGCGTGCCGGTGTCGACACCCGCGGGAATCTTCACCGTCAGGGTGCGACGGGTGCGTACGCGCCCGTCACCGGCGCACTCCGGGCACGGGTGCGGGATGGTCGTTCCGAATCCCTGGCACTGGGGGCATGGGCGTGCGGTCATCACCTGGCCGAGGAAGGAGCGCTGCACACTCTGGATTTCCCCTTCGCCCTTGCACATCGGGCACGTTGTCGCCTCGCTGTTGAGCGCGAGGCCCGTCCCAGTGCAACTCGCACAGGTGGCGGCGGTGTCGACCGTGATGTCACTCGCACCACCGAAGACCGCGGTCGCGAGGTCGATCTGCACGCGGATGAGTGCGTCCTGTCCCCGCCGAACACGTGAGCGTGGGCCACGGCGCTGGGCACGACCCCCGAAGAACGCGTCCATGATGTCGCCGAAGTCGAATCCGCCGGTGAAACCACGGCCACCGAAGGGGTCGCCGCCGAGGTCGTACATCTGGCGCTTCTCGGGATCGCTGAGAACCTCGTACGCGGCGGTCACCACCTTGAACTTCTCCTGGTGCTCGGGATCCGGATTCACATCGGGATGGAGCTCGCGGGCGAGTCGCCGATAGGCCTTCTTGATCTCCTCGGGGGTCGCGTCACGGCTGACACCGAGAAGTGCGTAGTAGTCGGTTGTCACAGTCATCACTGATCACTCAGGATGCGACCGATGTACTGCGCCACCGCCTGAACGGTTCCCATGGTGCCGCTGTAATCCATGTGTGTCGGACCCACGACGCCGAGCGAGGCGACCGGTTGCTCGGCGCGCGCATAGCGCGCGGTCACGACAGAGGTGCTCTCGAGGCCCGAGATCGGATTCTCGTGTCCGATCCGCACGGTGATCGTCTCCTCCGCGGGGGACTCACCGAGGAGACGTAGCAGCACCACCTGCTCCTCGAGTGCTTCGAGGACAGGCTGGATGGCCATAGGGAATGAGGTTTGGTACGACGCGAGGTGCGATGTGCCACCGAGAACCACGCGTTCATCCAAGCGCTCGGTGACCGCCTCGAGGACAGCGCCGATGACGGCACGCACCATTGGGCGATCGTCGACGGTGAACTTCTCATCGAAGGCTGTCAACGCTTCTGGCACGGAACTGAACGGCTGATCGGCAACCATCGCGTTGAGTCGTGCCCGGAGGTCGGCGAGGACCGATGCGTCGATGGGAGCTGGGCAGTCGATCATGCGTTGTTCGACGCGGCCGCTGTCGACG
Organism: Actinomycetota bacterium; assembly: GCA_046091195.1. Taxonomy (GTDB): domain Bacteria; phylum Actinomycetota; class Actinomycetes; order S36-B12; family S36-B12; genus VGCC01. The sequence goes on from JBJTBD010000027.1 coordinate 8,985, forward strand.
ATGAGAACCATCATCAGCCGCGTGTCGCTGAGCAGGATGAGCTCCACGTGCCGGACCTTGCTGCGGGACAACGATGGGTACTGCACCAAGGCCACCTGCCGGGTGAGTTGGGCGAGCAGCCGGACCGTGCGGGTCATGACGTCGTCCAAGTCCACGGCATCGGCCAGGAACCGCTCCATCGCCTTGCGCTCGGGCGGGCTCAATTGCTTGACCGAGGAGAGTCGATCCACGAAGAGCCGGTATCCCCGGTCGGTGGGGACTCGACCCGCGCTGGTGTGCGGCTGGGTGATGTACCCCTCGTCCTCCAGGGCCGCCATGTCGTTGCGGATGGTGGCGGGGGAGACACCGAGGTTGTGCCGCTCGACCAGGGCCTTGGACCCCACGGGCTCGTGGGTGGAGACGAAGTCCTCGACGATGGCGCGCAGGACGGCGAGCCGACGGTCCTCGAGCATCGCCCTCCATCCTTAGCACTCGGGTCTTCTGAGTGCCAAGTGTAGGCGAGAGTTCCCGAACCCACCCGGCCCGGAGACGTGCACTTTCCTACTAAGTGGGTAGGATTTGTGGCCATGCTGCCCCTGTTCCTCGTCGCCCTGGCCGGCTTCGCCGCCCAACTGGTCGACGGATCCCTGGGCATGGGCTACGGGCTGACCTCGTCCACGCTGTTGATCGCCATCGGACTCACCCCGGCCCTGGCGTCGGCCTCGGTTCACCTCGCAGAAATCGGAACGTCCGCGGGGAGCGGCTTCTCCCACGCGAAACTCGGCAACGTCGATAAGAAGGTGCTCTCGCGCATCGCGATCCCCGGCGGGATCGGTGCGTTCCTCGGTGCCACGGTGCTCGCCGGGTTGAGTACCCAGGCGGCACGGCCGTGGGCGAGTGCCCTGCTCTTCGTCCTCGGGTGGTACGTCTTCATCCGATTCCTCATCAACCGCACGGTGCAGTTGCGCAAAGGTCGTCCCGGGCGCCGACTGCTGATCCCCCTCGGTCTCGTCGGTGGGTTCGTCGACGCCACGGGTGGTGGGGGCTGGGGACCCGTGACAACGCCCGCACTTCTGACGACCGGTCGCATGGCGCCGGCACGCGTGGTCGGCACCGTGAATGCCGCGGAATTCATCGTCGCAGTGAGCGCGAGTCTCGGGTTCATCGTCGGTCTGGGCACAGAGGCGATCCGACTCGACGTCCTGCTTCCGCTTCTCATCGGTGGCATGCTCGCGGCGCCAATAGCAGCGTGGGTGGCGCATCGTCTGCCGATGCGCATCATGGGCGTTGCGGTCGGCGGAATGATCATCTTCACGAACTCGATCACGCTGACGAGCGCCTTCGGAGTTCCGACGCCGCTACGGATCGGGATCATCGTCATGGTTGCTGTGCTTTGGCTCGGCTCCGTCGCAGCCGTGGCCGTGCAGCACCGCAGGTCAATCGCCCGTCAGGGCTCGGACGACGCGATTCGTCAATAGCCGTCCGCGCCGTGTGAGCACCGCGCGACCCTCGGCAAACGCAGCCGGATCGAGCAGACCATCAAGGACCAACGCTTGAGCGTCGTATCCGACATCTGTGAGCGCGACGCCTTCAACGGTTCGTACTCCCAACATCACGTGCTCCGTCGCACGCTGTTCCCGTGTCAGGGTCTCACCGTCCTCACGCGGAATGACACCCTGCGCGACCGATGCTGCGTAGCGGGTTGGATGCTTGACATTCCACCACCGCTCTCCAGCACGATGGCTATGCGCACCCGGGCCGATGCCCCACCAATCCGCGTTGCGCCAGTACCCGAGGTTGTGGCGACATTCCGCACCTGGTCGCGCCCAATTGGAGATTTCGTACCAGGGCATTCCGGCAGCGGACAGGGTGTCGTCGATGATCACGTATCGGTCGGCGCAGACGTCATCGTCAGGAGCGGGGACCTCGCCGCGCGCCACTCGACGCCCCAGCGCGGTCCCGTCTTCGACGATCAGTGCGTACGCGGAGACGTGATCGACATCGGCTGCGAGAACTTCATCCAAGGACGCACGTAGGTCGTCGTCAGTCTCCCCCGGCGTGCCGTAGATCAGATCGATGTTGATGTTCTCGAAACCCGATTCCCGAGCCCAGCCGGCCACCTCGCGGGCCATCCCCGGGGTGTGCGTGCGTTCGAGGACAGCCAACACGTGCGGCGCTGCACTCTGCATCCCGAAGGAGATGCGGGTGACACCGCCCGCGCGCAGGGTGTCGAGCATCTCCCGATCGACCGAGTCGGGATTCGCTTCGGTGGTGATCTCCGCGTCCGGTGCCAGCGGGAAGTGCCGACGGATCGCATCGAGGATTCCCACCAAGGGATCTGCACCCAGCAGGGTGGGGGTGCCACCACCGATGAAGACCGTGGACACCTCCCGTGGACCCAGCGCGCCAGCGGCCAGGTCGATCTCTGCGATCAGGTGCTCATGGAAACCTGCGCGATCCACTCCTGGACCGAGTTCCTGGGCCGTATAGGTGTTGAAGTCGCAGTACCCGCACCTGCTCGCGCAGAAGGGGACGTGCACGTAAATCCCCAGCGGAGTCATGCGCCTACTTCTTCACCTCGGTGGTGGACAGGGCGGCGATGAAGGCCTCCTGGGGGACTTCAACCTTGCCCACCATCTTCATGCGCTTCTTACCCTCCTTCTGCTTTTCCAGGAGTTTGCGCTTGCGGGTGATATCACCGCCGTAGCACTTGGCGAGCACGTCCTTACGCATGGCCCGGATGGTTTCGCGGGTGATCACACGTGAGCCGATGGCAGCCTGGATCGGGACCTCGAACTGCTGGCGGGGGATGAGTTCCTTGAGCTTCGCGGTCATCATCGTGCCGTAGGCCATCGCTTTCTCGCGGTGGACGATCGCGCTGAATGCGTCCACCGGGTCCCCGTGCAACAGGATGTCGACCTTCACCAAATCCGCATCCTGCTCACCGGTCAACTCGTAGTCGAGCGATGCGTATCCGCGAGTCCGGGACTTGAGTTGGTCGAAGAAGTCGAAGACGATCTCCGCCAGCGGCAACGTGTACCGCAATTCGACGCGCTCCTCCGAGAGGTAGTCCATACCCAGGAGGGTGCCGCGGCGCTGCTGGCACAGCTCCATCACGGTGCCGACGAATTCACTCGGGAGGATGATCGTCGCCTTGACGATCGGCTCGAAGATCTTCGCCACTTTCTGATTGGGGAACTCACTGGGATTCGTCACCACCAGTTCCTGGCCGTCGTCGCGCATGACTCGGTAGATGACGTTGGGTGCCGTGGAGATGAGGTCGAGGTTGTGCTCGCGCTCGAGCCGCTCGCGCACGATCTCCATGTGCAGCAAACCGAGGAAGCCGCAGCGGAAGCCGAAACCCAGCGCGAGCGATGTCTCTGGTTCGTAGACCAATGCCGCGTCATTGAGCTTGAGCTTGTCCAGCGCATCGCGCAATTCCGGATAGTCCGATCCGTCGATCGGGTAGAGGCCGGAGAACACCATGGGCTTTGGATCCTGATAGCCGCCCAGGGCGTCGGTGGCGCCGCGCTGCGCGGCGGTGACCGTGTCGCCGACCCGCGACTGGCGCACGTCCTTGACTCCGGTGATCAAGTAACCGACCTCGCCGACGCCGAGACCGTCCGCGGGCTTCGGTTCGGGGGAGATCACACCGACCTCGAGGAGTTCGTGGACGGCGCCCGTGGACATCATCGTGATCCGCTCTCGGCTGGCGATGCGTCCGTCGACCACACGGACGTAGGTCACGACACCTCTATATGTGTCGTAAACGGAGTCGAAGATCAGCGCACGCGCTGGAGCGTTGGCGTTGCCGACGGGCGGTGGGATGAGGTGCACGATCTCCTCCAGGAGCGCGTGCACGCCCTCACCGGTCTTCGCCGACACCTTCAGGATGTCTGCGGGCGAGCACCCGATGATGTGCGCGAGTTCCGCGGCGTACTTCTCCGGCTGGGCGGCGGGGAGGTCGATCTTGTTGAGCACGGGGATGATCGTGAGGTCGTTCTCCAACGCGAGGTACAGGTTGGCCAGGGTCTGCGCCTCGATGCCTTGCGCGGCATCGACCAGCAAGACGGCGCCTTCACATGCAGCCAGGGAACGGGACACCTCGTAGGTGAAGTCGACGTGACCGGGGGTATCGATCAGGTTGAGGACGTAGGAGACACCGTCATCGGCGCGGTAGGGGAGGCGGACGGCCTGGGACTTAATGGTGATGCCGCGCTCGCGCTCGATATCCATCCGGTCGAGGTACTGGGCTCGCATGCTGCGTTCATCGACCACCCCGGTGGCCTGGAGCATCCGGTCGGCCAGGGTGGACTTCCCGTGGTCGATATGCGCGATGATGCAGAAGTTCCGGATCACCGAGGGATCGGTGGCACCAGGTTGTGGGGCAGCCACGGGACCTTCCACGCTCGGGGATGGCCCGATTTGGGCCGTTACCAGCCTACGGGTAACCTTGGCCCTCGCACTTCCCCGGGGACAGACACAAGGACGGTCACGCATGGCGAACATCAAATCGCAGAAGAAGCGCATCGGCACCAACGAGAAGGCGCGCCTGCGCAACAAGTCCGTCAAGTCCTCCCTGAAGACGTCCGTGCGCAAGTTCCACGAGGCGGCCGCGGCCGGCTCTGCCGACGCCGCGCAGCTCGCCACGGCAGCTGGTCGTGAATTGGACAAGGCCGTGAGCAAGGGCGTCATCCACAAGAACCAGGCGGCCAATCGCAAGTCCGCCATCGCCAAGCGCGCAGCAGCTCTCTAGTTCGCTCGGGCGCTCACTCGCGTCACGAGCATCTCCAACTCGAACATCTTCTGTTCGTCATCCAGGCTTGCCCCACCGAGTCCACCCTTGATCCATGCATCGGCATCCGCGAGCGAGACGATCGCAGCGGCCAGTGTCCGCTGATCACCGCTCCACCGTGACCATTGGCGGCGCACATCCTTGACCTGCCAGGGCGGGATACCGAGTTGTTGGGCAACGTCCGCTTCGGAGAGTCCCTGCTGTAATCCACCGAACGCCACCACCGTGCGCAGGCCCCGCGACATCGCTGCCACAGTCATCACGCCCGTGCTTCCCACACCCACGTTGTTCAGGGAGTGCCGCAGCGCGGTCAATGCCTTCACCGCATCGCGATCCCACACATGTCCGGCGATCTGCCAGCCGGCAACGTCAGCGACACCGGCGAAGTACTCCTGCACGTGCTCGATCGTGATCGGATCATCCGTGACGTCGTCGAGGAGTTGCTCGAGACCGGAGAGCAACATCGGCAGGTTGTGCCCAACGGAGAGGTAGTACGCAGCCAAGGCGTCCGAGGTCATGCGACGCTTACGCGCGGTGACTTCCGCGGTGAGTAACTCCAGGGTGGCGCGGCCCTTCTTGATGGCCTTGCACTCGATCACCTCGGCTCCAGCCTTCTTCACGGCGTCGACGAGACGCTTGCCGCCGACACCTCCGGCGTGGATACATACCCAGCGCACATGATCGGGTGGATCGGAAAGTTGGGCGAGGAATTCCTCCGCACCCGCGTCGTCCGGG
>JBJTBD010000028.1:0-9111 GCA_046091195.1 Actinomycetota bacterium
ATCGCCGTCTACGTCGCGATGGGCATCTCCCAGGTGCCCACGCAGAGCATCGCCGGAGCGGCGCAGATCGTCGATGGCGCCGGGCAGGCGTGGAATGCCACGGCGATCCCCGAAGCGCTGGGGCTGGTGACGGCCTTCACCCTGTTCACGGTCGGTGCGCTGGCGATCCAGGCGGTCTTCTCCTCGCGCGTGCGCGGCTCGACCTCCAGCTGACTCGGATCAGCGAGGCGTGTCGGCTGTCGCCGGGACCCCCGGTGCCGAGACGTCGTAGAACCGTGCGTCGACTTCCTTGAGCAGCACCAGCAGGACCTCGGCCTTGAAAGGCCCCTCCTCTGCCGAGCCCCACAGCACCTCGGCGCCGTTCTTGAGGATGAGCGTGACGTCGTTGCGGGTCGACGCTTCAACGGTGACGACCCTGCGCCGGATCTCCTCGGGGAGCTCCCTCGCGACGGCGATGGCGGCGGTCAGCCCATCGCCGCTCGCGCGCACGACGGGCACGCCCTCCTCGACTCCCGGCACGGTGCGGATGACCGCCCCATGCATCTTGAGATAGTCGAGTTCAGCGTCAAGGATCGCAAGGACTTGTGAGGAGGGGACGTCTAGTCGCGATCCCGCCTCGTGAGCAAGGTGCGCGCGGTCCCACGTCGGACTGTGCACGGACTTGCCGTCTGAGGGATCGAAGATGGTCCACTTTGGCTCGGGTCCGGAGATGAATCCAAGTGCGTACAGATACTCATACTCAGCGACCATCACTGATTCAACGGTAATGACGTCTGCCCCCGTAGAATGGGCAATGAAGCGTTTGCAGTCTTTTGCGCAGATCCTCTTCACGACTTCTCCTTTCGGTTGCCCAGGAACTGTCGTCCTGAGACGAGGCTGTCGAGCCCCTCACTCTTGTTAGGACATGCGGGAATGGATTTCGTGCAACCCCGGGAAGACTTCTCGAGTACCTAACCCTTCAATTCGATGACGATTCATCAACTGGCGGCAGCGCCTCTCGCGGAATCGTGGCCATGCCTGGCGAATCGGTGAACTGCTTGTCGGGCGTCTAGTTGGCCGTGAGGTCGCAGCCGTGGTCAAAGGAAGATCAATTGCCGGTCTTTGGCCCCAGGCCTTTGCGTCTCATGCAACGCTGAATCCGCGCGAACGGGGACGCGCAGGCAGCAGCGAGGGATGTTCCCTCGGTGTTCCCTGTAACTAATACAGCATCTGGAGGGGAGTAGCGATGGATCGGCAAGTGCCTCCAGGGGACGCCACTTTCACACGGAGCCGCCTCGGGGATTTGAACCCCGGACCTACGCATTACGAGTGCGTTGCTCTACCCCTGAGCTAAGGCGGCCTACTCCTCCCGGAGCCGGCCAAGGCTACCTAGCCGAATCACCATGAACTCAGCCAGGGCTCTTCCCACCCCGCTCGCGAAGTGGAGTTGTAGTGCAACCTCAGGCGACCTGGAGTCTGACGGGAACGGACTTGAAGGCCGGGGTCCGGGATTCCGGGTCTTGGGCGCGATCCACCAGGACGTTTGCCTCGGGGTAATACATGGCGACATTGCCTGCGCGGATATCCACGATCGCCGCGTGCACGCGCATTGACCCGGTCGCACTCTCCACAATGAGGACATCGCCTTCGGCAACCTCCAGGGAAGCGGCATCTTCCGCAGCAAGCATCACGACATCACGTCGCAGGTTTCCGCGGTAGAGATCCTCCTCGTCGTAGACGACGGAGTTGAATTGTCCCTCAGAACGCACGGTCATGAGCATGAACTGACCCGGCTCGAGAACACGTGGTGGCAATTCCGTTCGATGGAACGTGGCTTTCCCCGTCGGCGTGGCAAATCGGGGTTCGTGGAAAACCCTGCCGGCGATCTGGAACTCCCGCTTGGTCTTGGTCATATCCGCCGCCGCCGCGTATCCAGGGACAGTGCGGGCAATGGACTGGCGGAGTGCATCGTGCGACGTGAGGTCATGCCAGCCGAATCGGCCCGCGGGCAGGATGCGGTGAGCTATCTCAGCCAGAATCGCCACCTCCGATCGCATTTCGCCCGCGACGTTTGGATCACCACCACTGGACAAACGAACGAAATTGAACATCGATTCCTGGGTGGTTGCTTGCTGCTCTTCATCTCGTGCCAGTACTGGAAGGATTACTGTCGTCGCTCCTCGACCTCGAACGTGACCCTGACTGAGTTTGGTGGTCAGCGAGACCACCGTGCCGATGCGCGAAAGTGCCTCACTTGCCCACGGGGAATCCGGGTTGCTCGCCCAGAGGTTTCCCCCCAGCATCAGTGCGACGTCGATCTCCCCCTGATGCGCAGCAGTCATAGATGCGAATGTGTCCAATCCAGGCGGCATCGAGGTATCGACGCCATAGATCTCCGCCATCGCCCGAGCGAAAGCTCCTTTCATGGACGGGGTCACACCCATGGAACCGATGCCCTGGACATTGGAATGTCCGCGGATAGGCATCAGGCCCGATCCGGGCCTGCCGAGGAACCCGCGGGCCAGGGCGAGGTTCCCCAGCGCTCGCACATTGTCGGTGCCGTACGTGTGATGCGTCAGACCCATCGCCCACATGAAAATCGCGGACGGGGCGGACGAAATCATGTCCGCGGCCGCGTCGATTTGATCACGCGGGACACCACTTGCCTGGATTAGGTCTGACCACGTCAGCGACTCGACATGCGCCCAGACCTCATCCGAGTTCTCCGTGCAAGCATCGACGAATGCGGTGTCAATCGCATCGCGCTCCATAATCCCCTTGAGGAGGGCAAGACTCAGTGCGATGTCTCCTCCGATATGGGGCTGGAGGTAGAGATCGCTCACATCCGATCCGGCGATGAAGCTTCGGGCATCTGAGGGTAGTCGGAATCGCCGCAGTCCGAGCTCTGACAAAGGGTTGATGACGATCACCTTGCCTCCGCGGCGGCGAAGCGCAATCAACTGCGTTATAAGACGAGGGTGGTTGCTCGCTGGGTTTGCCCCGGCGAGGATGACGAGTTCGGTGTGCTCGAGGTCTTCCAGGGACACTGACGCCGTCCCGCTGCCATAAATGGACGTCAGGGCGACACCTGATGCCTGGTGGCAGTAGTAGGAACAGTTATTGACGTTATTCGTGCCGAATGCCCTCGCGATCAGTTGCAAGAGGAAGCCAGCCTCATTGCTGGATCGCCCACTCGTGTACCAGAACGTTCGCGCGGGCGACGAGGACGTGAAGGCGCCCGTCGCGACGGTCAGTCCCTCCTCCCACGTCACGCGACGAAAGTGGGTATCGCGCGGACCCGCGATGACCGGGAACGTCAGTCGCCCCAAGGCCTCCATCTGTGCACTGCTGTAGCGGGTGAGATCCTCCAAGCTGAGTGATCGAAGATCCACCTCAGTGATGACTCGGCCCATGTCGGCTGCCTGGGCCTGCACCGACTTCTTGCAGACTTCGGGGAAGTGGCCCACCTCGTTGACCATGCCACCCTCTTGACCACCCATACCCAGAGCACACGTCTTGCATGCGTTGCGGCTGCGCAGGCGCCGGTAGAGAGCGAGAGTTCCGACGTCGCGACCACGGGCCAGGACGTACCGCATGGCCGCCAACCCACCCGCGGCATCGACGCGCGGCTTAGCCATGCGGTCAGGGTAGTGGCGAGCCCCGAGCTCAGTCCCCTGCGGTCCGAAGCAAGCTCACCGTGGCAAGTCAATCCAGTCAGTCGCACATTGGAGTACTTCTCCCGGATGTGCTGGTCCGCGCCAGGACACTTCGCCCATCGACGCGCGCTAACTCCCCAATGATCACGCGGGCACGGTCCAAACTCATACCGTGCGCGGCCGCGTATCCGGCGACTCCCCTCGGAGGCGACTAGATGCCCACTCCAAGTCGGCAGGCGTGTCCACATCAAAGAGGATTACCGGATCCGTGACGTTCAGGTACTCCATGCGAAGGTGCTCCCCGATACGCCACAGTGGGAGATTCTCGGTCTCAACGAAGTGCTCAGCAGCCGCGAGTAACGCTGTGCGTCGGTAGACCCCGCACAACCACTGTGGGTGTTCATCGCGCGCGATGAGCGCATCAGCGGTGCAGGTGGACCATGCCTCAGCAAGGGCGGGAACCACGCGCGCTGCGAAGGGCATGTCGACAGCGAGCACGCCGAAGGCCTCATCGTTGGTCTGCCGCGCAACCGACACCAGGGCGTGGGCGGGTCCCCCACGCACTTCCGGGCCGACAATCCGGTACTCGTCGACCGCGGCAATCGCACGATCTCGCAGAGTGATGCCAGCCACCACCAACGAGGCTTTGTCCTCCCCCATGCGGCGTGATTCACCGCCGGTGAGGATGACCCAGGGGATCACCTCGGTCGACGCGACACGCGCGCAGGAGAGACCCTCGACATGATCGGAGGTTACAACGTGTGTGAACGCGCGAAGTCCTTCCGGGACAGCCCACGTGGCCCCACGACGGCAACCTCAACTTCCAGGGGCATCTGCTCCGGGCACGACCAGCACCAACGACCGTTGTTCGCCAGGGTACCCAGATGTGCACTCCGACGACGGCACACCATGGCAGGGTTGACCAGACGACGGGAGGTGACCATGGAGCACGACCTCGCGAGAACGCTCGGCGAAACCGTGATCACCGCGCCCCCCGGAGTATCTGTACGCCGGGGCCCGCACGGACTCTCACTTCACGTCACTGATGCAGTGCCCGCCGGTGACGTGATCTACCGAGCACACGAAGTGACGATTGCCGATGACGGGCGCACGTACCTCATACACGTCCAGGTAGGTGACGAGGTGGAGGACATCGTGATCACATCCATGCATACCGTTCGCTACATGGGTGTCCGCACCTTCGATATCCCTGGGTGCTTCATGAACCACTCCTGTGACCCAACGAGTGTGAGTCGCGATGTGCTCGATCCCTCAACAGGAAAGGTCATCGCGTACGAGCAGATCGCCACCCGCAATCTGCATCCGGGTGACGAGATCACCTGCGACTACACGCTTTTCGATTGGGCCTGTGACGGACACCAATTCCACTGCCATTGCGGTAGCGACGGTTGTTACGGGTTCATCGGCGGTTTCCGATCGCTCGATCCGGCAACCCAGCAACGTCTCCAGGGTGAGATCTACTACGAAGCCGAGCGGATGTGGCACCACACTCGGACGTGACCCGCGAAGTCACGAGGAAGCAGCGAACCGCCGAAGTCGCAGACTGTTACTGACCACGAAAACCGACGAGAAGGCCATCGCGGCACCAGCAATCATGGGGTTTAGCAGGCCTGCCATCGCCAAAGGGATCGCCGCGATGTTGTAGGCGAATGCCCAAAACAGATTCCCCTTGATAATGCTCAGGGTCCGGCGCGAGAGTCGGATGGCATCGACCACACCCATGAGCGAGGCACGAATGACGGTGATGTCACTCGCCTCACGCGCAAGGTCGGTCCCGGCCCCCATTGCGATGCCCAGGTCGGCCTGAGTGAGCGCGATCGCGTCGTTCACGCCATCCCCCACCATCGCGACGACCCGACCCTGACGTTGGAGATCCAGCACAACGGTGACCTTGTCCTGTGGGCTCGCATCGGCAATCACGTCCACGATTCCCACCTCAGCTGCCACCGCATCCGCGGTCCGCTTCCGGTCCCCGGTCACCAGCATTGGCGTGAGACCGAGACGCCGCAGGTCCTCGATCGCGCGGGGGCTGTCCGGACGCGGCTGGTCCCCGATCTCAATGAGTGCGACCACCTCACCATTGATTGCGACTCCGACGACCGTGGCATCGGTGATGGGAATCAGTACGTCATCAACATGGATCCCCTGCTCGCGCAGCCAGGATGGGCGTCCCAATGTCACGGGATGCCCATCAATGAAGCCACGTACTCCACCCCCCGGGAGCGCCACGAATTCCTGAACCTCCAGGTGATCGTCCGCGAGGGTGGCGATGGCTCGGGCCACGGGGTGCTCAGACAGGACTTCCAGAGATGCGGCGTAGGTCCGGACCCGTTCCTCGTCCCGGGCACCGAGGACGGTCACGCGCTCGACGACCATCCGGCCCTCGGTGACCGTTCCCGTCTTGTCCAACACGACGGTCGTAATCTGGCGCGTGGCCTCGAGCACCTGGGGGCCGCGGATGAGGATGCCCAACTGCGCACCGCGACCGGTGCCCACCAGGAGAGCCGTCGGGGTTGCAAGCCCGAGCGCGCACGGGCAGGCGATGATCAGAACCGCGACCGCGGCAGCGAAAGCCGCATTCGCATCCGCCCCGGCCAACAGCCATCCGATCAACGTGAGGACGGCAAGGAGGAGAACCACGGGAACGAAGACAGCGCTGATGCGGTCCGCGAGTCGCTGGACAGGTGCCTTCTGTGCCTGGGCCTGCTGAAGTAGACGGCTCATCTGCGCAACCTGGGTGGCTTCGCCCACCGCCGTCAGTTCCACGTCCAGGGTTCCGGCACCCACGATCGCAGCGCCCACGACGGAATCACCGGGGCCCACGGCTACCGGAACCGATTCGCCGGTGAGGAAACTCATGTCGATATCCGCCGAACCCGACGCCACGATCCCGTCGGCAGGGATCTTTTCGCCCGGCCGGACACGCACCAGATCGCCGACTCCCAGTTGCTCGACCGGTACCTGCCGCTCACCTGTGCCGGTGAGGAGGTTGGCCTCCCGGGCACCGAGGGTCGCGAGGTCACGAAGGGCCTGACCGCTTCGATCCTTGGCCCGGAACTCCCAATAGCGTCCGAGGAGCAGAAACGCGGTGACGATGGTGGCCACCTCGAAATACACCTCGGGCGTTCCGGAACTCCCCAGTAGGTGGAAAGACATGGTCATGCCGATCGCTCCGGCACCACCCCAGAGGAGCGCGTACACCGACCAGAGGAACGCCGCGGCGATCCCGATGGACACGAGGGTGTCCATCGTCACGGCTCCATGGCGGAGATTGATCAGTGTGGCTCGATGGAATGGCCAGGCGCACCAGGTGACAACTGGAATGGTGAGGACGAGAGACACCCACTGCCATCCGGGGAACTGCAATGGCATCACCATCGCCATAAGGAGGACGGGAATCGTCAGTGTCACTGCGACGGACAGGCGCCTTCGAAGGTCGCGGGTGTCGGCACCCAGGTGCACGTCAGGTGCATGCTCGCGCGCCGAATATCCCGTTGCCTCCACCGCCGCGATGGCATCGCTAATGGTGGCGCCGGGAGGTAGTTGCACAGTGGCGCGCTCGGTAGCGAAGTTCACCGTGGCCTCGACGCCCGGGATCCGGTTGAGGTTGCGTTCCACCCGCGCAGCACACGACGAACACGTCATTCCCTCGATATCCAGTTCGACGGCACGGAGATCCGACACAGCCAGGCTCAGCTCCGCACCAGTCGGGCAATCGCGTCGGACGCCTCAGCGATCTTCTCCGTGGCAACGTCCCCACCCTCGGCGATCGCATCGGCAACACAGTGGCCCAGGTGGTCCTGCATCAGGACCAGTGCCACCGACTGCAGGGCCTTGGTGGCCGCGGACACCTGGGTGAGCACGTCGATGCAGTAGGTGTCCTCCTCGACCATGCGCTGCAGTCCGCGCACCTGTCCCTCGATCCGGCGCAGTCGGCGTAGGACGTCGTCCTTGTCCGTGGCGTAACCCGTCATGTGCTCAGTATACCCCCTAGGGGTATCTAGTCACAGATGCGTGGGGTGGTCGGGATCTCCCCGACGAGGAGGTATCTGTCGATCGCCTCGTCGACGCACCCCGAACCCTGCAGGTAGGCCGTGTGGCCGTAGTCCTCCCAGATGACCAGGCCGGAACCGGGGATCTGGGCGTGCAGCCGCTCCGCCCACTGCACCGGTGTCGCCGGGTCGAACCGGGTGCCGACGATGAGCGGGAGCGTGCGCGGTTCTGTCAGAGTGGGCAGTGGTTCAGCGCGGACCGGCCAGTCACGGCAGACCGGCAGCCCCCATGCCAGTGCCGCTCCGAACGTGGGTGCGCTCTCCGCCCATGTCCGGGCGAGGGCGCGCACGTCGTCGTCGGTTCCCGTGAAAGGCAAGTCCGCGCACGTCACCGCGTAGTACGAGTCGGTGGAGTTGTCGAGGTACTCGCCCTCGGGTGACCGGTTGCGACGCTCATCAAGCAGCGTCAGGAGGGCCGTGCCATCACCTTCGTTCACCGCCGATGCCAGCGCTTCCCGCAGACGCGGATAGTCGTCGCTCGGGAAATAGAGGTAAGAAAGCACAGCGAAGGTGCCGAGGGATTCGGTGAGTTGACGGCCATCGGTGGTGGCAAGCGGTTTCCCATCCAGCGCTCGCAGGAAATCCCGCAACTGCGTGGCCACCTGCGGCCCCTCACCTGCGAACGGACAGTCCCCGGACTCAGCACAGTCCGCCGCAAAATGTTCGAACGCCACCTCGAATGCGTCGGCTTGACCCTTACTGATCTCCTCATTGGCCAGATCGGTCGGCAGCACGCCATCAAGGACCATGCGACCCGTCGTTTCCGGAAACAACGTCATATACGCGAAACCCAGCGCCGTGCCGTAGGAAAGGCCCAGGTAGTTCAATACCGGATCCAGCGTCACCGCACGCGCGATGTCCAGATCCCGTGCAGCATCGATAGTGCCCATGTGATCGACCAGTGGCCCACCGTTCTCCTCGCACTTGCGCGCGAGTTCCGTCGAGCTCGCGAGGATCGCCGCCTCTTCAGCAGGATCATCCGGGGTTCCCTCAGCCGCGGCGTACTCGTCGATCTCGGCATCGGTCAGGCAACGAATCGCGTCACTCAGTCCCACGCCACGCGGATCCACCCCGACGATGTCGTACACCGAACGGATAGGCGACGACACGATGTAGTCAGCGGCCTTCGCGTACTCGAATGCGCTTCCCCCGGGACCACCGGGATTGACGAAAAGTGACCCGATCGACTCCCCCTCGGCGGGCACCCGCGTCATCGACAGCTCGATGGTGTCCCCACCCGGATCGGAGTAGTCCAGCGGCACGCGGATCTTCGTGCACTCGGCATCACCGCAGTCCCGCCATTCGGGTCGCTGGGCGTAGAAGGGTGCGAGTGCTTCGGGGGGCGCGGTGGGGGCGGATTCCGGAGTGCTCGGGGGGATGGGCTCCGGCGCACTGGAGCAGCC
>JBJTBD010000029.1:0-12716 GCA_046091195.1 Actinomycetota bacterium
GGTGGGAGTCGCGCTGGGCGATTCGGTCGCGACGGGGGCTGCGGACGGCGTGGAATCAGACGCCGAAGCGGCGGGTACGAGCATCCCGACGCCAACACCCGCGGCGAGGCTCACCGTGAGGAGCCCGGCGAAGGTTCGCCGCGGGAACCTGCGCGCACACCCGATCACCTCGCCACCGCACCTGCGCACGCGGTCTCGCATCGCGGACAGGGGTGAATGTGCATGACGGGGGAAGTGCACCTCATCAGGGTAGGGCGGAAGTCCGTGCCCGAGGAGCATCATGGCGGCGTGGCGCGTGCCAGGATGGGCCACGAGGAGGCGGATGTGCTCACTCCACGTCGGGGGTTGGTCCTCGGAGGCGGCGGCGTCCTCGGCGGGACCTGGTCCGTCGGAGCCCTCGATGCACTCCAGGAGTTCGGGATCCATGTCGATGATTTCGACATCATCGTGGGGACGTCGGCCGGATCCGTGCTCGGCGCTCTCGTCACCCTCGGGGTCTCACTCGAGGAGATGCGCGGTCACTACGCCGGCGATGACGTCGGCACCGGGCCGCTCGCCCACTACGCATTCGACCCCGATCGGGCAACCGGTGGCCACCGACCGGGCGTTCCGCGTCTCCTGGGACCGGGCTCACCGGCACTGATCGCCTCGAGCATGCGCCACCCGGGGAAGCTCCCGGTCACGGCGGTGCTCTCCGCACTCCTTCCGCCCGGTTCGCGTTCCCTTGATCAGGTTTCACAACTGATCGACGCAGCGAATCCCACAGGTGCGTGGCCGCAACGACTCTGGGTGGTCGCCATGGATTTCGTCGACGGGCATCGCGTGGTGTTCGGCCGATCCGGGGCACCCGTTGCACCGCTTGCCGATGCAGTGGTGGCGTCCTGTTCCATCCCCGGCTGGTTCGCCCCCGTGGCCATCAACGGCCGCACTTACGTCGATGGCGGTGCGGTCTCCGCCACGTCTGTCGACGTGCTCGAACACATGGGGCTAGACGAGGTCTACGTCATCGCACCAATGGTCTCCTTCGCCACCGACCATCCGACCAGCCTGGCGGCGCGCCTCGAGCGTCGGTGGCGTGGTGAGGTCACGAAGTCGTGTCTCGACGAGGCGGAGACGGTGCGGGCGCAAGGAACGCGGGTGTTCATCCTCGGACCCGGGCCAGAAGACCTCACCGCAATGGGCGCGAACCTGATGGATGCGTCCCGTCGGCGACTTGTTCTCGAGACGTCGATGCGCACATCACCCGCTGGCTGGGCGCGCTCCCTGGAGTTACGCGCGTCCTAACCACTCGGCTGCGAGGGATTCCTCGATCCGGAGGTACTTCTCCGTTTGGCGAGCCGCCTCCTGTTCGATGGTTCCTCCAACGAAGGGCACCTTCGCCGTCAACCGCCCCAGGGTGTGAATGGAGCACCCCTGGGATGTGGGCCGCAAATCTGCGGTGCCTTCGAAGCGCAGGGGACCGGAGAACTTCACCGTCACGATGGCCGATCGCGAGCCATCGTGATCCGGCGCGGACCACTCCTGGATCTCAGTGACGTCGATGGTCTCCCCGACGAACGATTGTGCGACGGCCGGCACATTCGCGGGTAGGAGGCGTTCGGTGCGCACCGTGATGGCCGAGGACGCATCGCCGGATATGTCGATCGTTGTGCGCAGCGACCCCGTCGCGGAGCATTTGGCCTCGATGTACTCCCGGTTCGTGAGCACACCGAATGTTCTGAACGCATCGGCGGCGAAGGCCTGGACGACGTCGAGGGGAGTACTCATCGGGTGATCGTCGCATAGACACGAGGCGAACATCCGATGGCCATCGCGGACACGTTCTCATGGCGGCCAGGTTGCGGCTACGGTAGCGGTAGGCCCAGC
This sequence comes from Actinomycetota bacterium, assembly GCA_046091195.1. Lineage (GTDB taxonomy): Bacteria > Actinomycetota > Actinomycetes > S36-B12 > S36-B12 > VGCC01. The sequence goes on from JBJTBD010000029.1 coordinate 1,867, forward strand.
GTGCGAAGAGGCGATAAGCGTGACTGTTCCTGGGGTGGACTCGGTTCCCGACCTCGACGTGCTGTCTGCGCGCTTCTCGCGTCAGATGTCGCCCGAGGAACGCCGCACCCACGGACATCTCCTTGCTGAAGTCCCAGCGATGGCATCCTGGGCTGCCGTCCGGCACCACGGCGCATCACTCGTGCGCGCGCGGGAGGTAGAAGGTGGCGTCGTTATCGAGATCGTGACCGATGACATGCCCTTCCTCGTGGACTCAGTCACGAATGAAATCGTCCGCCAAGGACTCGACATCTCGTTGCTGCTTCATCCGCAATTCGTTGTGGACCGGAATGGTGCCGGCCAGCTCGTTCATGTCCGGGAGTCGGATCGGGCCCAAGGTGACCATGCAGTACCCGAGTCGTGGATGCTCATCGACCTCGAGCGCGGGTATCGCGACATCGACCTCGAGGCGCTGTGTTCTGACGTACGGAGGGTGCTCGATGACGTGCGCCGCGCCGTTACGGATTGGCCCGCGCTGGAATCGGCCGTCACCGTGATCATCCAGGGTCTGGAACGGAACCCGCCCCTCGGTGTCCCTCCGGGCGACGTCCTCGAGGCGATTGCTTTCCTGCGCTGGATCGTCCACGGGAATCTCACCCTGCTCGGTTATCGCGAGTACTACCTCGTCGACCTCGGCGGAGGTGACGCGTTACGACCCGTCCCCGGAAGTGGACTTGGAATTCTCCGCAATAACAGTGAGCAGAATCGGGACTCGCAGAGTGTTGTGGTGCTTCCCGCTCTGGTTCGGGCCAGGGCACGGGAGCCGGAGTTGCTGGTGCTTACCAAGGCCAACGCTCGGTCCACGGTTCATCGGCCGGGTCACCTTGACTACATCGGCATCAAGCGTTTCGATGAACAGGGAAATGTCGTCGGCGAGTGCCGCATCCTCGGAGTCTTCGCGGCTCCCGCATACACAGCGAGCATCCTCGAAATCCCCATCCTCCGGCGCAAGTTCGAACACGCGATGGAGTCCCTGGAGTTCCTTCCGAACTCTTACAGCGCACACGATCTTCAACAGTTCCTCGAAACGTATCCGCGCGATGAGCTCTTCCAAATCGAGCAGGCGGAACTCAACGACACAGCTTCGGCCGTGCTGCACATGCAGGAACGAAGGCAAACCCGTCTCTTCCTACGAGTGGACGCCTACGGCAGATCGGTGTCGGTACTCGTCTACCTGCCTCGGGATCGGTACACCACCGCCGTCCGCACGGCCATCAGCGACCTCCTGCAGGACAGTTTCGGAGGGGAAAGCGTCGACTTCACGGTGTTGGTGTCCGAGTCCGTGCTCGCACGATTGCTCTTCATCGTTAGAGCTCCCGCAGGCGGCCACCTTCGTGCCGTGGACCCTGTCGATCTCGAGGCACGCGTCGCGGCGGCTACCCGCAGTTGGATGGATGACTTCGGGGATGCCGCTGTAGGCACCCTCGGCGAGGACCGAGGACGCAATGTCGTACGAATCTTCGAGGATGCATTTCCGGAGGCGTACAAGGAGGACTTCAGTCCAGAAGATGGCGTTCAGGCGGTGCAGGTCATACAGGGCCTGGCTCCCGGAGAGCTTGCGGTCCGCATGGACCACGCCGGCGTTGCAGGGGCACTGCGTTTCACGATCACACGGCACGGTCGTGCCCTTCCGCTATCCCGGGTGCTTCCTATCCTGCAGAACCTCGGATTCGACGCGCTGGATGAGCACCCCTACGAGATCACAGGCGCCGGGCTGCCTGCGACCTCGATCCTGAGCTTCGGGATGACCGCCCCGCCTGGCGCCGGCCCCGCCTCGAACGAGGACATGCGGCGCGCGGAAGACGCGTTCCTCGCCTCGTGGAGTGGTTCATGCGAGATCGACACATTCTTGAGTTTGGTGATGGTGGCAGGGTTCACGTGGCGTGAGTGTTCGGTGATGCGCGCCTACGCGCGATACCTGCGCCAGATCGGGTCGACATTCAGTCAGGGGTATATCGAGCAATCCGTCCTGAGTAACCCGACCGTCGCTCGTTCCCTGATGGACCTCTTCCAGGCACGTTTCGACCCGGATACGCAGGATGACCGCGAGGGGCGGATCGCCACGCTGGAAGAGCGCATCGAGCGGCAACTCATCGACGTGGCCAGCCTCGACCAGGATCGCATCCTCCGGTCCTTCGACATGCTGATCCAGGCCACCGTGCGCACCTCCTACTTCCAGATGCCTATCTCCACCACCGTGGCGTTCAAACTGGAACCGCGGCGAATTCCCGACATGCCTCTGCCGCGACCGGTCCATGAAATCTGGGTGTACTCCCCGAGCGTGGAGGGAGTTCACCTGCGCTTCGGAGATGTGGCTCGTGGCGGCCTGCGGTGGAGTGACCGGCGCGAGGACTTCCGCACGGAGATCCTCGGGCTGGTCAAGGCGCAGGACGTCAAGAATGCCGTGATCGTGCCGGTCGGCGCCAAGGGTGGGTTCTATCCGAAGCAACTGCCCGATCCCAGCATCGATCGCGACGCGTGGCTCATCGCGGGCAAGGCCGCATACGCGGAGTTCGTGACGGCGCTGCTCACCGTGACCGACAACCTGGTCGATGGCGTCTTCGTGCCGCCCCCGCGCGTGGTGCGTCATGACTCCGATGATCCGTACCTGGTGGTGGCGGCCGATAAGGGCACGGCAACGTTCTCCGACCTCGCTAACTCGATCTCAGCAGACTTCCATTTTTGGCTCGGCGACGCCTTCGCATCGGGTGGGTCGGCCGGGTACGACCACAAGGCGATGGGAATCACGGCGCGCGGTGCGTGGGAGTCGGTGAAGAAGCACTTCCGAGAGTTGGGCATCGATACCCAGACCCAGGACTTCACCGTGGTCGGCATCGGCGACATGAGTGGCGACGTATTCGGAAACGGAATGCTCCTCAGTGACCACATCCGCCTCGTCGCCGCATTCGATCACCGTGACATATTCATCGATCCACACCCTGATGCCCGGACTTCACTCATGGAGCGCGCACGACTCTTCGGGTTACCGCGATCACGTTGGGCTGACTACAACCCCGAGCTCATTTCACCGGGCGGGGGAGTGTTCCCGCGATCTGCCAAGTCGGTCACACTGACCAACCAGATCCAGGAAGCCCTCGGCCTCGAACCCGATATCGATCACCTGACACCCGATGAACTGATCTCCGCCATCCTCAAGGCACCCGTGGATCTGCTGTGGAACGGCGGTATCGGTACCTATGTGAAAGCACAGAACGAATCACCCGCCGATGTCGGTGACAAGTCCAACGACGCGATTCGGATCAATGGACACCATCTCCGCGTCCGGGTGGTCGGCGAGGGTGGAAACCTGGGTCTCACCCAGAAGGGGCGCATCGAGGCGGCCCGGCACGGCGTGAAACTGAACACCGATGCAATCGATAACTCCGCCGGGGTCGATACCTCAGACCACGAGGTCAACATCAAGATCCTCCTGGACGGGGTGGTTCGCGCGGGGAAGATGACGCTGGAAGACCGCAATGCCCTCCTCGCCTCGATGACGGACGATGTTGCGGCGGCGGTCCTCCGGGACAACTATGACCAGAACGTCGTGCTGGGAAATGCCCGTCGTGGAGCGTCCGCTCTGATCACCGTGCACCAACGGATGATCAAAGAAATGGAGCGACGCGGCATCCTCGATCGAAGCCTGGAGTCGCTGCCAGACGATGAGGAGTTCGCGACCCTGATCGCCGCAGAATCCGAACTCACCTCACCGGAACTTGCCGTGCTGCTCGCCTATAGCAAGAACTGGCTGACCTCTAATCTGAACAAGTCAACGCTGAGTGCCGATCCCTGGTTCCATGCCACGCTGATGGAGTACTTCCCTGCGGCCCTGCGGGAACGCTTCCCCGATGAGATCGCCTCGCACCCACTCCGGCCCCAAATCATCAATACGTCTCTTGCGAACTCGCTGATCAACGTCGGGGGAATCACCTTCGTCTACCGCGTCATTGAGGAAACCGGGGCCACCGTGCCCCAGGTGGTGCGGGCGGCGACCGCCGCCATGGGTGTCTTCGGAATTCGTGAGACCTGGGACTGGATCAATAGTCTCGACAACACGGTCCCCACGACGGCCCAAACCACGCTGCAACTGGAGACCCGGCGCCTGCTCGATCGTGCCACGCGCTGGTTCCTGCAATTCCGTGGTGGGGAACTCGATATCGCCTCAGAAGTAGCGACATTTCGCGCGAATGTCTCCGATTACGCCCAGGAAGTTCCCGATGTCCTCGAGGGTCAGGAAGCCGAACGCTTCCAGCGTCGCCTCCGTCGATTTACTGAAGCCGGGGCACCCGAAGGCCTGGCGCGCGAAGCGGCGGGTGCACTCGATGTCTTCTCCCTGCTCGACATCACCGATGTATGTAGCCGCACCGGGGAGGGCGCTGCGACGGTCATCCCCCTCTACTTCACCCTGTCCGATCGCTACGACGTGGACCAAACGCTCATCCGCATCACGGACCTTCCGCGCGGAGATCGCTGGACTGCCTTGGCGCGGCAGGCATTGCGAACCGACCTCTATCAGGTCATCGCGGCTCTCACGGCGCGCGTGATCAAGGCGACAGACCCTGCCACTCCCGCTCTCGAACGCGTCGAGAAGTGGGAAGCAGTCCACGCCGAGGGTGTCTCCCGCGCCCGCACCACCCTCCAGGAGATTGCGGCGGTCGAGAATCCGGATCTCGCAACGTTGTCCGTGTGCCTGCGTGTCCTGCGCAACCTCGTTGCCCAGGGGGACGTCACCGGCTGATCAGAACCGGTGGCGGTTTCTCGCCACCCAGCGGTAGATCGACTCGGTGACGACCCGAATCCCGGGTGCGTCGCCGATCACGCCGACCGCGCGCCAGTGCCAGCCGCCGGTCCGCAGTGCTGCACAGATCGCTGCCCCGCCGGAGTGGCACCGCCCCGGGGCCTCGACCCACTGCACGGCTTCGCTGCACTGCTCAGGGGTGAGTCCCAGTGCCTCGAGATCCGACTCCTGCCACGCCTGCATGGGCATGCTTGGGTCCACGTGCCGCCGACCCCATTCGGCGGAGCGACGACAGAAGCCGCACTCTCCGTCGAAAATCAGCACAGTTGATTATGGGCCCATCACGACGAAGGCCTGTTGCAATGCGTTTGCAGGTGGTGAGGCTGGGTGTCCGCGTTCGGGTGAGCGAGGTTAGCCTTGCCGCTCACTATGCAATCGGGAGATGTCATGGGTGTGCCCGCGCTCGTCGAGCCTGCCGGGGAGCTGAGTATCGACGAGGTGCGCCGATATAGCCGCCATCTGATCATCCCCGACGTCGGCATGACAGGACAGAAGCGGTTGAAGAACGCACGCGTGCTGTGCGTGGGTGCTGGTGGCCTCGGATCGCCCGCGCTCATGTACCTGGCTGCTGCGGGAGTAGGAACCCTGGGCATCGTCGAATTCGACGTGGTAGACGAGTCGAATCTTCAGAGGCAGATCATCCACGGCCAAAGTGACGTCGGACGGTCGAAGGCCGAGAGCGCCCGGGATTCCATCACGGAGATCAATCCCTTCGTGGAGGTGGTGATCCATCCCGAGCGACTGGACTCCTCCAACGTGATGGATCTCTTCTCCCAGTACGACCTCATCGTGGATGGCACGGACAACTTCGCGACGCGGTACCTCGTCAACGATGCGTGCGTCCTGCTCGGTAAGCCCTATGTCTGGGGCTCGATCTACCGGTTCGACGGTCAGGCGTCAGTCTTCTGGGCCGAGTACGGACCGTGCTACCGCTGCCTCTATCCCGAACCCCCGCCGCCGGGAATGGTGCCGTCATGCGCCGAGGGTGGTGTTCTGGGCGTGCTGTGCGCATCCATCGGTTCGATCCAGGTCACCGAAGCGATCAAGTTGATCACAGGGATCGGTGATTCTCTGCTCGGGCGACTCATGGTCTACGACGCGCTCGAGATGAACTACCGACAGGTCAAGATCCGCAAGGATCCCAACTGCGCGGTCTGTGGTGTCAATCCGACCGTCACCGAACTGATCGACTACGACGCATTCTGTGGCGTCATCTCCGACGCGGCGGCCGAAGCAGCACGTGACTCGACTATCTCCGTGCACGACCTCAAGCGCATGCTGGATGAGCGGGCAGCGGGGGAGCGGGACTTCGTGTTGATCGATGTCCGCGAGCCGATCGAGTGGGAGATCGTCACCATCGACGGCGCCGAGTTGATTCCCAAGGGCGAGTTCCTGGATGGATCAGCACTCGAGAAGTTGCCGACCGACAAGCAGATCGTGCTGCACTGCAAGGTCGGTGGTCGCTCGGCCGAGGCGCTGGCCGTCCTCAAGGGGGCGGGCTTCGCCGATGCGGTCCATGTGGGTGGCGGCATCAACGCCTGGGTCAGCCAGATCGAGCCGGAGAAGCCCAACTACTAGCGGGTCCGACGTGGCTGCCGTAAGACGACGGGGTTAAACGGCGCAGGCCATGTCCGACCCGCAGCACATCGGCGACTTGATCTTGCCGTGGCCGTTGGGGCAGACCGAGATGCCGATGCGGGCGCCGTCGTCCTTGACGAGTACGTCATCGACGAGAGCCGCCTCACACGCACCACAGGTGGTGTTGACGGACATAGTGCATGCAGGACATGTGTAGAGAGCCATGGCGGAACGCTAGCCCACGACGTCGTCTTGCGCCCGTTTAGGCGAGCTGAACCTCGGGAAGAGTCGCCAGTGCCGCTTGGAGGCGCTCCTCGGTGAAGTCCTCATCCACCATGGTGCCGTTCAGGAAGGACTCGTAGGCGGCGAGGTCGAAGTGTCCGTGGCCGCAGAGCGCGGTCAGGATCACCGTCTCCTCACCAGTCTCCTTCGCTTTGAGAGCCTCCCGGATCGCGAGCGCGATCGCATGGGTGGGCTCCGGAGCCGGAACGATCCCCTCCGTTCGGGCGAATTGCATTGCCGCGGCGAAGCATTCGGTCTGTGGGACCGATTCCGCGTCCATGATGCCGAGCTCGTAGAGGTGCGAGATGAGCGGCGCCATGCCGTGGTAGCGCAGACCACCGGCGTGGATCGGATCCGGGATGAAGTCGTGCCCGAGGGTGTGCATCTTCATCAACGGCGTCATCCCCGCGGTGTCGCCGAAGTCGTAGGCGTACACACCCTTGGTCAGTGACGGGCACGAAGCAGGCTCGGCCGCAAGGATGCGCGGGTTGATCTTCCCGGCCATCTTCTCCCGGATGAAGGGGAAGGACAGGCCTGCGAAGTTCGATCCTCCGCCTGTGCAGCCGACGATGAGGGTGGGTGTGTCACCCGCCATCTCGAGTTGGAGGAGGGCCTCCTGACCGATGATCGTCTGGTGGAGCAGAACGTGGTTGAGCACGGAGCCGAGGGCGTAGCGCGTGTTCGGATCCTTCGCCGCGACCTCGACAGCCTCGGAGATGGCGATACCCAGGGACCCGCTGTGATTCTTCGGGTCGGCGCCGAGGATCGTGCCGATGTCGGTGACGTTCGACGGTGACCGGTGGATGGTGGCGCCGAAGGTCTCGATCATCAGGCGGCGATAGGGCTTGGTGTCATAGGACGCACCGACCTGCCAGACCTCGCAGTCGAGTCCGTAGAGCGCGCACGCGAATGCGAGGGCGGTACCCCACTGTCCTGCACCGGTCTCCGTCGTGAGCTTTGTCGTGCCGGCCTTCTTGTTGTAGTAGGCCTGGGGCACGGAGGTGTTCGGCTTGTGGGATCCAGCGGGCGACACCCCTTCGTACTTGTAGTAGATGCGCGCGGGTGTGCCGAGTGCCTGCTCCAACCGGTGGGCGCGGAAGAGCGGCGAGGGACGCCACTGTCGGTAGACATCGAGCACGCCACCGGGAATGTCGATGTATCGCTCTGTCGACACCTCTTGCATGATCAAGTCGATCGGGAAGAGCGGCATGAGGTCGTCGGGGCCCACCGGGTCCATGCGTCCCGGGTGGAGCGGCGGCGGGGGCGGAACCGGAAGGTCGGCCAGGATGTTGTACCAGGCCGTCGGCATCTGGTCCTCGGACAGGACGTACTTGTGCTGGTTGACGGTGTCGCTCATGAGACTCCTCTGCTCACGAGCGACGCTAGTCCCCCGGGCAAGGGCCCATCAACCGATTCGCGGTAAAAGTCAGCCGCTCGTCCAGTTGTTCCGCTTGTGGCTGCCATCGCAGAACGGCTTGTTCGCGCTGAAGCCGCAGCGACAGAGGTAGGTCTTGTCGCCCTCCTTCAGGACGGTGCCGTCAGGGTCTTGGACCGTGGTGGGTCCGCTGACCTCCAGCGGACCATCGGGCAGTGGGGTGATCGTGACGTTGTCGCTCATGGGGGGAAGCCTGCCGTGTCCCCCGCCTGACCGCGCAGTGGGGTTAGAGCAGGCCCTTGCGGGTGAGATTCGTGAAGGCCCAGTACCCAGGGAGTGTGGGCAACCAGAAGGTGATCAGGCGGTAGAGCAGAACTGAGGAGACGGCGATTCCGGCGTCGAGGCCGGCGGCGGTGAGGCCGGCGGCAAGAGCAGCCTCCACCGCACCGAGGCCACCCGGCGTGGGGGCCGCCTGGCCGATCGTCGCACCGGCGAGATAGACGACGGCCACGACAGCGACGTTCATTGAGCCACCGAACGCTTCGACGCAGGCGTACAGCACGCCGATGTACGCAAGATTGAGCAGCAGCATGCCTCCGACACCCTCGATCAGTTTGAAGGGGCGCTGGGCGACGGTCACGAGACGTGGTCCGACCTCACGCAGTAACGGACCCACGCGGGAGGTGATCAAGCGGCGCACGGCAGGGACGGCGAGGAGAGCGAGTGCCAGAACCGCGACGGCTGCGACCCCGATCACCGCTGCGCGCGGTGGGTCGAAGGTGAAGTCCGCCTGGGTCCCCGCAGCGACGCCGAAACCCAGGAGAAGGACGATGTGCACGACGAAGGCCATCACCTGCGACACGCCCACACTCGCAGCGGCGAGAGCCGGGTGCAGGCCCGACTTCTGCAGGTACCTCACGTTGATCGCGATCGCACCGAGGGTCGGCGGTGACACCAGGGTGGCGAAGTCGCCGGCGACCTGGGCCTGGATGGTGCGGCTCAACTTCAGCCGTTCGGGTACGAATCCGGAGAGCGACCATGCGGCGCCCACGTATGTCACGAGGCTGAGCAGGAGTCCAAATCCAAGCCACGACCACTGGGCATTTGCCACGAGTGCTGTGAGATCCACCTGAGCCAGTTGCGACAGCAGCACATAGCCGGCGATGCTGCCGAGCACGATCATGATCACCGTCCGCGGACGGACCCGCTCGAGCTGGATCTGCTCGATATCTGCTCCTGGACGCATCTCGACGAGTGCATCGCGCAGTTGCACGAGGAGTCCCTTGTGCGCGCGAAGTGCGCGACGGGTGGGTCCACCCAGTGCTACCGGTTGCAGTGTGGGGAGTGCGCGCGCGAGCCCGTCCAATCCCATGACCTTGGTGCCGCTGGCCACCGCGCGTTCGACGTTGGTGAGCATGGCGAGGGTGCACAGCAGCATCGACAGGTCGATGCGTCGAGCGACATCGCTCGCTGCAACAGCGCCGGACCGTCCGCCGAGGAGCCATACCGATCCATCGTCGGCACGGAGCAGGTGTTCGGCGTCGAGGGAACGGTGGGCGATCTGGTGCTCGTGCAGGGTCCGCACAGCACGCCATGCCGACTCGAGTTCAGAGTCGGTGAGATCTGCAACGCGATCGAAAGTTTCGCCGTCGATGTAGTGGTAGGCGAGGAGACAGGAGTCAGGTCCGATTTCGCTGGCGAGGAGGAGGCGTGGCTCTGGTGCGCCGGCGGCTTCCGATGCGTACGCCACGAGCGCGGCGTGATCCAGGGACTTCCGCATGTTGAACGCGCCTGCATTGCTGTCATCACGAAGGCGAAGAGAGGTCCAGAGCGCACTTGCGAGCCCCGCACCTTCGAGGTCACGGTCGAGGACGGTGACGTTGAGTCGATCGCCGGACCGCGTCCGTGCCATGTAGCGACGTCCACGCGCGGTGGATTCCTGTGCGCGCAGTTCGGTGATGGGGAAGCCTCCGGCATCGAGTGACTGGGCAATCTGCATACCTGTGGGTCGCGTAGTCGGCGTTCCCACTGCGTACCGGGTCAGCAGCCCGACGGCCCAGCCCAGCGCCAGTGACACTCCGACACCAGCGATGGCGATGCCACCGCTGAGGATCGTCACGATGACCAGCGAGCCGATGACGATCACGCTCAGCACATTCCACGGGCGCCGTCCCATGACGCGCGACACGGTGAGGAAAGCGAGCAGGCCACCGAGCACCGGTGCCGTGGCACCGCTTTGCGGGTTCGTGGAGCCGGCGAGGGCGATCAATAGGCGGGGATCGCTCAACAGCGACACCGCGTACCCGATCGCGGTCAGCGCCAAGACCGCCAGCAGCAGGGCGACGAGCGCGTCGAAGAGTTGCCGCACCCGGGAGCGCACCAGGAGGGAGATCGCCACTGCGACGGGGAGTCCAAGCGTGCCGATGCCGCCCACGATGTTGAGGATGAGAACGGCGGCGGGTGGGAGGAGTGCGACGCTGGAGTCGAGGTCCTGCTCAAGTCCCGTCGTCGTGCCCGTCGCGAACCAGCCGAGGACTACGGTGCCCCCCGTGATCGCGACCGCGAGGGCGAAGCGCGCGAGGTCCAGGGGTCGGCGCACCCGGCGTGGGATCACGCCCGCCTCGATGACGAGGGTCGAGGGCTCGGGCGGGGCCGGAGGCGGCGGATCGGCGAGTGCAGGGATCAGGGGGACCGGCCCGGCGAGGGTGAAGGCCACGTTGTCCTGTTCCCTGCTCACCGGGTGATCGTGTCACAGCCACCTGCTATCCATGGGTCCAT
>JBJTBD010000030.1:0-30172 GCA_046091195.1 Actinomycetota bacterium
CCGGGGGGCGCGGGTGGGGGGACGGCGCCCCGAGGGGGGTCGTCTGGCCTCATGTGTCACGGCGCACCTCAATGGGGAAGAAGGATCTCCCCAAGTGCATCAGAAATCACACCCGTCACGCGGGCGGCACGCCGATGGTCAGTCGGTGGGGGGCCTCCGGGGGACCCCGTCGCCCAGGACATAGCGCCGGATCATGAAGTTCCACTCACAGCGCTGGCAGACCTCGACGACGTAGACGGTGAACTCCCCGAACTGGCCGGACATGGCCGTGAGCTCCTCGGGGGTGCGGATCCGACCGGCGTAGGGACCGAGGGCATCCCCATAGACATAGGAGAGGTGGACCAGGTTCTCGCGCGTGCAGGCGGGGCACCGTTCGCCGCTGGGTTCCCCGTGGTGCCGGGCGGCCCGCAGAAGGTACGGATCCGCCTCGCAGTAGTTCGAGGTCAGCGCACCACCGGTATGCAGGTCACGGAGTGCGGCCCGGCGCTGCAGTGCGTAGTCGATGCGCGCACGGGGCCGTGCGGGATCATCGACCGGTTCCGCCGGGGGAAGCGGACCGCGACTGCGTGCCGGTGTCGACGACTCACCACGCGCGAGGGTTCCACGCAGTGTGTTGTGTCGGGGGGCGGCCATGGTCCGGTGAGTGTACGTCGGATTCGACGCTAGCGTCACGTCATGAGTGCGCACCGGGGTCACCTCCGCGCCATCCTGCGCGGACGCGACTTCCGACTCCTCTATTCCACCCGCGTGACCGGCCAGTTCGGCGACGGACTACTTCAATCCGCGCTCGCGACGTTCGTGTTGTTCTCCCCCGAGCGCGCACCGACCGCCGCCGCGATCGCTGCGTCGTTCGCGATCCTGCTGCTCCCCTACTCCGTCATCGGGCCGTTCGCGGGTGTGCTGCTCGACCGGTGGAGCCGTCGCCAGGTACTCGTGCGCGCGAACATCCTCAAAGGTCTCCTCGTGATCCCGGTGATCACCGCATTCCTCGCGGCGAACGATGGACCGCTGCTCGGCCTGTTCGTCCTTCTCGTTCTCGGCGTCGGACGATTCATCCTGGCCGGACTCTCGGCGTCACTTCCGCATGTGGTGGACGAGCGCAATCTCGTCACCGCGAACGCGTTCACCCCGACGTCGGGAACCATCGCGGCCGCGATCGGCGGAGTGCTCGGTGTGGGGATCCGCGCCCTCGCGGGCGGCGGTGACAGCGGTGGAGTCGTGGTGCTCGTCACCGCGATCGCCTGCTACCTCGCTGCCTCCACCATCGCGCGGCGCCTCGGGGTCCACCGCCTCGGGCCCGATGGGTCGCGGCCCCGGGACACGGTTGTCGGAGTGTTGCGCGGACTCCGTGACGGGGCACGCGAGGTGCGGAGCCAGGCGCCCGCGTCACATGGCATCGGCCTGGTCATGGCGCATCGCTTCGAGTTCGGTGCGCTCACGGTGGCGGCCCTGCTCTTCCTGCGCAACACCTACACCACCGATGTCGATCAGGCACTCGTGTTATTCGGTGTGGTGACAGGTGCTGCAGCCGTGGGTGCCTTCGTGGGAGCCGTGGTGACTCCCCGCATGGTGCGGCGGATCGGCTACCGCACCTGGCCGAGCATCATCGCCGCGCAGTCGGCGGTGATCGGAGTGCCACTCGTCATCCTCGCCGGTGCGTTCACGAATCTTCCACTGCTACTGGCCGGTGCGGTGTCGATCGGTGTCGCGGGCCAATCGGTGAAGGTGTCCGCCGACACATTGGTGCAGGAGACGATCCCCGACGACTTCCGTGGCCGCGTGTTCGCGCTCTTCGACATGACGAACAACATCGGGCTGGTCGCCGGTGTCACGGTGGTGGCATTCCTCGCGCCCGCGAGCGGAATCGCACCCGTCCTCTATCTGGGGGTCGCCGTCGTCCTTCTCCTGGTCATTGCCTGGTATACCCGCTCGGCGAGAACATGGAAGCTCCCCACGACCTGACGCACCCCCCTATGCTCCGGCCATGGTGAATGGAGCCTCCGCGCAGTACGTGACCAGTCCCGTCGCACGGAAAAAGTGGCGCGGCCGTTCGATCATCTCGTTGCTGCTCTTCGTCCTGGCCACGATCCTCACTCCGGCCGCGGTGGTCGGTCATTGGGGTCACACGACGATCACCGACACCGAGGCGTACCTGGAAACCGTCGGCCCGCTCGCCGCGAACCCCGAGGTGCAGGCGGCGATCGGCGCAGTTGTGACCGACGCCGTGATCCAGCAGGTCGATGCACAGACGCTCGTCGGCGGATTCCTCACCGAGCTGCTGCCCAATGACACCCTCGCCGAAGCCCTCACCGGACCCCTGAGTTCGGGTGTCAACCAGGTGATCGCCGGAGCGGTGCAGAAGTTCATGACGAGCGACGCCTTCCAGACCGCCTGGTACGCGCTCAACACGGCCGCGCAGCGCAGTCTGATCGCTGCCCTCGAGGGCGACCCCGAGGGAGTCGTGCAGATCGAGGGCCCCGATGTGGTGCTGGACATCAGCAGCCTGCTCGAGGTGATCCAGAAGGCACTCGTGGATCAGGGCATCGATGTGGCGGCCAAGGTGAAGGTCCCCGAGGTGGACCGGCAGATCGTGGTGATGAGTTCACCGGCATTCGATCAATTGCGAACCATCTGGGCTTTCACGAATCCGCTGCTGAGTTTCATCCTGTTCATCGTGGCCCTGCTGTTCACCCTGTCGGTTCTGCTGGCCACCCGCCGTGCCCGGACCACCGTCGCCGTCGGCGCGGTCGTCTTCTTCATCGGCGTTGTCCTGCAGTTGAGTCTGTCCTGGGCCGAGGGTCAGTTCCAGAATGCGTTCGCCGGAACGATCTTCGAAGTTGCATCCATCGCGTTCTTCCAGACCTTCCTGTCCTTCCTCATCGAAGGTCTGCTCAGCATGATGGTGCTTGGCGTCATCCTGGTGATCGTCGGCTGGTTCGCCGGCCGCACCGACAGCGCTCTGCGCACGCGCGCCGCCCTCGTCCGCGGATACGCGGACATGGCCTCCCGGTTGCCCGAGTGGGCCGCCGCCGTCGGGCGTCCGATGCGCGACTACGCACCCTTCGTGCGGTGGGGACTCCTCTTCCTCTGGGTGATCGCGGTCTTCACCGCAGCCGGCTTCCGTTTCGAATCGACGGTCGGCTGGACAGCACTCTTCCTCGGACTTCTCACCATCGCGGAGATCCTGATGTACGCACCGGATGACCGTGCGCTGGAGATCCGGCAGAGCTAGCCGTTACGGGCGTGCCGCCCACCACGCGCGAAGGGCCTCCTCCGCGGTAGCAGCATCCATCGGTCCCCGATCCAGGCGCAGGTTCAACAGGAACTCATACGCCTCACCGACCTCGCGCCCCGGTGGGATGTCGAGAATCCGCATGATCGCGGTGCCATCGAGGTCAGGTCGGATCGACGCCAACTCCTCCTCGGCGGCCAAGCGCGTGATCCGCTCCTCGAGGTGTTCGTACGCACGCTGCAGGGCCATCGCCCGCTTGCGATTACGCGTCGTGCAGTCGGCGCGCGTCAACTTGTGCAGGCGGACCAGGTTTGGCCCCGCATCACGGACGTAGCGACGCACCGCCGAATCGGTCCACTCTCCCGTGCCGTACCCGTGGAAGCGCAGATGCAACTCCACCAGCTGGGACACATCCTCGATGTCGTCGTTGGAGAACCGCATCGCCTTCATCCGCTTGCGCGTCATCCGCGCACCCACCACCTCATGGTGATGGAAGGACACGCCACCATCCGCTTCGAACTTGCGGGTCTTGGGTTTGCCGATGTCGTGGAGCAGTGCCGCGAGCCGCAGGATGAGATCGGGTTGCGATGACGGCTCATGCGCACCTTCCAGGACCATGGCCTGCTCGAGGACGGTCAGGGTGTGTTCGTAGACATCCTTGTGGTGGTGGTGCTCGTCGGCCTCGAGTTGCAGCAGGGGGAGCTCCGGCAGCACGTACGCGCAAAGGCCAGTGTCGACCAGCAACTGGAGTCCACGACGCGGATTCGGGGACATGATCAACTTCACGAATTCATCGCGAACCCGCTCCGCGCTCACGATCTCGATGCGTGCCACCATCTCGGTCATCGCCTGGACCACATCGGGTGCGACGTCGAAGTCCAACTGTGCGGAGAAACGCGCCGCACGCAGCATGCGCAGCGGATCGTCGTCGAAGGACTGTTCGGCGGTCCTGGGTGTGCGCAGCACACGACGCTCAAGGTCCCCCTGCCCGTCGAACAGGTCGACCAGCTCCCAGCCGGGGAGTCGCACCGCCATCGCGTTGACGGTGAAGTCACGGCGACCCAGATCACCGTTTAGGGAATCACCGAACTCGACCTCGGGCTTACGCGACTCGGGGTCGTAGGTCTCCGTCCGATAGGTGGTGATCTCCATCTCGGTCCCCCGGACGCGCGCGCCCACGGTTCCGAAGCGCATCCCCACGTCCCACACGGCATCGGCCCACCCGGTGAGCACCTGCACGATCTGTTCGGGCCGCGCATCGGTGGTGAAATCGAGGTCCGCGACCGCCCGTCCGAGGAGGGCGTCGCGCACGGGGCCGCCCACCAGGCAGATCTCGAATCCGGCCTCGGTGAAGAGGGCCCCCATCCGCTCCAGCACCTCGGCGTAGGGGGCGAGTGCCGAGGCTAGGCGGCGCCCAACGGCGGGATCGAGTGCGGGGGACACACCACGGAAGGCTAGTGCGCGGGCGCCTATCCTCACGGTATGGCCAAGCGCAGCGTGGAGGAGACCTCCGCGGGTGGTTTGGTCCTCGACGAACGCCGCCGCGGAGCCCTGATCGGACGCCATGATCGGCGCGGGCGCATGGTGTGGTCGCTGCCGAAGGGTCACATCGAGGAGGGGGAGACTCCCGAGGCCGCAGCGATCCGCGAAATCCGCGAGGAAACCGGGATCTCCGGGTCGATCGTCGCCCCGCTCGGGGTGATCGACTTCTGGTTCATGGCCGAGAACCGTCGCATCCATAAGACGGTGCACCACTTCCTGCTCCGCGCCGAGGGCGGTGAACTGTCCTCGGATGACGCCGAGGTCGATAGCGTCGAATGGGTCGCCCTCGAGGACATGTCGA
Organism: Actinomycetota bacterium; assembly: GCA_046091195.1. Lineage (GTDB taxonomy): Bacteria > Actinomycetota > Actinomycetes > S36-B12 > S36-B12 > VGCC01. The sequence continues at coordinate 5,076 of JBJTBD010000030.1, forward strand.
CGCGACTCGCCTACGCCGACGAGCGACGGTTGATGGACCGCGTCCAGGAACTCCTGGCGGACTCTTGAGAGTGCGCGCGTTCGCGGCGGTGGTCGCGGCCGTCATCGTCAGCACCTCCGCCCCCGCACCGGTGCACGCGGTCACCGACTCCCCCGTGCCGGTGCAGATCGAACGGATCTCACCACTGATTCCCAGCCCGGACGAGCAGTTGCGGATCAGTGGTCGCGTCTTGAATACGACCCTCGGTGCATTTCGCGATGTCCAGGCGCGGTTGCGCATCTCGTCCGGTCCGCTCACCGAGCGCACGGACATCGCCGAGGTGGCGGCCACGCCGTTCGCTCCCGACGACGAGCCTGCCGGCCGGATCCTCGACTCCACACGCGTCGATGTCACCTCCCAACTCGACAGCGGTGCCCAGGGGGTGTTCGAGTTCACCCTCGACGTCGAGTCCCTGCCCCTTCCCGACGACGGGGTCTATGTCCTGGCGGTCGAACTCGTCGGCATCGATGCGGAGAGCGGTGGCGCGGAGCAGGTGATCGGGCTCGAGCGCACCTTCCTCCCCTGGTTCCCCGACCCCGAGGCGATCACCCCGGTCGACGGGGTGTGGAGGTGGCCGCTTGCGGATTGGCCGGCGCGGGAGGCGACGGGTGTTCTGCTCGACGATCGCACCCCGGAGGAGATCAGCCCGGGGGGACGCCTGGATCGGCTGCTTGCGATCGGCGCGCGCTATCCGCGCATGGTCAGTTGGATCGCCGATCCCGCACTCCTGCGCACGGTGCAGGAGATGGCGGGTGGCTACGAGGTGCAGGGCAGCACGGGCGTGGTGGCGGGGGATAAGTCCGCGGAGGCTGCGCGCTGGCTCGATGTGCTCTCCGAGACGTTGCGTGCGGCCCGCAGCGCCGCCGAACCAGACTCACCACTTCCTATCCGGGTGCTTCCCTACGCCGATGTCGATGCTGTTGCCCTGACGCGCGCCGGGATGCAGACCGACGTCGTGCGCGCCGTCACCCGCAGCGCTCCCACGGCCACCACGGTGCTCGGCGCACCCGTGCTGGGGTCGCTCGCGTGGCTGCCCTTCGGCCGCGTCGACGACGCCACCGCCGCGACCCTGGTGTCCGCGGGTGTCGAGGCTCTCGTGCTCGGTGGGTTCGCGATGCCGACGATCGACGAGTCACCGAACACCGGCCGCGCCCGGATGGCGACGAGTGTCGGCAACGCCGAGGTGCTGCTGCTGGATCCGGCGGTGAGCGCCACCCTCGTCCTCCCGCAGCAGTCACGGAGTCAGTCCGTGGCGGTACGGCAGCGCTTCCTCGCGCAGACCGCGATCCTCGCGCAGGAGTTCGGTGACGCGACGACGCGCACGGTGATCGTCGGTCCGCGGACACCGATCTGGGATCCGTCCGAGGCGACGCTGATCGGTCTCCTGCGCGCGACCATGCGCGCGCCGTGGATGCGTCCGCAGACACTCACCACATTGCTCAGCGAGGGAACCGTGGGTGCTCCACGCACCATGGCCGGTTACGGACAGAAGGCGCGCTCCGCGGAGTTGCCCGCGAGTTACCTGCGACGTGTGCAGCGCGCAACCGAGCAACTGGCCACCCTGACCGCGATCCTGAACAACCCGGCGGGGATCACCGACGCGTACGCATCGGCGCTCCTGCGCGCCGAATCCGCCGCGGGGCGCTCGCAACCGGCCACCGGCCGGGCGCTCCTCGACTCGATCACCGCGCAACTGCGCGAGCAGACCGGGCTCGTGCGTGTGCTCTCCGAGGGAACGGTCACCTTCTCCGGGGACTCGGGCAGTGTCCCGGTCACCATCGCGAATGATCTGGACCGGGCCGTCACGGTCGGTGTGGAGCTCGTGGCCTCCCCGAGCCCGCGACTCGAGTCCGCTCCCGTGCAGGGGATCGTGATCGACCCGGGGAAGAAGGTGAGCGTCGAGATCGACGCACGGGTGATCGGGGGTCGGTCCCTCCCCGTGCGCGTGCAACTGCTCACCCCCGACGGTCAGTCCTACGGGCAGCCGGCCACGATCGAGCTTGCCTCGACGGCCTATGCGCGGGCGGCGTCCTGGGTGGTGATCGTCGCGTTCGTCGCGATCGCGATCTTCGTCGTCGTCGGGATCACGCGACGCATTCATCGCGCACGCCGGGGACATACCGCTGCCGCCTCCGGCGGCGGCCAACGCCCATCTGACACGGTGTGACCATGGCCTCGTCCACGCGCGCCCTCCTCGCACCCAGTGCGGTGATGGCGACGGGCACGATCACGTCGCGGGTGACTGGGATCGCGCGCGACATCGCGATGGCGGCAGCCCTCGGCTTCTATCTGGTCTCCGACGCGTTCAGCCTCGGCAACTCACTTCCCACGATCCTCTACATCCTCGTCGTCGGGGGTGCACTCAACGCGGTGTTCATTCCGCAACTGGTGCGCCGGATGCGCGAGGACGCGGACGAGGGCAAGGCCTACGCGGATGCGCTGCTCACGGTGGCGGCGACCATCCTGCTCGTGCTGTCCGTCGCAGCGGTGGTGGCGGCCCCATGGATCGTCGACCGCGACACCCCCGACGACTATCCGCAGGCCGAGTACGAACTCGCCGTCGCGTTCGCGCGACTCTGCCTTCCGCAGATCTTCTTCTACGGGCTCTACTCGATGCTCAGTCAAGTTCTCAATGCGCGCGGACGCTTCGGTGCACCGATGTTCGCGCCCATCGCGAACAACATCATCGCGATCGCGACGTTCCTCCTCTTCATCGCCGTTGCGGGAACTTCCGCGGCCGCGGATGGGGTGCTCACCACTGATCAGGTGCTGATCCTTGGCATCGGCACCACCCTCGGGGTGGTGCTGCAGGCGCTCATCCTCATTCCGCTGCTGTCGCGTGCGGGCTACCTGTGGCGGCCGAGTTTCGCCTGGCGGGAGCAGGGACTGGGGCATGCGGCAAAGCTCGCGGCCTGGACGGTCGGTCTGGTGCTGGTCAACCAGATCGCGTACCTGGTGATCACCCGGTTCGCCACGCAGGCGAACGTGGATGCGAGTGCGGCGGGTGTGGTGGCGGCGGGTCTCACCACGTATCAGAAGGCGCACCTGGTCTTCATGCTCCCGCACAGCGTCATCACCGTGTCCGTTGTCACGGCGCTGCTCCCTGCGCTTTCCCGTGTTGCGCACGCGGGACGCATGCGCCAGGTGGGAGCGGATGTCTCCGGCGCGATGCGCCTGATCGCCGCCGCGATCACACCGATCGCCGCGATCCTCGCGGTCACCGGTCCGGGCATCGCGATCCTGCTGTTCGGGTACGGCGCGGCCACCACCGACCAGGCGGCCCAGATGGGCCAGATCGTCTCGATCTTCATGCTCGGGCTGATCCCGTTCACGCTGTTCTATGTGCTGCTCCGCGGGTTCTACGCGCTCGAGGACACCCGCTCACCGTTCGTGATCACGGTGATCTTCTCCGCCCTCTGGCTCGTCGTTGTCAATGCGCTGTTCGGATCGCAACCACCCGGTGGCGGTCAGATCGCGGTCATCGCCTTCGGCTACGTCCTGTCCTATTGGGTGGGTCTGGCCCTCGCGTGGGTCTGGTTGGCCACCCGGTTGCGTCGACGCGCAACGAGCGACGATGACGCCCCCGGGATGCGCTCACCCGCGACCCTGTGGTCGCTGGCACGGCTCACCATCGCGGGGGTGATCGCATTCCTCGTCATGTCACTCACGCGCGCGACGATGCTCGACCTCCTCGGCCTCGACTCCACCTCCGATCGACTCGGGATCGCGCTCAGCGTCGTTGTGGTCGCCATCCTCGGTGCCCTCACCTACGTCATCGCCGCGTGGCTGCTGCGCTGCCGCGAGGTCGGTCAGGCCTGGTCATTGCTCCGCCGTGCCCTGACACGCAGGAACTCCCCTGCCAAGGTGGAGTCATGAGCGCGGGCGCACGGATCGGGCGCTTCCGCCTGGTGGAGCAAATCAGCGTGCGCACTCCACCCCCAGGTGACACCGCATTCCGCAGCTACCCGGTCGAGTCATGGCTCGGTCACGACGAGAAACTCGACCGACCGGTCTCGATCCGCTTGGTGCGCACCGACGACGCCCACATCGCCACCGTGCTCGGCGCTGCGCGCGCCGCCGCACTCGTCGATGATCCGCGCCTGATGCGCGTGCTCGATGTCATCCCGATGGAGGGTGGAGCATCCGATGCACCGCGCACCGCGATCATCAGCGAGTGGGCGGAGGGGCAGTCACTCGTCGATCACCTCGAGACCTCCGGTTCGGCAACACCGGCCGCCGCCCTGATGGTGGTCGGTGACGTGGCGAGTGCGCTCGCGCTCGCGCTCGACCACGGTGTCCCGCATGGCCGCCTGAGTCCGACAACGGTCTATCTCACCGAGGGTGGCGAGGTGCGCGTGCGTGGCCTCGCCGTCGACGCGGCGCTCTTCGGTCCGCTCGACTCAGACAACCGCAGTGGCCGCGTGTTGAACGACGACGTCGACGGACTCGGGTCCCTGCTCTACGCCCTCGTCACCGGTTACTGGCCGGACCCGTCCGTCGATCCCGTCGAGGTGGGAATCCCGCTCGCTCCCCTCACCGGGCGCACGGTCCCGCTGCCCTCGCGCGTACGCGCGCAGGTCCCTCGACCCATCGACGATGTGGTCGGTCGCTCGGTGCTGGCCATCTCACGGCCGCGCGGATCGATCCGGATCGCCGACGCCAGCGGTTTCGCGACCGCAACCACGGCAGCACTCGATCGCCTCACACCCCTGGTTCCCACCTCGCTGCGCATCGCACGACCGCAGGTCCCCACCGGGCGCCGCATCACCCGCACGGTCGGGATCATCGCGGCGGTCGGCATCGTGATCCTGACCTTCGCCGCGGGCATGACACTGCTCACCGCAGGCAGTGGCAGTGCCACCATTGAGGAGCAGGCGCAGGCGACGGAGATCCTCAGCAGCGATGCGGTCCCCTTCGTCGAGGAGTTCGCGTTCAGCACCGCCCAAGTACCCGTCCCGATCATCTCCGTCCGTTCCTATGACCCGTTCTCCGACGACGACGAGAACGGCAAGTCGGACAAGCGCAAGGGACGTGAGAATGAGGAGGCCGCCGGCCTCGCCATCGACGTGGATCCCGCAACGGAATGGGTGACCGAGACCTACACAACCGCAGACGCCGATGGCAAAGGTGGTGTGGGGCTCATTGCCGACCTCGGGCAACCGATGAACATCAGTGCGGTCACACTCAACCTGCGGGGATACGGCACCAGCGTCCAGGTGAAGGTCGCCGATGAGATCCAGAAGGAACCCGACCTCTGGACACCTTTCGTCGAGGTCGCGAAGGTCGGACCGGAGATCGAACTGCGATCACCACGCCCCGTGCGCGGGCAGTACGTGCTGGTGTGGCTTGACTCGCTGCCGAGTGAACCCGGTGCCGGGGGTCGCTTCACCGGTGGCATCGGACAGATCCAGGTGTTCGCAACACCCGATGAGGAACCTACCGCCTGATTCACGCGGATAGGCTCCCCGATATGCCGAGTGGAGACACGCGCACCGATGCGGAGCTCCTCACGGCGCACATCGATGGTGATCCCGACGCATTCTCCGAACTTGTCTCCCGTCACCGCGATCGGTTATGGGCGGTTGCGCTGCGCACCACGGGTGATCCGGAGGAAGCAGCGGATGCCCTGCAGGATGCATTGATCTCCGCATTCCGTCGGGCGTCGTCCTTCCGCGGTGAGTCCGCGGTCACCACCTGGCTGCATCGGATCGTGGTCAACGCGAGCTTGGACCGGTTGCGCCGTCGCTCGGTCCGGCAGGCGAGCCCGATCCCCGAGGACGAGGTGGGGGTGAGTGCCCCCGTCGTCGGGAACAACCACGACGCGATCGAGGCCGCCGAGCTGCGCTGGGAGATCACCCGCGCCCTGGCGGAGCTGCCCGAGGCGCAGCGGGAGGCGGTCTACCTGGTCGACGTCGAGGGGTACTCGATCGAGGAGGCCGCGGGGATCCTGGACTGCCCAACGGGCACCGTGAAGAGCCGGTGTTCCCGGGGCCGGGCCAAGTTGGCCGAAACTCTCGGGTTTTTACGGAACCCGAACATGGATTCCCCCGTCACACGTCCGGAAGAGGGTGGGAATGGCTGACGAATTGGATCCGCCGTTGGATCCCGCGGTCGAGGCGCGCGTGCTCGGCGCGCTGGCCGGGCTGCGCCCGGATGCCGACCCTGAACCTCCTGTTCCCCCGGCCGTCTGGGCGCGGATGGAGCGCGCTCTTGCGCACGAATCCGGGCTGCGCACCGGCACCGTTGTGGAACTGGCCCCGCGCCGGCGGATGCTGAAGTGGGCCGGACCCCTGGTCGCGGTGAGCGCCGTGGTGCTCGGTGTCGTGGTGATGACCAACCTCCCCGGTCAGCAGGCGGATGTGGTGGCAGACGGCAAGGTCGCGGTGGCGGCCGATGCCCCCCGAACTGCGCTCCAGGCCGGGTTCGTGCCGCCGGCGATGACCGTGGTCGACTCCGCGGAGAACTTCACACCCGACTCCCTGCGCTCCGGCGTGACCGCGGTCCTGGAGAAGCTGGGTGTGACGTCCATGGGTGACATGCAGAAGATGGCCACCGCCTCCGCCGCACCCGACGTCGATGAGACCACCCTGCGCGAGTGCGTCACCGAGTTGACCCAGTCCCCCACGTCGCAGGCGTTGATCGTGATCCGGGCTACCTACGACGGGGCCGAGGCGGGTGTGGTGGTGATCCCCGCGGTGATGATGGGTGACATCAGCACCGTGGACATGTCGCAGATCTCCGACCCGACCCTGCACATCTTCGTGGTGGGTCCGCAGTGCGGGGCGCAGCCGGCGCAGGTGATCTCGCACGTTCTGCACGCCGTCGGTCAGTAACCCGTTCTCACTAGACTCGAACGAGGATTCCTGATACCCCCTGGGGTATAATCCCTAGCCCTGCCAAGCCCCTTCGAGCCAAGGACCACCGTGAGCGACATCCGCAACGTGATCATCATCGGGTCCGGTCCCGCCGGCTACACCGCTGCGGTCTACACGGCGCGCGCGCAACTCGCGCCGCTGCTCTTCGAGGGGTCGGTCACCGCGGGCGGCGCGCTGATGAACACCACCGAGGTGGAAAACTTCCCCGGGTTCAGTGACGGAATCATGGGCCCGCAACTCATGGAGCAGATGCGGGCGCAGGCCGTGCGCTTCGGTGCGGAGATCCTCACCGACGACGTCGTTTCCGTCGATCTCTCCGGCGAGATCAAGAGCGTGACCGACGGATCCGGCACCACCTACCAGGCGCGCAGCGTCATCCTCGCGATGGGATCGGGCTACCGCGAACTTGGTCTCCCGAACGAGAAGCGGCTCTCCGGCCACGGTGTCTCGTGGTGCGCCACATGTGATGGCTTCTTCTTCCGCGGTCAAGACATCGCCGTGGTTGGTGGCGGTGACTCCGCGGCCGAGGAGGCCACCTTCCTCACCCGTTTCGCCAACAGGGTCTATCTGATCCACCGCCGCGAGGAATTACGCGCGAGCAAGATCATGGCCGAGCGCGTGTTGAGCAACGAGAAGATCGTGCCGGTCTGGAACTCCGAGGTCGTCGACGTCCTCGGTGACGCGAAGGTCAGCGGCATCACCCTGCGCAACACCGTCACCGGTGAGACGAGTGACCTCGCCGTGACCGGGCTATTCATCGCGATCGGGCACGATCCGCGCAACGAGTTGGTCACGGGCCTCATCGACCTGGATGCGGAGGGATACGTGGTGGTGGATGCCCCCTCCACCCGCACCTCCATCCCGGGCGTGTTCGCGTGCGGTGACCTGGTGGACCACACCTACCGTCAGGCGATCACGGCGGCCGGAACCGGCTGCTCCGCCGCCCTCGACGCCGAACGTTTCCTCTCCCACTAGAGCCGCGTAGGCTCGGAACCAACGAAAAGGAGTTGCCATGGGTGCCACGCAGACCGTGACCGATGCCAGTTTTTCCGCAGACGTGTTGAACAGCGCCAAGCCGGTGCTGGTCGACTTCTGGGCCGAGTGGTGCGGTCCGTGCAAGATGGTCGCGCCGATCCTCGAGGAAATCGCGGCCGGCACCGAGAACCTGGTGATCGCCAAGTTGAACGTCGATGAGAACCCGCAGACCGCGGCCTCCTACGGCATCACCTCGATCCCGACGATGAGCGTGTTCCAGGGTGGCCAGATCGTGAAGACGATCATCGGCGCCAAGCCCAAGGCCGCGCTGATGGCGGATCTGCAGCCGTACCTGTAGTCATGCTCCGCCTTGGATCCACCGGGGCGGCCGTCGCGGAGGTGCGCGCGCGGCTCGCGCATCTCGGACTCATCACCGACATCACCGCCGATCCCGAGGTGTTCGACGAGGACCTCGACCGCGCCGTGCGCACCTTCCAACAGGAACGCGGCATCGGTGTCGACGGCATCGTCGGACCGGTCACCTTCCGCCGGCTCGACGAAGCACGGTGGCAACTCGGTGACCGCGTGCTCTCCTATATCCCCGGCCGGATGATGACCGGCGACGATGTCGTGCAACTACAGCGCCGGCTCAGCGAACTCGGCTTCGATGCAGGACGCCTCGATGGCATCTTCGGCAAGAACACCGACCAGGCGCTGCGCGAATTCCAAGCGGGCGTCGGCGTCAACGCCGACGGGACGTGCGGACCCGACACCTTCCGCGCCTTCGACCGACTCATCCGCACGGTGAGTGGCGGGGATGCCCGTGCGCTGCGCGGCCACGTCACCCTCGCTGCCCTGCAGACCGGAGTCGCGGACAAGGTGGTGGTGATCGACGCCGCCGGCGATGTGGACGCGGAGTTGTGTCATGCGTTCGCGGTGCGGGTGGAAGGACGGCTCGCCGCCCTCGGCACCCAGGCCATCCTGAGTGGTCGACCCGGCGCAACCAATCCCGCGGAGGCAGAGCGCGCGGAATTCGCGAACAGTGTCGGCGCCGACATCGTGGTCACCTTGCATGTCGACACCAGTGACAGCCCGGAACCCAATGGCATCGCCACCTTCTATTACGGCCACCCCGGCGGCGGGGTCCACTCCCACTCCGGTCGCATGCTCGCGGAGGCCCTGCACGACGAACTGACCCACCGCACCGATCGCCTCGACTGCGGGGTCCACCCGCGCACCTGGGACCTACTCCGCCTCACCCGGATGCCCGCCGTGCGCGTGGAGCTCGGCTACATCTCCAATGAGTCCGACGCCCAGCGATTGCGCAGCTCCGGATTCCAGGATGCGGTGGCCGAGGGTGTCGCTGCGGCGATCACCCGGGTGTGCTCTCCCCGTTAGAGATGTGTCGAGTCAATCCTACCGATGGTAGGATTTTCCCATGGCTAAGGCGCACAACCCAGAGAGGAACCCCATCGAGCAGGCACTGACCGACCTGCTCGAGGGCCCCTTCGACAAGGTCAGCATCACTATGCCTTCCTCACTGAAGGCGCGGGTAGCAGCTCGCTCGACCGGGAGCAACTTCTCCTCATACGTCACCGAAGTTCTGGCACGAGAGGAACGCCGCCTCGCGCTCGCGGAGTTCCTCGACCATATGGACGATCTCTATGGCGCACCTACTCCAGAGGAGATGGCGGACACAGACCGGAGATTGGAGGAGATGTGGGCACGGCTCGACGCCTCCCGCTGAGATCGGTCGTCCTCGACGCGACCGCAGTCACCCTCGCCACGGAAGAGCGATCCCCGGCGAGACGAGTGCTGCGCCGGTGGCAGGACGATTCCGTGGACCTCTATGTCTCTGCCACGACGCTGACTGAGGTTCTGCGCGGGCACACGCGTGACACCCTCATTAATCGACTACTCGCAGCAATGAGTGTGCGCGTCGTGGACGCCGAACTCGGTCGCGCTGCCGGTGAGCGCATCGGACGCACTCGAACACGGGGCAACGTCACATTGGAAGCCCTCGTGGCTCAGATCGCATCAACATTGCCGCGGCCGGTCGCTGTCATGACCGCAGACGTGCAGGACATGAGCGCCCTCGTGGATCCCGACGTGATGGTGGTAGACGTCGCAGCCTGAGGCTGCCAACGCCGGAGGGGATTTCGTCGCGCATCCGTGATGCAGCACAATCCCCCTTGCAGTTGCTGGACCGAGGGAGGTGCCATGGCCGGATCCCGGCTCGACCCGTGGGTGGAGCACTACGCCGTGCGCGCCCGGGGCATGACCGCCTCGGAGATCCGTGCCCTGTTCTCGGTGGCCAGCCGTCCCGAGGTCGTGTCCCTGGCCGGTGGCATGCCCTACGTCTCCGCCCTCGACATGGCCTCCCTCGCGGACACCGTGGCCGCGGTGATCCGGGAGTCGGGTGCCCAGGCACTGCAGTACGGATCGGGTCAGGGGGATGTCACCCTGCGCGAGCAGATCCTCGAGGTCGCCGGTGAGGTGGGGGTCCGGGCGCACCCCGACGACATCATCGTGACCACCGGTTCCCAGATGGCCCTGGATCTCGTGACGCGGGTCTTCTGTGATCCCGGTGACGTCGTGTTGGTGGAGTCACCGTCGTACGTCGGTGCCCTGGGTGTGTTCCGCGCATACCAGTGCGATGTCCGTCATGTGGCGATGGATGACACCGGTCTCGAACCGGTGGCACTGCAGCAGGCGATCGATGATGCACGCGCAGCTGGGAAGCGGATCAAGCTCATCTACACGATTCCGTCGTTCCACAATCCCGCAGGAATCTCGCAGGATCAGAAGCGGCGCGAACAGATCCTCGCCATCGCGCAGAACAACGGGATCCTCCTTCTCGAGGATGATCCCTATGGCCTGCTGGGCTTCGAAGGCGTTGCGCCGCAAGCGATTCGGGCCCTCGACGATCAAGGCGTCGTGTATTTGGGTAGTTTCTCGAAGACCATCGCGTCGGGATTACGCGTGGGATGGGCGGTGGCCCCGCACGGTGTCCGCGAGAAGTTGGTCCTTGCCGCAGAAGCCGCGACGCTGTGTCCCTCGAACTACGCCCAACTCACCGTGAGCCAGTACCTCGCCACCCAACCGTGGCGTCAACAGGTCAAGGTGTTCCAGGAGATCTATCGCGAGCGCAGGGATGCGTTGCTCGAATCACTGCAGGCGATGATGCCGGAGGGAACGCGGTGGACCATCCCCGCCGGTGGCTTCTACTCCTGGGTGACACTTCCCGCCGGACTCGATGCGACGAGCATGTTGCCGCGCGCGGTCGCCGCACTGGTGGCCTATGTGCCGGGCACCGGGTTCTACGTCGACGGTCAGGGCCGGCAGAACCTGCGGTTGTCCTACTGCTACCCGGAGCCCGACCGGATCCGCGAGGGTGTCCGCAGGTTGGCCGGTGTGATCGAGACCGAGCTCGAACTCGCCCGGACATTCGGCACGGCCGAGTCCCTGCACCAGCCCACCGGTGAGTCCACACCGGCACCGGACCTGGCCTGATGCGCGTCCTCGTCCTCGCCGGTGGCCTGTCCCCCGAGCGCGATGTGTCGCTGCGCTCCGGGCGCCGGGTCGCCAAAGCCCTGCGCGTTGCCCGCCCGGACTGGGAAGTCGCCGAGGCCGACGTCGATGCGCAGCTGCTGGACACGCTCACGAGCCACGCCCCCGACGCCGTCATTCCCGTGCTCCACGGGGCCGCCGGTGAGGACGGGTCGCTGCGCGACCTCCTCGACGCCCTCGGTATCTCCTACGTCGGGGCCGACGGGGCCGGTGGCCGAATGGCCTTCGACAAGCCGGTGGCGAGCACGCTCGTACGCGGTGCGGGTGTGTCGGTTCCCGAATTCCTGGTGCTTCCGCAGGCAACCTTCCGGGAACTCGGTGCCGCGCGCGTGATGTCAGCCATCGGTGCGCACATCGGTTTCCCGTTGGTGGTGAAGCCGACGCGGGGTGGCAGCGCACTCGGTGTTGCGATCGTGCAGACCGAGGCCGAACTCCCCGCCGCACTCGTCGGTGCGTTCTCCTACGCGGACACCGCGATGATCCAGGCGTACGTGGCCGGGACGGAGATCGCTGCCGGTGTCATCGACATCGATGGATCACCGACCGCGCTGCCGCTCGTGGAAATCGTTCCCGATGGTGCGCTCTACGACTACACCGCCCGGTACACCGCCGGCACCACCGAGTTCTTCTGCCCGGCCCGGGTCGACGACGCGGTGGCGGCCCGGGTGCAGGAGGTGGCGCTGCGCGCCCATGCACTCCTCGGGCTTCGCCACCTCTCACGCACCGACGTGATCGTCGATGCGGCCGGAACGGTGTGGTTCCTGGAGACGAATGCGGCCCCCGGGATGACGGAGACGTCCCTGCTGCCGCAGGCGCTGGCTGCTGCCGAGTTGGATGTGGGCGAGACCATCGCCCGGATCATCGCGCGCTAGTCGATCAGGTCGACGATCCTGCGGAGATCCTCGATATCCGCGCACTCGATCACGAGTTGACCGCGTGATGTTGCGGTGGCAAAACCCGTTGTGTTGCAACGGGTATCGAGTGCATCACCTGAGCGGGTGGTGAGCTCGTCGACGATCTCACCGACCTTCGGATCGCGTTGTTTCCGACGTCGTTCCTTCTTCTCGCGTGTGGTGCCATCGGCCTCACCGAGGATGATCAACTCCTCGACGCTGCGCACACTCAAACCCTCCGCAACGATCCGGGTGGCGAGTGCTTCCATCGCGGCCTCGCTGTCCAGGGACAGCAGCGCGCGCGCATGTCCCGCGCTCAACACACCTGCGGCAACCCGGTTCTGCACCGAGGGTGGCAGCTTCAACAGGCGCATGGTATTCGAGATCTGCGGACGTGACCGGCCGATCCGGGTGGCGAGTTCCTCCTGCGTGCAGCCGAAATCACTGAGCATCTGGGAGTAGGCGGCCGCCTCCTCGAGAGCGTTCAGATCCGCACGGTGCAGGTTCTCGAGAAGTGCATCGCGCAACATCACCGCGTCGTCGGTGTGACGCACAAGTGCCGGGATCGTGTCCCACCCGGCTTCCGTCGCGGCACGGAGACGTCGTTCACCGGCGACCAATTCGTATCCATCGCCGCGTGGGCGCACCACGATCGGCTGGAGCAGGCCCACCTCGCGCAGTGAGAACACGAGTTCCGCGAGGTCCTCGGTGTCGAAGACACGGCGTGGTTGTTGCGGATTCGGGGATACGCGCGCGATCGCGATCTCGGCGTATCCGACGGCGGGTTGCGACTGCGGAGACGGTGCGGTCTCTGTGCGCGGTGCGGCGTGTTCCTCGCGTGCGGGCTTCTCGCGTGCGGGTGTCGCACCCGCGGGTTCGGTGGGGATGAGCGCACCGAGTCCTTTGCCGAGTCCCTTCTTGGCCATGGCTCCTCCTAGTTCCCGACCAGCGCGAACTGCTCGGCGGCCTCGCGATAGGCGACCGCACCGGATGACGACGGGTCGTAGGTGAGGATCGTCTGCCCGTGGCTCGGTGCCTCCGAGAGGCGCACGGACCGGGGGATGATCGTGTCGAGCACGCGCGCACCGAAGTGGGTGCGCACCTCCTCGGCCACCTGGCCGGCCAACCGGGTGCGGCCGTCGTACATGGTCAGGATGATCGCCCCAACCGTAAGGTCCGGATTAAGGTGACTTTTCACCATATCTACCGTTTTGAGGAGTTGGCTGAGTCCCTCGAGGGCGTAGTACTCGCACTGGATCGGCAGCAGCACCTCCCGGGCCCCGACGAGGGCGTTGAGGGTGAGCAGCCCCAGGCTGGGCGGGCAGTCGATGAACACGTAGTCGTAGGGCCGGTCGAGGTCCTCGAGGGCGGCGCGGAGGGCGAACTCGCGGCGCTCCTGGGCCACCATCTCGATCTCCGCACCGGCCACGTCGACGTAGGCCGGGTCCAGGTCCAGCCCGGGCACATCGGGGCAGGGCAGGATCACCTCGACGAGCTCGGCCTCCCCGATCATCACCTCATACATTCCCGCCGACTCGGTTTCCCGGTCGTAGCCCAGGGCGGTCGATGCATTGCCCTGGGGGTCGAGGTCGATCACCAGGACCCGGCAGGTCGGGGACGCCAGGGAGGCGGCCATGTTGACCGCGGTGGTGGTCTTGCCCACTCCCCCTTTTTGATGGGCCACGGCGATGACCCGGGTCATGCCTCCTCCACAACCGGCCAGCCTAGGCCACTGGGCTTCCCCGCGGGGGGCGGTGTTTCACGGGAAACATAGGGCCAGCCCAGACCCGAGGGCCGGGGGGTGGATGCGGGGGTGCCGGGCGTGCTCATTGCGGTGATTGTGCCGCAGGGACCACCACGACGGTAGTCGGTGGGTCCACCACCCCGGCCCCGCAGAGGACCACCCGCGCCTGGGTGAGTCCGGAGGAGTCGATCTCCTCCTGGGCGGAGGCACCTTTCAGGGCGAGCAGCACCCCGTCGGGGGCCACCAGGGGCAGGGTCCAGGAGGCGAGTTTGGCCAGGGGAGCGACCGCTCGGGCGGTGGCCACCCCGACCGGGACCCAGCCGGTCCGCAGCAGGTCCTCGGCCCGGCCCCGCTCCACCCGCACCCGGTCGCCCAGGGCCAGCACCTCCAGGACCTCGGTGAGGAAGGTGGCCCGGCGCAGCAGCGGCTCGACCAGGATGCACTGGATATCCGGGCGGGCGATCGCCCACACCAGGCCGGGCAGCCCGGCCCCGGATCCAACGTCTGCCACGGTGGTCCCGTGCGGGATCAGGCCGAGGTCGGGGTCGGCGACCACGGCGCAGTTCAGGATGTGACGGTCCCAGAGTCGGTCGGCCTCCCGGGGCCCGATCAGCCCCCGTTCGATCCCGGGTCCGGCGAGCAGGTCGTGGTAGGCCACCAGGCCCTCCCGGGCCGGTTCCAACCACCCGGGGATGGGTGGGGTTTCCCGTGAAACCACGCTAGGGGAGCCGGACGACGATGCGTCGGTGGGGCTCCTCGCCCTCGGACTCGCTCACCAGCCCGGCGGCGGTGACCACGTCGTGGACCACCTTGCGCTCGAAGGGGTTCATCGGCTCGAGCTTCAGGGGGGCGGCGGTCCGCTGCACCTCGGCCACCGCGGCCGCGGCGACCTCCTCGAGCGCCACGCGCTTGGCGGCGCGGAACCCGGCGATGTCCAGCATGAGGCGCGGGCGCTCCCCGGTCTCCCGGGCTGCGGCCAGGCGGGTCAACTCCTGGAGGGCGTCGAGCACCTCGCCGTCGTCACCGACCAGGTCCTTGAGGTCCCCGGGGTTCACTTCGAGGACGGACACCATGGCACGATCCCCCTCCACGTCGATATCGATGTCGCCATCGAGGTCGGCGATATCGAGGAGTCCCTCGAGATAGTCCGCGGCGGCGTCGCCCTCGCGATCGAGCAGCGTCTGTTCCTCACTCATGATGCTCCTAGGCCTACTTCTTACGTCGCTTGCTGCGGGGCTGCCGCTTGGGCTGCATCCGCACCTGGTTTTCCGACGGAGTGTCGGGAAGTTCTTCTGGTACCTCACCCTTCCGCACGGCTTTCTTCTTCGCCTTCTCGGCCTTGCGCGCTTCGAACGCGTCGAAGGCGGGCGTGCCGGGCTGCGGATTGTTGCGGATCACGTAGAACTGCTGACCCATGGTCCAGATGTTCGTGGTGAACCAGTAGATCAGAACACCGATCGGAAAGTTGATGCCACCGACGGCGAAGACCACCGGGAAGATGTAGAGCAGGATCTTCTGCTGACGCACCATCGGGTTGTCCGGTGCGGTGTTCTTCACGATCAACTGACGCTGGGTGATGAAGGTCGTCGCGGACATCGCGATGATTAAGAAGACGGCCAGGATGCGTGTGGCGATCGGATTCGGTGTTTCATCCGCGAGCCACAACGTGCCGTACAACGGCACACCGAAGATCTGTGCATCGTGCGCGAGTGGCAGGAGATCGGCGTAGTCGGCCCACGCGAAGACACCGGGCGCCACGTAGTCCTTGTTGTCCGGTGAGTACATCGCGACGCCCTGCAACACCGTGAACAGGGCGAAAAAGATCGGTGCCTGCAAGAGAATCGGCAAACAGGATGCGAGCGGATTCGTGCCCGTCTCCTTGTAGAGCTTCATCATTTCCTGGCTCTGCCGCTCGCGATCACCCGCGTACTTCTTCTGGATCTCCTTCATCTTCGGCTGGATGATCTGGAGACCGCGCTGCGCCTTGATCTGCTTGACGAACAGTGGAATCAGCAGGATGCGGATGACGACGACGAGGCCCATGATCGACAACGTCCACGACCATCCACTCGCCGGATCGATGACGATGCTGAAGAGCGAGTGGAACTGCACGAGAATCCAGCTGACGGCGATCTTCAGCCAGTCGAGGATGAACATGTGCTCCGTCCGAGTTAGCGGGGTCGTCCGTCGGGATATACGTCAGGACGCCACGTGCCGGGTGACGGTACCGGGTCCACTCCCCCACCATTCCAGGGGTTGCACCGCAGTAGTCGCCAGACCGCCAAGGCTAGGCCCTTCGCCGACCCATGCCGACGGATGGAGGTGAGGGCATACGCCGAGCAGCTCGGGTGGAATCGACAGGTCGGTGGCAGCACGGGCGAGATGACCAGTTGATACGCCCGGATCGGGATGATCAGCCCCCACATGAGCACCCAGCCGATGCTGTGGTCCCACACCCACAGCACACCGCGGCCCAGCCGGGTGAGCTGATCGGTCACAGGGCGCCCCGGACCGCAGCCACCGCGGACCGCAGATCCTCGGCGAGGGTCGCCGACTCCGCAGCCCCCGGGAGGCCGCGCACCACCCAGAGGGAGCCGTCGGGGAGATCGGTCACCAGGGATGCCATCACGCCCCGGATCCGCCGGGACACGGCGTGAGCTTCCACGGCAGTTCCCACGGGCTGCCCGATGGCCAGGCCCACCCGGGCCGGTCCCGATGCCCCCGCGGGCAGATCCCCACTCACGACGACGCAGCCCCGGGAACGCCGGACACCGGCACGGGTAGTGGTGGTGAAGTCCTTCGCCGCCCTCAGGCGGTGGGGTGCCGGCAGCATGCCGGCGACCTGTCAGGCCGACAGCCGAGCGCGGCCCTTGCTGCGGCGCGCAGCGAGAATGGCGCGCCCGGCCCGGGTCTGCATGCGCGCCCGGAAGCCGTGCGTCTTGGCACGACGACGGTTATTCGGCTGGAACGTGCGCTTCATGGCAGGACTCCTGGACGTCTGGGGAGACCAGAAGGGTACGGGGCGCCCGGCGTGGGGGTCACACGGGGGTGAACGTAGGGTCGGGAGCCGGGTCGCTGGGCAAGTCCGACCTTCCCGATAAATCGGACGTGGGCTTGTGTCCACAGGGGATCGGCCGATAGGTTTGCCCTCTGCTCCACATCTGTGGATAACGATGTGGACAAGTTCCGGACAACACGGGAGGCTGCCCTGTCATGACCACTACGCCTGATTTCGCGGACGTCTGGACCCGGGCCATCTCGGACCTGTCGGAGACCTCCCTCACCGCGCAACAGCGCGCCTTCGTCACGCTCACATCCCCCCTGGGCCTCGTGGGGGACACCGCACTCGTCGCCGCCCCCAATGAATTCACCAAGGACGTGCTCGAAACCCGGCTGCGCCCACTCGTGGTGAACGCGATCTCCGAGCTCCTGGGTCAGCCCGTGCGCTTGGCCGTCACGGTCGACCCCTCGCTGGCGAGTGCCCTCGACGAGGAAACCGATGAGGTCGCCGACGCCACCTACGCCGAGGAGACTGTGGTGGAGGAGCCCGCACGTCCGGGCACCGGCTCGCCGAGCACCCGTGATGTCGATGGCCGGCTCAACGACAAGTACGTCTTCGACACCTTCGTCATCGGCTCCTCGAACCGGTTCGCCCACGCGGCCGCGGTGGCGGTGGCCGAGCAACCGGCCCGCGCGTACAACCCGCTGTTCATCTACGGCGGCTCCGGACTGGGCAAGACCCACCTGCTGCACGCGATCGGCCACTACACCCGCACCCTCTACAAGGGCACGCACGTCCGGTACATCAGCTCGGAGGAATTCACCAACGAGTTCATCAACTCGATCCGCGACGACAAGGCCGCCAACTTCCAGCGTCGCTACCGCGACATCGACGTCCTACTCGTCGACGACATCCAATTCCTGAGCGGAAAAGTCCAGACACAGGAAGAGTTTTTCCATACCTTCAACACCCTGCACAACGCGAACAAGCAGATCGTCATCACCTCCGATCTGCCGCCAAAGCAGTTGCAGGACTTCGAGGATCGGATGCGTTCTCGCTTCGAGTGGGGCTTGATCACCGACGTTCAACCCCCCGACCTCGAGACCCGTATCGCGATCCTCCGCAAGAAGACCGTGCAGGAGCGTCTCGTCGCCCCGCCGGAGGTGCTGGAGTACATCGCGTCGAAGATCGCTACGAACATCCGCGAACTCGAGGGTGCCCTCATCCGTGTCACCGCGTTCGCATCCCTCAACCGGCAACCGGTGGACCTCGCCATCACGGAAGCCGTGCTGAAGGATCTGCTACCCAACGAGGCGGGGCCGGAGATCACCGCCGCCCAGATCATGGCGGCCACGGCCCAGTACTTCGGGGTGACGATCGACGACCTGTGCGGTTCGAGCCGCTCGCGGGTCCTGGTCACCGCACGCCAGATCGCGATGTACCTGTGCCGGGAACTCACCGACCTGTCGCTGCCGAAGATCGGCCAGGCCTTCGGTGGTCGCGATCACACCACGGTGATGCACGCCGATCGCAAGATCCGCCAACTCATGGCCGAGCGCCGCAGCCTGTTCAACCAGGTCACCGACCTGACCAGCCGGATCAAGTCGCAGCCGCGACCGATCTAACGGCACATCCGCACCACCTGATCACACAATCCCCACGTTGTCCCCAGTTGTGCACAGACTTTGTGGATAAACGTGGGGATAACTAGGGCTTTCCGGCCCTCGACTGGGTGTTTCGTCCTGTTTTCATCCGCTGTTTCCACGGTTGGGGACACTCTGTGGACAAAAACGATACGGATTCGTCATCTGCGGCCCGATCTGGGGATCCCGGCGGGTCGACCCGTGGATGGATCGGGGTGTCTCGGACGCGCTGTGCAGAACTCGGCCGCCCGCCCACATCGCCTCCACAGTCGGTCCCCACATCGAATCCGCGGAATCCGCCGTGGTTGTCGGGATATCCCCAGAACCCACAGCACCTATGACGACGATGAAAGAGAGAGTTCAGGGAAGTATCACCACTCTTCGGTGTGAGCGGTGTGGATCGAGGACTGCCCAGAGTCACAGATCCCTTGTAATGTCTGACCTCTATTACTGGGAGGCCTCGTGAAGATCCGCATCGAGCGCGATGTGCTCGCCGATGCTGTCTCCTGGGCTGCCCGCACCCTCCCCTCGCGGCCGTCGCTGCCGGTCCTTGCCGGTGTGGTGATCACCGCCGAGGGATCCACGGTCACCCTCAGCAGCTTCGACTATGAAGTCTCCGCCCGCGTGGAGGTCGAGGCCGTGGTCGAGGAACCAGGCACCGCACTCGTCTCGGGTCGGTTGCTCTCCGATATCGCAAAGTCGTTGCCGTTAAAGCCCGTCGTCATCGCATCCAAGGGATCCCGGGTATCGATCTTGTGTGAACGCTCCTCGTTCACCCTGCCCACACTTCCCATCGAGGATTACCCGCAACTGCCCAGGATGCCCGAGGCCAGTGGAACCGTGGACGCGGATCTGTTCGCCGCCGCGGTCGCGCAGGTGGCGGTGGCGGCCGGTCGTGATGACACCCTGCCCACCCTCACCGGTATCCGCATGGAGTTCGACGGCGCCACCATCACCCTCGCCGCCACGGACCGGTACCGCCTGGCGGTGCGCGAGTTCACCTGGAAACCGAATTCCTCCACCCTCGATGTTGCGGCACTTGTCCCGGCGCGCAACCTCTCCGACACAGCGAAGTCGCTGGCTGCGGGGGAGAACGTGATCATCGCCCTCGGTCCCACCGGTGAGCGGTTGATCGGTTTCGAAGGCAATTCCCGGCGCACCACGTCGCGTCTGCTCGATGGCGAATTTCCCAAGTACCGATCCCTGTTGCCGAGTGAGTCCTCGAGCATCGCGGAGGTCGACACGTCGGCACTCGTCGAAGCGGTCAAGCGCGTCGCACTCGTCGCGGAACGCAACACCCCGGTGCGGCTCGCCTTCGGCAATGGGGAAGTGTCCCTGCGCGCCGGTGCAGGAGACGACGCCCAGGCCACGGAAGCGGTCGAGTGCAGCATCCAGGGTGATGACATCGAGATCGCCTTCAACCCCGGGTACCTCCTCGACGGCCTCAACGCCTGCGGCGCGGCCACCGCACGCTTCTCCTTCACCCAGGCCACCCGGCCCGCCGTCCTCACCGGACACGGCGAGGGCGCCGTCGATGACTACCGCTATCTGTTGATGCCGGTACGTCTCACCGGCTGACCACGCATGTGGCTGCAGCAGCTCAGCCTGACCGACATCCGCTCCTACGCGCAGGCGGATATCCACCTCACCCCCGGCGTCACCTGCTTCATCGGATCGAATGGTCAGGGCAAAACCAACATCGTCGAGATGGTTGGCTACCTCGCCACCCTGCGTAGTCATCGGGTTGCCACGGACACACCCCTCGTGCGCGAGGGCTGCGACTTCGGCATCGTGCGTGCCCACGTCGTCGAAGGCGATCGACATGTGACGATCGATCTGCAGATCACCCCGGGGCAAGCGAACAAAGCCCGGATCAACCGTGCCGCCGCGGGACGGGCACGCGACATACTCGGCATCGTGCGGGTGGTGATGTTCGCACCGGAGGATCTCAGCCTGGTGAAGGGTGATCCCTCCGAGCGGCGCGCCTTCCTCGACGACATCATGATCCAACGATCTCCACGCATGGCCGGTGTTCGCGCGGACTACGACCGCGTGGTGAAACAACGCTCCGCTCTCCTCAAGTCCGGATCACGTGACCCCTATCTCGACAGCACCCTCGACATCTGGGATGAACAACTGGCGTCCCTCGGTGCGGAGATCACCGACGCGCGTGTGCGGCTCGTTGCAGAATTGCAGCCGTTCGTGCAGCAGCGCTACGCAGCCGTCGCCGGGGAACACTCCGCAACCCAGGTCGCCTACCGACCACGATGCTCGGAAGAGATCGTGGAATCCGTGGACGAGTGGCGGACACTCCTGCTCACCGCGGCGCGTGATCGACGTCGGGAGGAGATCCAGCGTGGTGTGACACTCGTCGGCCCACATCGCGACGACCTCGATCTCCACCTCGACGGGCACCCGGTGAAGGGATACGCATCCCACGGTGAGAGTTGGTCGTTCGCACTCGCCCTGCGTCTGGCGTCGGCGGATGTGCTGCGTTCCGACGGCGTCGATCCGATCGTGATCCTCGACGACGTCTTCGCCGAACTCGACGTCGGTCGCCGCGAGAGACTTGCCACCATGGCGGGGGAGGGGACCCAGACACTCATCACCGCGGCGGTGGCCGAGGACATTCCCGCCGCACTCAGCGGGATCCGGTACGAGGTCCGCAAGGGATCCCTCACGGCGCAGGCAGCATGAGCGACGACATCGACGCGGCGGCCTCGGCGGCACTCCGACGTGCCGTGCGCGGCAAGCCCGGCCCGCGCCGCCGCAGGTCCGGTACCTCCCAGGGACCCCAACCGGTGGGGCGCGCCCTCGAGGAGTTCGTCACCGCGTCAGGCTGGAGCACCCAGGCCGCCGTGGCCCGGGTTGCCCAGGAGTGGCCGTCGATCGTGGGACCCGAGCTCGCCGACCACGTGACCCCGGGGGAGTTCGACGACGGCCGACTGGTCCTCCAGGCGGACTCCACGGCCTGGGCCACCCAGGTGAAACTGCTCCTCCCCGGGATCCAGCAGGCCCTCGACCGGGCCCTGGGACCGGGGGTGGTGACCCGGCTGGAGATCCGGGGACCCCAAGCCCCCTCCTGGGTGAAGGGGCCGAGGCGGGTCAAGGGCCGGGGGCCGCGCGACACATACGGCTGATTCCCCTTCCCAGGCCGCATCTGTGGCGAATTACGCCTACCGCGTAGGGGGGATCACCGACGGGGGTCCATGGCGCCAAAAGACTGTCCAAGGGCCGTGGTGCGCGGGTCGATGTCGGCCGAAACCACTAGACTGCGGGTCAGGAGCGGTTACATCCGGGACCCGCTCATCAGTGACAAATCGGGCAGTTCCCGGGCCCGATGAGGAGGCTCGCCGCCGTGTCCTACGACGCCAGTGCGATCACCGTGCTCGAAGGCCTCGACGCCGTCCGCAAACGCCCCGGCATGTACATCGGCTCGACCGGCGAGCGCGGTCTGCACCACCTGGTCTACGAGGTCGTCGACAACTCCGTCGATGAAGCGATGGCCGGGTACGCCACCACCATCACCGTGACATTGCTCGCCGACGGCGGCGTGCGCGTCACCGACGATGGCCGCGGTATCCCGGTCGATGAGCATCCGGTGGAGAAGCGTCCCGCGGTGGAGGTCGTGCTCACCGTGCTGCACTCCGGTGGCAAGTTCGGTGGTGGCGGGTATTCCGTCTCCGGCGGTCTGCACGGCGTCGGTGTGTCCGTCGTCAACGCACTGTCGAGTCATCTCGAGGTCGAAGTCCATCGCGATGGTTTCGTCTGGCGTCAGTCCTATGAAGACGGCGTTCCCGTCGCACCGTTGGCGAAGGGCGAGAAGACCACCCGCACCGGCACCACGGTCACCTTCTGGGCCAACGGGAGCATCTTCGAAACCACGCACTACGACTTCACCACACTCGCCCGCAGGTTCCAGGAGATGGCGTTCCTCAACAAGGGGATGACCATCGAGTTGATCGACGAGCGCACCACAGCCATCCGCGACGCGGACAGTGTCGAGGAGATCGTTGATGATGTTCGTGCTGTTCGTTATCACTACGACGGCGGCATCGCGGATTTCGTCCGGCACATCAATGCCGCGAAGGGTGCGGCGAATCCGACGGTGATCAGCCTCGAGGCGGAGTCCCGCGACCAGCGGATGAGCTGCGAGGTCGCCATGCAGTGGAACACCACCTATGCGGAGAGCGTGTACACCTTCGCGAACACGATCAACACCACGGAGGGTGGCACGCACGAGGAGGGCTTCCGCGCCGCGCTGACCTCGATGATCAACAAGTTCGCCCGCGAGTGGGGGATCCTGAAGGAGAAGGACACCAACCTCACCGGTGAGGACATCCGCGAGGGACTCACCGCGATTCTCAGCGTGAAGCTCACCGAGCCGCAATTCGAGGGCCAGACCAAAACCAAACTCGGCAACACCGAGATGAAGGCGTTCGTGCAGAAGATCGTCAACGAGCAACTCGGAGGATGGTTCGAGAAGAACCCGGGTGAGGGTAAGGAGATCGCCCGCAAGGCGGTCAACGCCGCCACCGCACGCATCGCGGCGCGCAAGGCACGTGACCTCGCCCGCAACCGCAAGGGACTCCTCGGTGGCGCCGGTATGCCCGGCAAGTTGATCGACTGCTCGAGCCGGGAACCCGACGAGTGCGAGATCTTCATCGTCGAGGGTGACAGCGCGGGTGGGTCCGCGCGCCAGGGCCGGGATCCGCGGATCCAGGCGATCCTGCCGATCCGCGGCAAGATCCTCAACGTCGAGAAGGCGCGCATCGACAAGGTGCTGCAGAACAACGAGGTGCAGGCCCTCGTCTCCGCGTTCGGTACCGGTGTGCAGGACGAGTTCGATATCAACCGCCTGCGGTACAACAAGGTCGTCCTCATGGCAGACGCCGACGTCGACGGCCAACACATCCGCACCTTGCTGCTCACCCTGCTGTTCCGGTTCATGCGCCCCCTCGTCGAACTGGGTCACGTCTTCCTCGCCCAGCCCCCGCTGTACAAGATCAAGTGGATGCGCGAGACACCCGACTTCGCCTACTCCGATCGGGAGCGCGATGCGCTAATCGAGGCCGGGACCGCGGCGGGCAAACGCCTGCCCAAGGAAGAGGCCGTCCAGCGTTACAAGGGTCTCGGCGAGATGAACGCGGACGAGTTGTGGGAGACCACGATGGATCCGGCGCGCCGGGTGCTCCTCCAGGTCACCCTGGATGACGCCGCCCAGGCCGACGAGATGTTCAGCGTCCTCATGGGGGAGGACGTCGAGTCCCGCCGCAACTTCATCCAACAGAACGCCAAAGACGTCCGATTCCTCGACATCTCGAAAGAGACACCCGTGGCTGACGACATCGACACCATCGAGCTGACCGGTGGCCGGATCGAACCGGTCGACCTGCAGACCGAGATGCAGCGGTCCTACCTGGACTATTCCATGTCGGTCATCGTGTCCCGTGCGCTGCCGGATGTGCGCGACGGCTTGAAGCCGGTGCACCGCCGCGTTCTCTACGCGATGTACGACGGCGGCTACCGCCCGGACCGCAACTTCTCGAAGAGCGCGCGCGTGGTCGGCGATGTCATGGGCAACTACCACCCGCACGGTGACAGCGCGATCTACGACGCCCTCGTCCGCCTCGCGCAGCCATGGAGCCTGCGGTACCCGCTGGTGCAGGGGCAGGGCAACTTCGGTTCCCCCGGTAACGATCCGCCCGCCGCCCAGCGGTACACCGAGTGCCGCATGGCACCCCTCGCGATGGAGATGGTGCGCGACATCGACGAGGAGACCGTCGACTTCGGTCCCAACTACGACGGCCGCACCATGGAACCTACGGTGCTGCCGAGCCGATTCCCCAACCTGCTGGTCAACGGGTCCGCGGGTATCGCGGTGGGTATGGCCACCAACATCCCCCCGCACAACCTGCGCGAGGTGGCTGAGGCCGCGAGGTGGCTGCTCGAGCACCCGGATGCCGAGCGCGAGGAGCGGATGGAGGCACTGCTGCAGATCGTGCAGGGACCGGACTTCCCCACCGGTGCACTCATCGTCGGGCGCAAGGGCATCGAGGATGCGTATCGGACCGGTCGCGGCTCGATCACCATGCGCGCGGTCGTCACCGTGGATGAGGATGCGCGCGGTCGCCACCTCCTGATCGTCACCGAGTTGCCGTACCAGGTGAACCCGGACAACCTGCTGCTGCGCATCGCCGAGCTCGTCGGCGAGGGCAAGCTCACCGGGATCGCGGATGTGCGCGACGACTCCTCGAGCCGCACCGGCATGCGTCTCATCATCGAGCTCAAGCGCGACGCCGTCGCGCAGGTGGTGCTCAATCAGCTCTATAAGCACACCCAGTTGCAGGACAACTT